>JBNRMS010000072.1:0-80241 GCA_050309735.1 Eubacteriales bacterium
TATCTTCGCCCTTATCATGTCTTATGTTGCTACCGCACGAAAGCATTCATTTGATGCCTTTTCTGCTATCCGCAATGCGCTATCAGGCCATCCCGATTGTGGGATTTGCTAAGGGGTGAATAGTTACAAATATTTAAATAAATATCAAATATCCAAGCGCTTTAATATACTTTTTGTTTCTTCCCATTGAGTAAATCATCCAAAAAGAGACAACAGCGGCCGGGCAGCCATGATAAATCAAAATAATTCTACAGCTTGAATTCTATCTACAAATATGTTAAAATGTAAGAACACTATGTAAAAATATAAAGGAGGCGGGAGATTATATGAGAAAAAAATGGTTCATGCTAATTCTCCAGCGCCGCCTTTTCGTCATCTTCCTGATACTTCTTCAAATTGTCTTTCTTGCCCTCTTGATTTCGGTCGGGAGCTCGTATTATTCGATAATTTCCTCGCTGCTCACAATTGTGAGTGTCGTGGTGCTCATACATATCCTCTCTGAGAAAAACAAGGGGGCATATAAGCTCACATGGGTGATTCCCATCATGCTTTTCCCGCTTTTCGGGGGTCTTTTATATTTGCTCTTGAAATTTCAGGGCTCAACGCGGAAATTCTCGCGCCGACAGAACCAGATAGAGCGAGAAAACCGCGATTCATATATTATAGAGGACAATCTGCTCGCCCTTGCCTCGGCCGATTATCCCGAATATGTCGCCGGCATGCGCTATCTTGAAAATTATGCCGGGTTCCCGGTGTACAACGGAACCGAAACCGAATACCTCTCGCCCGGCGAGCGCAAATTCACCTGCCTTATTGACGAGCTGACAAGGGCCGAAAAGTATATCTTCCTTGAATATTTCATAATCCGCGAGGGCGTGATGTGGGATAGCATACTAAACATCCTCAAGGAAAAGGCCGCGGCCGGCGTTGAGGTTCGCGTGATGTATGACGATATCGGCTGCTTTCTCAACCTTCCCCGAGGATACCCGAAATACCTCGCCGGATTCGGTATAAAATGCACGGTTTTCAACCCCTTCCGCCCCGTATTCAGCGCCCTGCAAAACAACCGCGACCACAGAAAAATCTGCGTCATAGACGGGGTGGTCGCCATAACGGGCGGTATAAACCTTGCCGACGAATATATAAACGCTTTCAAGCGCTTTGGCCACTGGAAGGATGCCTCGGTTCTTCTTCGCGGCAAGGCGGCCTGGAGCTTTACGCTTATGTTCCTTGAGATGTGGTCGCTTGCCAACGGCACAACCGAAAACTATTCCGCATACTACCCCTGGGCCGACAAGCCCTGCCCATATTCGAGCGCCGGCTATGTTCAACCCTATGCAGACAGCCCGATGGATAAGGATAATGTAGGCGAGCACGTTTATCTTCAAATCCTTGGGAATGCTAAGAATTATGTCTATATAAACTCGCCCTACCTAATCGTCGACGATAGCGTCCTCTCGGCCCTCGCACTGGCCGCTAAAAGCGGGGTCGATGTCCGCATAGTAACCCCGCACACTCCCGACAAAAGACTTGTTCACATGACAACCCGCTCATATTATCGCGGGCTTATCAAGTCGGGCGTTCGCATATACGAGTATTCGCGGGGCTTTATTCACTCAAAAACCTTTGTTTCAGACGACACCGTTGCAACAGTCGGCACGACAAACCTTGATTATCGCAGTCTTTACCTGCATTTTGAGTGCGGTGTGATAATGTACGGCAGTTCGGCCGTCCGCGAGGTCAAGGAAGATTTTATAAAAACACTCGCTCACTGCGAGGAAATAACAGAAGAAAAATGCCGAGCGAATATCTTCACCCGGCTTTTCCAAAGCATATTGCGGCTCTTTGCGCCCTTGATGTAGCATAAGCGAGCGCGGCTCCGGGGAGCCGCGCTCGCTTCGCTTTATACTATTGCCTCATTAAAACATTAAACTTAACACCCGATTCCCTCACCCCGCCCCCGGATAAGGATGTGGGGGCCCGGCCGGGGGCGGCGCACCTTCTTCTAAATTAAGCAGTGCCAAATGCCCCCTCATTAAATTAATGTTTCATTGGTGTTTGGTATTATATTTAAAAAAGTATCACGGCTCGTCTCCTTTGTGCAGCCTGCCGCGTATTGTTATGTATGCCACAAAAGCGGCGGCGGCAAGAGTGACGACGATAATCGAAATTATTGTTCCGGGCGAGATGCTTGCGCTGTCGTTATCGCCGGGTTTTGTCGTGATATCGGCCTTGAAGCTAAACTGCGCGGTGAAATTCATATTGCCCTTCACCGAGGTGAGTTCAGGATACCAGCCCGTAAAGGTATAGACCCCAAGGGGCGATGCTTTGACCGGATCGGCAGGCGGGATGATTGTGTCTCCGTAGTTATACTCGGCCGTTTGATATACCGTTCCGTCAGAATTAAAAAAGGTTATTGCATATACACGCAATGTACTGTCAAACACGGCGTTATACACAGTGTCGGCCGAAACAGGCTCTATCTCGCGATCCCAGCCGGTAAAGATGTAGTCATAGATCTCATCCGAGCTTTTTGTTGGATGTGTGTCGGGCGGCTCTATTGTATCTTTGTAGTGCGCGAAAAATTCATGAAAAAGATTCCCGTCGCCATCGATAAAGCTTATCTTATAATCAATATATGTCTTAGAAAACTGCGCCGTATATACGGTGTCGGCAAGGACGGTACCGAGCGCGGGAGACCAGTCCGAGAAAGTGTAGGTATATGTCTTGTCGGGATTTTTCTCGGGTGTCGCCTCGGGAGCTGTGGCAATCTCGCCGTATTTATATTCGCCGCTCCCTATCTGCTTTCCGTTTCCGTCGATAAAACTTACCGAATATATCGCCTCAGACACATCATAGAGCGCGATATACGAAGCGCTGCCCTTCACCGTCGCCTCAACGGGGGTATCCCATCCGGTAAAGGTATAAGCATAAGCACCCTCGCGGTAATCGACTGGAGTTGGTATCTCAACGGTGTCGCCGTGACGGTAGACCTTCTCAAAGAGCGGCGTCAATTGGTCTCGTCCGTAAAATGTAACTTTATATTCAATATATTCCTTATCAAAAACGGCTCTGTACACCGCGTTTTGAGTGGCCGTTATTTTCTCGCCTGCCTTGACGTCAACCTCGCCGTCGGCATCCGAATCCCATCCGGCAAAGACATATTTGTATATCTGGTCGGGTTCTTTTGTGGGGGGGAGCGGCTGTGTAACCTCGGCACCGTTCTTGAAAGATCCGGCAAGGAGCATTGTCTGGCCGTCGTAAAAACTCACCGTGAATTCCCCGGTTGTGAAAACAGCGTAAAGGGTGGTGTCGGCGTCGGCGGTGATAACCGAGCCTGCGATATATTCGGCAACCTTTGCCTCGGGGTTGCTCGACCATCCTATAAAATTATAGCCTGCCTTCACCGGAATTATCGAGGTGACAGGGGCGCCAACACCGTCGGCCTTGGGCTGCGACGGCACTATGCTGCCCCCCCTGGTGTCGTAATAAATAGTAAATCTTGCGCTCGGAACATACTGCGCATATCCAAGATATATCCAGCCTTCCTTTCCCTTGTAGTCTATCTTTCCCCATCCCCCCGAGGAGTCGGTAACAGTAACCTTGTCACGATATGAAAGTCCGCCAATCTGCGAATGAGAGGTCGAGGGGCCGCTGCGAACATTTAAGGTCGTGTTTATAAAATACGTGCCGGGGAGATATCCGCCCGACATACTGAAGTCAATTGCCGCCGAGGGATTTTTGGTGTAGGCCGGAACACCGTAGCCGACTATATATGTGTCGGAGAGCGAATAGTTTTTCAGTGCAACATTATTAGACGAAGGGTTTCCCTCGATTGTATATACATAAGAGCCGCTGACATATCGGACAAGCCCGACATGGGTGGCTATTGAGCTTGAGGTCGGATTTTTGAAAAAAATCAGGTCTCCGCTCTCGGGTATGTAACCGCTCGCTCTGGTTTTATAAGTAGAATTTTCCTTGAGCCACGCGATAAGCCTTATATTGCTGACCTCTGTTTTAAGAACGCTGACCGGAACTCCGGCCTGCCTTATGCACCAGGTTGCAAAAGCGCAGCACCAGGCATATCCATAACTAACCCCGTTTCCCTCAAAATTATCAACCTTGCCAAAGAGCCGGTTATATTCAACGAAATTCCTCGATCCCGAGTCGTTCCCTCCCCCCATGTCTCCCTCGTTGTCTCCCTCGTGGTATCCGAGCTGAGAAAGGGCAACGAGCAGGACATCGGTGCGCTGGTCGCCGGTGAGATTCACCGATTGGAGATTGGCATGATACTGGCTAACAAGATATTCGGGGGATGCATTATGTACCGGCTCAAGAGCCGAGGCTGGCAGGATTATGATAAAGCTGAGCGCAATAAATGTCAAAATAAGTAATATCACTGGGGCTATTTTCAGGTTCATTTTTCCGGTTCTCCATATGTAGTGTTAATCGGGCATATGATTTCCATATATATTGTCAAATTAAGTAACTGTCCAGAACAGATTATACCACATTGAGCAAGGGTTTGTAAATACCATATCCGAAATTTGAAGCTGCCTATTGAATCCAATCCTTCCATATGTTATAATGTTTCAGATGAAAACTTTGTCAAACTGGGAAAACTTAAACTCCGGGCGCTCTTAGCGCTTGCCCGACACCCCCTCTCCGAAAGGAAAAACACAGATGAAAAAAAAGCTGCGACCCTTAGCGCTCATCCTTGCGGCGTCAGTTCTAACGGCGGCATTTGTATTCCCCGCCTCGGCGCGCGAGGATGATTATTATACATATCTCACCGACCTCGGATTCCCTGCTGACTATGCTGAAAAGCTTGCAGAGCTTCATATCCTCCACCCGAACTGGAGCTTCGAACCGCTGCTCGTCACCGAGCTTAATAGCAAATATAGCTGGAATTATGTGATACATATGGAAACAGCCGACGCACCAAATCGCTCGCTGGTCACCCCAAACCCCGATTACGCAGCCTACCGGCACCCAAATAACACCACGCTCTATGATTCAGGATGGTATCAGGCCTCAACCGAGGCGGTCGAATATATGATGGATCCCCGCAATTTTCTTAACGAGAAGGATATCTTCCAATTCGAGGAGCTTGGTTTCAAGGATTCGGTGAGCGTCGCGCAGGTTGAGGCGGCGCTGACAGGAACCTTTATGGCAGGCGCTTATCTTGAAAACGGTAAGACATACGCCGAATATTTTTATGAGGTCGGCCTATCTTTGGGCGTCAGCCCCTTGCACCTTGCGGCACGCGCGCGGCAGGAGCAGGGCCTGGTCGGCACCGCCCCGCAGGTCGTCGGCTCTATAGGAACCCGGCTTTGGTATTATTACAGCAACAATATTCAGTATGAAGGCACAGCATATATAAATTCTCCCTCAAGCGGCCACACAGAGACCTCACTTATGAGCTACAACAATCTTTATAATTTTTATAATATCGGTGCCGCGGGTACCGGCCGCTTCGCAATCCTGCTCGGCTCGGCCAAGGAGGCCGAGATCGGAACGCCGGATATGGCGTCCGAATGGGGGGGCAGCGGCCGATGGGACACTAAGTGGAAGTCGATTTACGGCGGAGCGTATAAACTCCGGGGAACATACATAAACAACTATCAAAACACGCATTACCTGCAAAAATGGAATGTCGACAGCCGCTCCAAAACAGCAACCGGCGCCTCGCGAAACTTCTGGGGGCAGTATATGCAAAATATCGGCGCCGCTCTCTCCGAGGCGCGCACCACATACGCCACACATGCCGCCGAGGGCAGGCTTGATTTTGCCTTTAACTTTCTGATTCCGGTTTACTCGGGTATGCCGGCCACCTGCCCCGACCCCGCGGGGGGCTCCTGCCTCGATTACGCAATATCGAATACAAAATACAGCTACACCTCGGGGCTGACCCTCCCCGCATCTGCTGCGTCGGAGGAAAACAGATACATCACAACATCGACAATCAGTGCGCCGGCCGGGAATAATTTTGTTATCAGCGGATGGTCGGTGCATACTTACGGGATTGACGGCTATGAATACAGTATAGACGGCGGTGAGTGGAAATCAATGACGGCAAGCTTCAGCCAGGCTGTCGCCGCCGCTAACCCCGACTATGTAAGGTGTGCCTTTGAGGGCTCGATAAATTCCTTCTCGTCCTCTCTTGATATCTCGGCTCTCTCTCCGGGTTCGCACAGAGTCACCCTGCGCGGCATTGCCGACTTCGGCTCGGATCAAACACATACCGACGTTAGGTATTATCTCATCTCCCTTATTAATATTTTTGTTGAGGAATCGTCAAGCGTCACAGTAACAATTGTGGGCAGCGACAAAAACACCTCTCTGTCACTCAAGAAAAACAGCGTTTATCCCCTACCCTTGCCTCCCGAGACCTCAGATGCAGATACATATTTCGCGGGATGGTCTGTTCTGTCCGAGAGCGCCCGGCTCTTTCTTCCCGCCGGGGTGGACATAACCCTGCTTGGAAACATAACGCTGACTCCGGTCTACATTGATCTGAGAATTCTCGGCGGCGCCGAGCTGAAAATCAGTCAAACCCCCTCGCTGCGCTTCACAGCCGCAATATCATACGACGGCTATAACACCCTTTCCGATGCCGCCCGAGCCGCGAATATCACGCTTGGCATTGCAATCTGCAAAAAATCCGAGCTCGGGGCGCTCGCACTCAACCCCGCCACCCTCAAAGCAGAAGGAAAGCAGTATATCACCGCAACCTCATCTGTCTGGCGCCATTCCGCGCATATGAGCGGCGAATACTACGGATTCGACGGCAGCACACCCGCTATTGATTCGCTTGACTTCGCAACCGATTACTCGGCATCAGCATATATCCGCATCAAATATTCTGACTCCTCGATTGCCTATATCTGCTCGGCATACACAGCCGAAAATAACTCGCGCTCGGCAAAAGCAGTGGCGGCCGCGGCTCTTGAAGACACCTCAAGAGTTTACTCGGCAGAAGAGAGAGAGATACTCGGAAAGATAGCCAAATAGGACTCCGGACAGTGCCGGGCAAAACTTTTATATAAAGTTTTGCCCGGCACTGTCAAGTATCAAGAAAATTAAAACACAAGCTCCTCCGCCGATATCACCCTGCGCTTCTTAATCGTTTCCCCGGGGCCAAGACCGTATTCTTCATACTCGGCCTCGCCAGTCTGATTATCATACGGATCGGCTCGCATAAATTCCTTTGGCGGGTCGAAGGGCTGCTGAAAATCAGTGTTTGCGACAAGGCGGAAGGGATCAAGGTTTCCAAAATAATAGTTCCATATGTCGCGCTCTCCCCGCCGCAGCGCTCCGCCGCCGAACGACAGGTCGGCATAAAGCCAACCATATGGAGCCACATAAAATTTCGCCCAGTCGTGACTGCCAATCGAGGTCGGCGTCACCCTGCTGCCCGACTCCCAGACCGCAGGAATGCCAAGGCGCCGGCAGAGTGTTATAAAGGTCAGCGCCATCACGCCGCAGTCGCCCCGCCTGTTCAGTATCGCAAACTCGGGAATATTGTCAATGCAGAGATACTCGCGCATATAGGAATATTTTATATTTTTTGTCACCCAGTCGTAAACGCGGCGGGCGAGCAGCAGCGGATTTTTCTCGCTGCCCGCAATTTCACTTGCAAGCTCTGAGATAAGAGGGGTGAAACGAATATGCGGATAAAGCTCCTCAGTAAAGAACCGGGGCTGCTCGGCGAGGATGGCGGCCGGATCAGGCTCGACATATACAGCGCGGTTTACATAGCTGAATCTTACGCTATAAACCTCGCCCGCGAGGTGAAGATTCTCAATATACGCAGTGCATGAAGCACTGTCCGAGATATACACTCCCTTATGCGAGCAGGAGAGCAGCTTTATCTCGTTCGCAGGCTGCGAGCATGAGGGGGCGGGATAAGGCAGATGAACCCGAATTCTCTCGCCTTCCCGCTCAAAGAGGGGTGCGGGAGCTAATGTTTCTTCAACAGTAAAGCGAAATGCCCGCCCTCCCTGCCTCCTCATTATCTCTATATTCTCTTTTGCAAAGCGGTCAAATTCGCTCGCCGGCTCAGCGCCGGGATCGGTAAGACGCTCAAGGTAGTCGGCATGGCAACTAAAAATATTCGCCGCCGCCGAGTTCTGAAAATAAAGCTTGCTAAACCCGCCCCTGTAAATATAGTCGACATGACCCGCGCGAACAATTTCGCAAAGCTCACTCATTCCAAGAGCGGGATACCTCTCCTGCAACCCTCTGAGCAGGCCGTCAAGGTCGCGGCGATAGTCTTTTGCCATATGCTCGGCAATAACGCGCTCAATAACAAGACGGGAGCGGAGGGCGTGCGGCAACTCGCCGGCCAAATGCTTGTCTATCTCGCAGATCTCGCCAAACCAGTCTCCTATGTGTTTGCTGTACTTAACACTGTCGGGCAGCTCGAGTGCGAGATATTTAATATCATCATGATTGAATTTTATCATTTTAACTCCCATATCGCCCGAAGGGCGGCTCAAATAGAATTTTGAATTTTTGGCGGGATTGCCCGCAAAAGCGGGGTAGGGTTTTACTTAGCAAAAGCGAGGCTTTGCTCCGGTTTTGGAAAATTCACGCGTGAAAAGACAAATTTTAATATAATGAGAATAAAATCTTCACGCCACGCTTGCACTATTATATTGCTTAAAGTATAACATATCGCAAAGATTGCCGCAAGTGCGCCGATGAAATTTATTGACACCCGTCCTGAGCGGTGATATACTGATATCAAAATACATAATGAAAACGAGGCTCTGTAAAAATGGAAAATCTCGGCTATTATAACGGCAGGTATGGCCCCATTGAGGAGATGACAATCCCCATGAACGACCGCGTATCTTGGTTTGGCGACGGGGTCTACGACGCGACCTATTCGCGCAACCATATCATCTACAATCTCAAGGAACATATCGACCGCTTCTTCTCAAGCGCCGCGCAGCTCGGAATTGTTATTCCGCACAGCCGCGAGGAGCTTGCCGAACTGCTCTGCGAGATGGTTCGGAAGGTAAAGGACGGCGAGCAATTTGTCTATTGGCAGGTGACGCGCGGCACGGCTATGCGCTCCCACGCCTTCCCCACCCCGGCCGGGCCGGGCAATATGTGGATCACCCTCACCCCGAAAAAGGTCAGAGACACATATAAAAAAATAAAGCTTATCACCCGCCCCGACACGCGTTTTCTGCATTGCAATATCAAGACCCTCAATCTCATCCCCGCCGTCATGGCCTCAGCGGCGGCGGCTACCGCCGGCTGCGACGAGGCGGTATTCCACCGCGAGGGCAGAGTCACCGAGTGCGCTCACTCGAACGTGCATATATTAAAAGACGGTATCTTTCGCACCGCCCCGACCGACAACCTGATACTTCCCGGAGTGGCGCGGGCAAATCTCATAAAATACTGCGGGCAGCTCGGTATACCTGTCGCAAAGACCCCCTTCACTCTCGCCGAGCTTATGTCGGCAGACGAGGTTATTGTCTCAAGCTCGGGGTCTTTCTGCGTCGCCGCTTCTGAGGTAGACCGAATTCCTGTCGGCGGGAGAGCGCCCGAGCTGCTTAAATCTCTTCAGGACATCGCTCTCAAAGATTTTTTAAACGCTACCGATTTGCGCTGATTCGCTGTTTAAACCAAAGGGCAGCAAAGTACGCTTGGGGGAACACTTCATTGCATGAAGTGTTCCCCCCTCTCTTTTGCCTATTGAAAATTATCATAACAAAGCCATTTCAGTCGCCTCTGAGCGCCGGCGCCCTGTTCGGGCTTTCTGGCTTGCACCAATTCTATGCCTTGCCCTCGCCGCCGCAGATGATAATCCTTGACGCTACAATTTCTTTAACATTCGCCATTGCTGTTTTCCCGTATTTTTTAGGGTCATAGACCTCGTCGTCTCCCGACAAGACAGAGCGAACCCCCGCCGTATAGGCCTGCCTCAGCTCTGTTGCGAAATTAACCTTGCATATCCCCTCGGCAATACACTCGCGCACCGCACTCTCAGACAACCCCGACGCGCCGTGAAGCACGAGCGGAATCCCAAGGCCGGCGGCACTCAGTCGCCGGCTTATTTCGCGCAGTCTTGCCACGTCAAGAACCGGCGTCCCGCTGTAGATCCCGTGAGCAGTTCCTATCGCCGCCGCGAGCGAGCTTATGCCTGTTTCGCTTACAAATCGAGCGGCATCCTCGGGATCTGTATAGCCGCCGTCGCCCCCGTCATAATCGTCCTCTTTGCCGCCAACCCGACCAAGCTCGGCTTCAACCGGAATTCCGGCGGCCGCAGCCCTCTTAACAACCCGGCGGGTTAGCTCTATGTTCTCTTCAAGGCTGCTGTTAGAGCCGTCAATCATCACAGAGGTGTAGCCCGCCTGTATCGCAGACACCGCGCTCTCAAAGCTGTCACCGTGGTCATAATGCAGTGCGACCGGAACCCTTGCGTTCTCCGCCAGCTCTTGTGCGAGCGCGCGGAAGACACCGAAACCGGCATATTTAACGGTCGACGGCGTCGTCTGCAATATTACCGGAGCCCGAAGTTCCTCGGCCGCCGATAATATGGCAATCGCCATCTCCATATTCTCAAAATTAAAAGCTCCGACCGCATATTTCCCCTCCCGGGCGCGGCCAAGCATTTCTCTTGTTGTAACAAATGGCATTGTTTGTCCTCCATTTTACTTGATTTTGGATTTTTCATGTACAGTATAGCATATCTGAGCATTGAAATCAATAAACATTTTCTTTATCAATCCCCGGCGCCTGCATACAATAAAGGGGGGAACTTTTCGAGAAAAGCTCCCCTCTGAGTATCGCTTGAATTATTGATTTTGCATCAGCTCAAACCATTTGATATTGTCCTCAATCGCTTTTTTGATACTCAGCTTCGGCTGCCAGCCGAGGCTGACTGCCGCCTTGTCGATTTTCGTATATGCTCCGGCAACATCTCCGGGGCGGGGATCGGTTTCGCTTATGTCAAGCCGCCGACCTATAACCTCCTCGAAATCCGAGACAAATTCTCTGACCGTAACTCCGCGTCCGCAGCCGAGATTTATTGCAAGAAAGCCGGGCTCGGTGAAAAGCTCATCGAATTTTTCAACCGCCATAACGTGAGCGACAGCGATATCCCATACATGAACATAATCGCGGATTCCCGTTCCGTCTCTTGTCGGCCAGTCGGTACCGGTTATGTTAAACCTTCCGTCTCCCTTCCCCGAGAGTATCAGGCGGGGTAGAAGGAGAGTGGGCGCTTCGTTATACGGGCCTGTTCTCATCATCGGGTCTGCCCCGACCACATTGAAATATCTGAAACTTATCCCCCTCATGCCATATGCAACCGAGAAACTCTTCATAATCAGCTCGCAGACAGCCTTTGTTTCGGCATACGGGCTCTGAGGATTCAATTGATCTTCTTCGGAAACCTCGATTTTTGCGGTATCTCCGTAAACCGACGCCGAGGAGCTGAAAACCACCCTGTCGCATCCAAGCTCACAGAGCTTTTTGAGCATGATATTTGTTTTGCATATGTTTTCATTATAATATTCATATGGCCGCCTCACCGAATCGGGTACCACCGTGAGCGCCGCGCAGTGTACAACATGGCGTATGCTTCCCTGCTCCTTTATAATTCTTTCGAGCAGCTCGGTGTCGGCTATGTCGCCCTTGTAAAATATCCGGCCTTTTGTGAATTCCTCACGACCCATTGTTAGCGAGTCGAGTATCACGGGCGTGTGCCCACCGTCGAGCAGAGCCGAGCATATCGTGCTGCCGATGTATCCGGCGCCTCCGGTCACAAGAACTTTCATAATCTCCTCCGAATGATTTATTCTTTAATAACATTCTATCATTCAAGGAGGGTAGCTTCAATGAGATTTTGTTGTAAGAATATTAGTTTTTGTCGCTCTTTTAATATATATTTAATATTTATATTCGTTTATGTTGCATATGGCGGTGAAGCATGGTATTATATTAGTATAAAACCACTGCCGGGGGATACACATGTCGTCAAAAATTAAAATCTCCTATAAATTCAATAATACAGATGCACTTGCGCTGCGCGTGAATAACGCCGGCAGAGAGGAATGCGAGCCGCTCTATCAATGGGGGCCGGGGATAAGGTCAAACTATGTTATCCATCATATAATCAAAGGAAAGGGCGCATATGCCGTGGGGGGCGCGAGATATGAGCTTTCGGAGGGTGACAGCTTTATAATCTACCCCGATACCGAGATAGTCTACCGCGCCGACGAACATGAGCCCTGGGAATACTCGTGGGTCGGTTTTTCGGGGCTTACCGCTGCCGAGCTTGTCTCACATACAGACTTCACCCCCGATATGCCAGTGATACATACCCGACTCGGCACCGAAATAGAGAATATCATAGCCCGGATTTATGAGGCACACGGCGAGGGTTATGTTGAAAATCTTAAAATGACCGGGCATCTCCTTCTGATGTTCGCCCTTTTTGCCGAGCGCTCGGAGCGGCGGCGCGGAACCCGGCCCGACGCCGAGAAATACGCGCGCGACGCCGAGGAATATATGCTTAACAACTATGCCCTGCCGATTACTGTTGAGGACATAGCCGGTCACATAAATATAAGTCGCAGTCATCTATGGAGGGTGTTCAAGGAAAAGTATTCGGCAAGCCCGAAGGAGTATCTGAGCGCCTTGAGGATAGACAAAGCCTGCGGTATGCTGACTAAAACCTCCTTGCCGGTGGGATCGATAGCAAATTCGGTGGGATTTGAGAATCATCTTTATTTTTCATCGGCTTTCAAGAGGCTTAAGGGAGTGTCGCCAAGCGAGTACAGACGGTCGGGCGGGGTGTGAGATCGGGGTGATTCGCTCAGAGAGCAGAAACACATCGGAGAGCTTTCTCAAAAGCTCCCCGATGTGTTTCTCTTATTAACCGCCCCTGCCACCGGCTTCTATTTCCCTGTCTGCGTCATGTATGTAAATTCCGCGGAGGTGAGAGAGGTGTTTCCGGTACCTATTGTTACGGCTTTCCAGTTGTCTTTGCTGCCCTCGTAGATGATTTTTTTGAGATTTTTGCAGCCTTCTGTGGCGTTGTCAGCTATTTTTTTCACCTGGCTTGTCAGCGTTAGCGAGGCGTGAGAAGAGCCGGCAGGCACGCAGACAAGGGTTGCAGCATCGGCGCTGTAGAGAATGCCGCCCGAATCGCGATAAGAATTATTCCCGTCGGCAACAGAAATATAGGCCAGCTTTTGGCAACCCGCAAAGGCCCCCGCGCCAATTTCGGATACACCGGCAGGTATCTGCACGGCGGTTATTGTAGTGTTGCCAGCAAATGCCGATGGAGCAATTTTCACAACCCTCTCGCCGCTGTCCGACATATCCGGAATTATCAGACACATATCAATGCAGCTTCCTATTCCGACAAGCGTGCAGCTTCCATCGCCGTTGCTGGTAAAGGCAAGTCCTCGGCTCGCAGCCGTCATCGGGTCAAGCGAAACCGGAAGCGCCTCCTCGGTACTCTCGACTGCCACAGTCTCGGTCAAGTATTCAGTAGTCTCATCGTCGGGTGCTTCTTTCTCGCCGCAGGCTGTCATTGCCGGTATTCCTGCTATTAGTAAAAGAATGAGAATTGCTATTGTAGCGTATTTTTTCATGTCAGATCCTCCGTTTTTAAGCCTTAAATTTTTATTTTATGCTCACTGCTCATGGATTATACCTTTTTATACCATATTTGTCAAGTTAAATCGTCCGACACAAGGCGTCCGGTAGCGCCTCTGCCCAACAAAAAAACCACCCCGCTCGCCGCGCAAATGCGTGAGCTGGGTGATTTTTTTTATTATTTTAGCGTCAAAAATCGGTTTCAGCCACCGAAATTATCGTCTCCAAATATCTTCGCGATAAATTTCGCGATGTCGGTATTGTCAACCTTCTTGCCGCTGAAGTACTCGGTTCCCTGTCCTATCGAGTAGACCGGAACATCGGCTGCGGTGTGGTCAAGCGATGTGAAGGTATATTCATTTTTCGCCTTGTTAAACACCAGTCCTCCGCACTCATGGTCGGCTGTGATGACGATTGCTGTATCGGGGTGGCAAATGGTGAAAATGACACAGTAGGCGATAAGGTCATTATACCGGGTTACCGTTTTCACCACATCTTCCATCAGATTCTTGTGCGCGTACTTGTCTATCCACGCGGCCTCAATCATCGAGAAGAAGCGCGAACCGTCATAAGAAATCGCCCAGAGCTGGCGCGCTGCCTCGCGAGTCAGTCCGTCTCCTATGTCACCAACAGCAAAATCAACCTCACCGTCGGCAAGCAATTTATCAATCTGAGATTTAATCATGGCGGTCGAGCCTCTATCGGGCACGTGCGCGAGGAATCCTCCGGGTGTCGCTCCGGTTATTACGTCGGTTGTGAGTATTGCTGTTCTCGCGCCCTGCGAGAAGGCAAGCTCGCGGAGATTAGTCAGCCTCTCGCCCCTTGTTCCAACGCCTAGATATTTGTTGTTAGTCTTATACCCAGTTGCCAGCGCCGTAGCAGACGCCGCGCTGTCGGTAATAGCCTTGTTAGCCGAGCGTGTAACGGCAGTGCCGATATTCGGCAGATCCTTCGCAACAAACTCGCGCAGTCCGGCCGCAAGCGTTGCCTCGACATGGTTATGCCCCATGCCGTCACCTATCAGAAGGAGCGCGTTTCGGGCTTCCTTGAAGGCAAAGGTCAGCGGCTCGTTCTTTTTGGGAAGATTTGTGATATTGATATCCGAGCTGTCCCCCCTCGGAGCGGCATAGTTATTTATAAAATCACTCACACCGCCGCCCACCATGTATGAGTTTCCGGTCATGACGACACAACTGCCTGTTTCGGCAAGGATATACTGATCGGCTCCGAGTGCGACCGATGCGGCCGCTTGGCTCTCGGGACGGTTGGTGTTGCCCACAAGTATCTCGTACTGCTCGGGCGACTCGGCGTCGGTCACAATGTCAAGCGATATCCCGCCGTAATAATAGAAATAATCTGATAAATTCGCCGCGGCCGAACTTGTGTAGAAGCCGCAATCATCGGGAATAACTATGCGGTATTCGCTAATTCCGACACCGTTAATAGAAACAATCCCCAGAGGATATTTAAATCGGTTTATATAATTGAGATCATCAAGGATGACAAGCGACTTTGTCGAAACATTTAAGTAGTTCTCGATAAAGTATTCAACACCCCGCAGCGTTGCCTCGGGGGCTGCGCTTAAAATGTATATGCGTTCGTTCTCATAAACTATCGCAAAATCGTTCTCGCGCAGATTTTTCAATATTGACTCTGTTGCGGGTCTGTCGCAGACTCCAACAACTATTTCCTTTGCACTCTCGGGAAGTGCATCTCCTTTTTTGTACCAATCGGTATCTATGCCCACGTTTGCATCGGTTGCATTAATCAGTTCGGTTCGCAGCGTGGTCGCGGCGTTAATCACCTGTTCGTCTGCATTGTCGGGCCGAATTATCACATATTCGGTCACACCGTCAGCGATTATATTCACGGGCGACGCCGGTGCCGATGTCTCTGTGGGCGCAGTTTCGGTTTGGCTGCCTCCCTCATCTGTTTGCTCGCCGCCGCCCGACAGGCCGCAGGCAACAAGCGGGAGAGTGAGAACCAGCGCAAGTAGGAGGGCAAATAATCTTTTCATAAATTATGACCTTACCTTTCTGAGAGCCGGGAGAATTGTGCCGACCGGGCATCTGCCCCTGCCGCCGTAAATAACAGTGGCAAGGGCACAAAACTCACCTTTGAAAGATTTATCTTTCAAAACTTATCTCCATGCCGCCTCTGGCGGCTAAAATATATTTTGGATTTATCACGCGTCAATCATCGGTGAGGCAATTATTATTTCATGTTCGAAATAACATCCTCAAGCCGCTTTATCATAGATGCCTGCTGTCTTTCAAGTATCGATGCTATCTCGGTTCTGCCGGCAGCGAAATTGCTGAATATCAGGTTGCTAAAGTCTGTTCCGACTATCTTGATAACATAAGAAATATTGTCGTGAATAAGGGTCAGCATCTCGGCAGACTCGACATCGGTTGCCGATTTTGCCTTGAGAGCCACCTCATAGTAAGACGGGATCAGCGCCGTATCCGAATAATAAGAGCTTGAATAATACGAAAGAGCCTCAAGCAGAATTCCGGTGCGGTCGGTGTCAACAGTGACCGAGGGAATCATAATTCCGTGCGGGTTGGGGCTGACATGGTAATACTTCTCCTGTGCCTCTGTGTACTTGGCAACCGGAAGTATTCCAAAATTGATGTCTTCAACGCGCGATTTTGATGCCATGTAAAGCGTGTCGACAACAAAGAGCGATCTGCCTTCGATAAACATTGTTCTTGCATCTTCTGTACTTGCTATAAGATAGCAGTTATCGGCGGTAAAGAGTTCAAGAAGCTTCTGATAGACGCCGATAAAGAAATCCTTTTCATTATAGCAGGTGAAATAGGGTATGCCGTCTTGCCCCTGCTTCATAATTTCAGCGTCACATCCTGTGAGCATGGCCTCATAAAAGGTGGTAGCGTTGTTGGCTATTCCGACCTGGTCGTCGAGCGCGGTATATTTGCCGTCACCGTTGAGATCGTCAACCGCAACAGTCGCCATCTCCTTCATCTTCTCAATTGTCCATCGACCGTTGCCGACAAGCTCATAAGGATTCTCAAGCCCTAAGTTGGTTATTAAGTTCTTATTGAAATAAGTAGCGCGGGCATTGTCAAGTCCGGTGATGAGGAAGTCGCTGAAGGTGTAGTAAAGCCGACCGTCAAAGGAAAGCTTTTCCTCGGCATTTTTGTCCCACCATGGCATATCAAGATCAATTGTGTCAACGTCATAGATGTCGATTGAATAGCCGGCGTTAACCATCTGCATTATATTAGAGAGGGTAATAGTGGCAATAGCGTAAACATCCTCGCCTGAGGCGATGGTATTTTTGATCGGAGTGAGATCGACATTGTGGTCGACTATTTTAATGCCAAACTTATCTTCCATTAACATCGTGCGATGATAAAGGGCGTCGTTAATCGGTTCGCCGGTTAGCGTGTAGGCATCAATCGCGTTGGTTGTGTATTTTGTTGCTTTTGCAAAGTCGTTTGCAACGTTGAACTCATACCCGTTATATTTAACGTCGGGCAGATTGGGCTGAAGCTTTGTTTCTTCTCCGGGCAAAGTTTCTTGATTACCGCCGGTTATGCCGGCCGTACCGGTGTCTTTGCCCTCGCCTGAAGAAGCACAGGCTGCAGTCAACGGAACCAAGACAAGCAGCGCAAGAAAAATACATAGGAACTTTTTCATTTTTTTAACTACCTCGCAATAATAATACTTTCCTGTTTCGTATTCTATCATAAATGATTATTCCTGTCAATCGCTTTAACGTATATTTGGAAGTTTCCGCGCAAGATATCAACTCTGTGCAGTTGACATGATGGGCGGTTTATGGTATTATATTCGCAGATTAATAATAAAAAGGCAGGAGATCCTGTAAATCAATTCTTTTAATTCCGGATAATGGGTTATGGCCGGTGCATCCGACAGAACCCGGCACACTGGGAAGGAATGGTCGCAAACTATGAAAAAAAACATCAGAATCCTCTTTATAGGCAACAGCCACACTTACTATAACGCTCTCCCCCGAATCGCTCGCGATCTCTTTGCATCTGCGGGTATAAACGCCACGGTGACAATGCAAACCGAGGGTGGAAAAAACCTGCTCTATCACTGCGACCGCAAAGACGTAGTCTTTAACATTATGCACGGGGGCTATGATTATGTGGTGCTTCAGGAAGCCAGCTCAAGCTTTGACCGCGATAATTTTATTGAAGGCATAACAAAGATTCGCGAAAATGCGCTCGACCACTCAACAGCACAGCCTGTTTTATATATGGTATGGGCAAGGCTTGACAAGATAGAGCGCCATCCCGAAATAAGCCGAGCCTACACCGAGCTGGCGCGCGAGATGGGTGCGCCCCTGGCGCCGGCCGGAGACGTTTGGCACAAATTCCTTCGCAAGAGAAATCCCCCTGAATTGTTCCGCGAAGACGGCCTTCACGCCACCCCCCTCGGCTCATATCTTGCCGCTTCCTGTATTTTTTACGCTATTTCCGGGCGCTCCCGCCCGCTGCGCGTAATCGAAGGCGGCGAGCCGCACACCCGTCTTGAGCTTGACCTTGACATCTGCCGCAAAATCCAAAGCGAAGCCTGCCGCGCGACAAAATTGTGCAATAATATTGAATGAGCTTTAACATAGGCAAACTTGTCCTTGCGCGGGGGATAACCCTTGCGCCGATGGCAGGGGTAACAGATTCAAGCTTTCGCAGACTCTGCCGCACACTCGGCGCCGAGTACACAGTCACCGAAATGATTTCGGCGAAGGCACTCTGCTATGAACAATTATGCAAAAAAAACGCGAGCGAAGCGACTAAAACCGCCTCGCTCGCCAAAATAACTGACGGCGAGACTCCTTGTGCTGTTCAGATTTTCGGCGCCGAGCCTGAGTTTATGGCAAGGGCGGCTGAGCTGCTCGAATCGGGCTCCTATCGGGGATACGGCGGCTGGCATAAACCCGCCGCCATTGACATCAATATGGGTTGCCCGGTCAAAAAGGTTGTCTCAAACGGCGAGGGCAGCGCACTGATGAAATCACCCGAACTTGCCGGAGAGATAATATCTGCCGTCCATCGGGCCACAACCCTCCCTGTGACGGTTAAAATCCGCGCCGGCTGGGATGCGGACAGCAAAAATGCTCCGCTCATTGCGAAAATCGCCGAGAGGTGCGGCGCCGACGCGATATGCGTCCACGCAAGAACCCGCTCTGAGATGTACTCTCCCGGAGCCGACTGGTCTGTGATACGAGAGGTCAAAGAAGCCGTCTCAATTCCGGTTATCGGAAACGGGGATATATACTCGGCAAGAGACGCCCAGCGTATGCTCGCCGAAACCGGGTGCGACGGTATAGCCGTCGCGCGCGGCGCCCTTGGCAACCCCTGGATTTTCAGTGAAATAATCGCCGCATTTGGCGGTGCGCCATACACACCCCCCTCCCCAGCCGAGCGCTACTCGCTCGCACTCGCTCACGCCGCTGACATAATCGCCGACAAAGGCGAGAGAATCGGACTCGCTGAATCCCGCCCGCATCTGGCTTGGTACATCAAGGGCCAAAAGGGCGCTGCAGCAGCACGTTCGGCCATCATGAAGGCAAAAAGCTTTGATGAAGTGAAGGAAATTATCAAGGGGCTGATTTAGAGGCGCAAAGCCTCGGCAGGTGCCGTATAATCGCCCGTCTTGCGCCCTCTGTTTATAATCTGTTTATAATTTTTTATTCCCGGATAAAAAGCGAATTGATAAGGAAATTAATGAATATTAAATTCATATGAAAGGAGCTCCCCCATGCTGCCTGACAACGAAAAACTGGCTGCCCTTATGAAGCAGGCGTCCAAAGGGAATGAGCCCGCTTTCTCCGAACTTGTCAAGCATTTTGAAAAAACTGTCTACAACATCGCTATGCAGATGCTAAAGAACCACGCTGACGCGCTCGACGTCTCGCAGGAATCCTTCGTCAAGCTCTGGCGAACGTCGGGTTCATACCGCGGGGAATGCTCGGTTGCCTCATGGGTGATAAAAATAACGCGAAACACCGCACTTGACCTCATCCGAAAAAGAACGGCTCATCTAACCGATTCGCTCACAATTGAGGGCGAGGACGGCGGGATATCAGAGCGCGACATACCCACAAGCGACGAGGACGACCCGGTAATCTCATACGAGCGCAAAGAACGAATCGCAACCGTTCGTGAGGCGATATCGGCGCTCGGAAACGAGCATCGGGAAATAATACTTTTGCGCGATATTGAGGGATTGAGCTACGCCGAAATATCGGAAGTCCTCGGAATTGAGGTGGGAACTGTCAAAAGCCGTTTGAACCGCGCCAGAAGTTCTCTCAAAGAAATTTTACTTGAACGGAACATTTTTTGAATATGCGCGTCATAATACATAGAAAATCAAAGAAAGGAGCGTCCGCATGGAAATCAAAGACAAAACCTGTTGCGATGAGGTAAGCAGTCTTATAATTGAATATATCGACGGAGAGCTTGACGGTGAAACCGCAAGGCTTGCGGCGCGCCATATAGAAGAATGCAACGATTGCCGAAAACTTTACAGCGATATGAGGGCAGTCTGTCAGGCAGCCTCCGAGAGCGCTCATGAGGCGCCGGCCGAGCTTCACTGTCGGGTAATGGCGGCGGTGAGAGCCGAGAGAAGGCGCATGAAAATAAAACGCATATCAACCTACGCTGGCATTGGCGTCGCAGCTATGCTCACAATCAGTATTGGATTTGCAACTCTGCTCGGTCACCTCGGATTTCTGAGCAGCCACGATCGCGAGAAAATTGGTGCCACCGGTATGCTTGAAGGCTCAGACGCTGCCTATCTCTCAAGCTCGGAACACTATATATTCAGCAACAGCGGCTCGGCGTTAAACGACCTGTATCGGTATCGGGCTAATGTTGCCGCCGCTGAGGCAGAAAACAAGGCAATGCAGTCTTATATAGAGCCAGATTGCAGAGAAGACAGCGCGAGTGAGGTTAAAGAGACCGACCAACAAGTATCAAGCGAGATAAGCTTAGGAGAAACCACTCCGGCATCTGCCCATGATGCTGCACACCCCCCCGCCTCAAGCCGCCTAATCTGCCTTGCCGGCGAATGGAAGCTTGTCGACAACACCGGCGGCGTACTTGTACTCAGCCTTTTGAACGCCACCGATTTTAGCCTCACAAACGCCTCCGGGCACATCACGGCCGGAAATTATGAGGTTTCGGGGGAAGTTATAACCTTTATATATGACGGCGGCCGCGCCGAATACGCCTTTGGCCTTTCTGAAAATGCGCTTAGTCTCTCACATATCAGAGGCGAGCGGCTGATTGGCGATAAATGAGGGCGGGCGAAAAACAGACCTGCGATGCCGCGGTAATAACAAACGACGGCGATCTTTTTGAGCTGATAACCCTCCTCCTTGACGAGATTGGATATAGCTCAAATAAAACGCCCGAGAGCGCGCCGGCTCAGCCCCGCCTTATGATAATAGACCTTGACTCCTCTCCCCCTCCTCCGCCCGACCAATCGAGCAGCGCGGCTATTATCGGAGTTACGGCGCAGGAAGATAGACTGACAGAGCAGACAAAAGCAGCTTGCGACGCCATTATCGGCCGCCCCTTCTCTTTCTCGGAGTTTCGCAGTCTTGTCGGCGAGGTTTGCCGGCAGGTGGGGCGACGGTCGGTAACGACAGTTGCGGGGCCGGGTTCGCTTATACTTGAGCTTGACAGCGCCACGCGGCGCGTCTCATTCGAAAACTCGAGCACCCATCTGACACCTAATGAATTTCTCTTTCTCTCGCACCTTGCCGCGCACAGAGGAGAAACTGTAACGCGGAGCGAACTTACTGCCCTGATAGATACCGGCGGCAAGGGTTCAAGCAACTCAAACATTGCAGACGTCTACATCTGCACACTGCGAGCAAAGCTCGAAGAAGCCTTTGGCGTAAAACTGATTTACACGGTACGCGGCAGAGGATATATGCTAAAATAAAACAGAGGGTCGATTGATCATCGCCCTCTGTTTGTTTTTTTGAGAAGCATATTCAGAGAAGCTTTATAATATGTTACTCAAGCCCCCTCATTCCCTACTCCGATCTTTTATAAGGCCGCAGCGTCCTCGGGTCTATCGCAATACAAAGCAGAGGCACAACAACCACCGCGAGCGCAAGGTTTGGAAGCATATAGCCTCCGTTATAGACAAGCGAATATAGCCAGACATTCATTCCCTCCTCAGCGTACGAGCCGAAAAGTACGGCGCCCGAGACAAAGCTGCACAAAAAGCGGAGCAGACACGCCGCCGCCGCACCGACAGCATATCCGGCCATCCTGTAGCGCCCGAAAAGGTTCGAGAAAAGTGGCGCGCTTCCGATAAGAGTGAAAGCGAGCAAATAGTCGAGCAGAGCGCAGAGTACAATAGCAAGAACAGTGCCCGCCGGGGGAACATAGAAGGGGCCGATTATAAGCTGTGTGAGCGACCACACAAAGGCAGTCAAAAGGCCCATCACAGCTCCCCTTCGGTAAGCGTAAAAGATTATAGGAACGGCGGCCACCGATATAGTCCCTCCCGCAGGCCATCTCGGTAGGGGAAGCCACGAGCAGATAAAATCAAGGACGACCGCAAAGGCCACCATCACCGCACCCTCGACTATTGCAAGAGTTCTTTCTTTTGTTGTTGTTTTCATAAAAAATCCTCCATTATAATATAAATCGTGCCGCATGAGATTATACTCGTGCGGCACGAAATAAAATCTCCCTTCGCCGGTATTACCCGTATCAGGTTATGGGGTTCGGACACAATGCCCATCTCAGCCGCCGTCGGCAGCACCCCCGATTCCTAATATTCAGTTTTTTTAAAATCAATAATTATAGTTTGGCGCAACGTCGATTATGGCGATGCTTCCGGCTAATTGCTGGTCAACCACAATTCTGTCTATATATTCCTCGCACTTCTTGGCAAAAAGCCACTGAGCAACGCTCGTGTTGAAATCCTCAAACCACTCGGCGTTGCCGGTGTCGGCATATCCGCCGGGGTCAAGCTTGTACTTCATTATGACATGATACCCATAGTCAGACTCGACAATATTTATCTGCCCAACCCGCATCTCGGAAAGAGACGCCACAATATCGTTTATATAGTCATAGCTGTATTTCGAGCCTGTCTGAAAATAATAGCCGTTCGGGTAGTCAACAAGGCTTTCATCCTCGCCATACTCCTCAATAAGCGCCTCAAAGGCGAGCGTGTCGCCCTCGGGCGTGAACTCAACTATCTCCTCGGCATTCTTGTATATCTCTCGCAGCTCCTCGGCACTGTACGGGGTTGTCATGAAATTCCCGTTCTCATCATAGACTATTGCCGGCTTACCGTTTTTCTCGTCGTAGGCCACAGAACCATCCTCGTGGTAGTATATCACCTTGCCGTTTTTATCGACAAGTGCGCGCCCGTCCTCAAACTTGCGTATGCCGGTTGAGCTGTCGTAGAGTATAACATCGTCCTCGCTGTCGGGGTCGTAGTATATAACATTTCCGTCGTCGTCTGTTCTGTAGACATATTTGTAATTAGCCAGGAAAACCTGCTTGAAGCGCACATAGTTCTCCTGATAATACTCCTCCTTGACCTCGGCCGAAACCTTTGAGAGATTCGCGCCGTAAAGGTATTCCTGAAGATAATTTATCTTTGCCTCAATGATATAAATCTCGCGGAGCATTTTTTGGTTTATTCCAAACTGCGAAAGAAGTGCGTTGAAGGCCGAGCGCGAACCGTCTGCATCGTAATCAAGCAACTCGGCAATTCTATCGTCGATCTCCTTTGTGGCTGCCGCCGGCAGCTTGAGCTTATATTCTTCCTCAAAGAGATAGAGAGCCGCAAGATAGGCCTTCATGCTCTGTAAAATATGCGAAGTCCAAAATTCATTGTTAGTCGTACCGTCTTGTGAGATGGTGGTGTTCCAAAAATCGTCGTTTTTTGCCTGTGAGCCGTAATAATATGTGGTGCTGAGAATTCCCTTCTGACGCGAGAGGAAAAACTCATACATATTAAGCGACATCGACTGCCCGCCAAGCTCCATAACCTTCTTTCCCGCCGAGCAGGAGAGCGCCGCGAGCGCAAGTGTGAGAAGCGCGAGCAGAAGGGCGAGCACTCTGTGTATCCTTTTTTTCATTAAACCCATTAAACAAATCCTTTTTGCCGTCATGATATCTGGCCTGACGGCAATTTTCAATTATAAGCCTATTAATAGTTCTTATTATACTACATTTTTCAGCCGCCGTCCATAGTTTTTGAATTCTTTATCTCAATATATTTTAAAAATATCGAGCCGAGAAAGGCGAGAAGATCTGTTTTTCGGTCTGCCCTCACTAAAATATGCTCCTCGGGCGACGAAACGAACCTCAAAGTATTCGGGTATTCGCGCGAGAGCGCAAGCCATATCCCAAGATCCGGCTCGGTTTGGTAGAGCCTGATGTTGCCTCGGTCCTGAATAACCTTGTTTATCCCGCACGCAATAGCGCGCGAGCGAAGAAGAGCGACCGAGAGAAGACTCGCAGCGGGTGCCGGCAGGTCTCCGTATCTGTCAACAAGCTCGTCGGTGATGTCGCGCCGGTCGTCCTCGTCTATAATCATGGCTATGCGCTTGTAAAGCGACATGCGCTGAGCCGTGCTCGGAACATATCCCGAGGGGAGGTAGGCGCTGATGTCAAGGGTGAGCGTGCAGTCGGGCTTAACTTCGGGTATCTCTCCCTTTTCTTCGAGAACGGCCTCGTTAAGCAGCTTGATATAGAGGTCGTAGCCGACGGCGTCAAGATGACCGTGCTGCTCTGTTCCGAGCAGGTTTCCGGCTCCCCGCAACTCAAGGTCGCGCAGCGCGATTCTAAAGCCCGCGCCGAATTCTGCATAATCCCTTATCGCCTCAAGCCTCTTCTCGGCAATTTCGGTCAGAGCTCGGGCGGGTGGATAGGTGAAATAGGCATATGCCCGGCGCGAGGAGCGCCCAACCCGCCCGCGTATCTGATGAAGCTGCGAGAGGCCGAGCCGGTGCGCGTTGTCGACAATAAGTGTGTTTGCGTTTGGAACATCGACACCTGTCTCAATTATGGTTGTACAAATAAGAATATCAATCTCTCCGAGCAACATCCGCTCCCAGATATTCTCAAGTCTTTCCTTGTCCATTTTGCCGTGGGCGGTGACAATTCGCGCATCGGGCAGCGATTTGCGCAAATTAATCGCAACCACGTCTATATCCTCGACAATATTATGAAGGTAAAAAACCTGCCCGCCCCGCCTCAGCTCGCGCCGTATCGCCTCGGTGATTATCAATTCATCATGCTCAAGCACATAGGTCTGAACCGGCAGACGGTCGCCCGGCGCCTCGTCGAGAACCGAGATGTCGCGTATTCCCCCCATCGCCATATTCAGAGTTCGGGGGATGGGTGTGGCGGTCAGAGTCAGCACGTCGATATTGCCGGCGAGCTGCTTGATTTTTTCCTTCTGCGCCACTCCGAATCGCTGCTCCTCATCTACAATCAAAAGCCCTAAGTCTTTGAATTCAACATCCTTTGAGAGCAAGCGATGTGTGCCTATTATAATATCAACGTCTCCTCGCCGCAGCGCCCGCAGGGTAACCTCCTGCTCCTTTGGCGATCGGAAGCGGGATACCATGTCGATTTTTATCGGGAAGCCGCGCATACGGCTGGTTGCGGTCTGAAAATGCTGGAGGGCAAGGATTGTGGTCGGCACAAGTATCGCCACCTGCTTGCCTCCCATAACCGCCTTGAAGGCGGCGCGGAAGGCGACCTCGGTCTTGCCGTAGCCAACGTCGCCGCAGAGCAGCCTATCCATCGGAACCCGACGGGTCATATCTCCTTTTATGTCCTCGGCGGCGGCAAGCTGCCCATCGGTCTCCTCATATTCAAAAGACGCTTCAAAGTCGCGTTGAAAATCATCATCAGCGGGAAAAGCAAAGCCCTCTTTCCGCATTCGCTCGGCGTAAAGAGCGATCAGATCCTTAGCAATATCCTTGACAGCCGCGCGCGCCCTCGACTTTGCCCTTCCCCACTCGGCGCCGCCGAAACGCGAGAGCTTAACCATTCCGTCTTCTGCGGCGCCGATATAGCGCGACACCATATCCATCTTCTCAACCGGCAGGAAAAGCCGGTCGCTCCCGGCATACTGTATCTTAATATAGTCGCGGCACACACCCCCGACCGTGAGATTCTCGATCCCAAGATAGCGCCCGATTCCGTATGTTTCATGAACCACAAGATCGCCGACCTCAAGCTCGTTGTAAGACATTATCGCTTGGGTGCCCGAGCGGCGGCGTGTCTTTTTCTTTATTCTCATCCCGCCCGCGCTCGCCCCTCGGCTCTCGGCCATAGTCGAAAGCACGGCAATTTTAGGAACGGTCAGCTCGTATCCGCGCGACATCCCCCCCCAGAGTATCAGGACAGAACCCGCGGGCAGAGTTGAAATTGTAAAGTCACCCTTCCCGCCGCCAAGGCTCATATAAGCCTTATGCCCCCTGTCGGCAAGCAGTTCGAGTGTATTCTTCGCCGCCGTTTCATTCTCAACCGAGAGGAGCACCTTATAGCCCCCGCGCGTGTAGCCGTCGATATCGTCGGCAAGAAGCTGGAAATTTCCGGCATAGCTAACTGTGTGCTTTGTGCGGAAACCGAAAAGCCCACCGAACTTTTTCCCCGATGTTCCGTGAGACAGGGAGTCAATATGGATGGTCATGCTCTGTTCACAGAAGCGGTCGAAGGCGGCGGCCGGTTTAGAATACTCGGCATATCTGCCCGCAATCACGCCCCCCTCGAGCAGCTCGGTGACAGTCTGGTTCATGAGCCACTCGGCAGACTTTATCCGGTCGGCAACGCCCTGTGTTCCCCGCAAAAAAAGAGGAGCGAGGGGCGGAAAATAATCGAGCAGACATTTTTTCTCGGGATATATCAGCGTGATATATTTGTCGAGAAACCCGGCCTCACCCAACGCGTCGAGCGCCGCCAGCTCGCCCGCCAGCTCGGCCTTTGCCTTCTCACCCCCAGCTTTTTTCAGCTGCGACGACACCGCGCGTCTTACCGCCTCGGCTGCTTCATCGTCGACCAACACCTCTCTTGCCGGGGTGATAAGCACACCCGCAATCCCCTCTGTGAAACGTTGGCTCTCGGGGTCGAAGATTCCCATGCGATCAATCTCGTCACCGAAAAGCTCGATTCTGACCGGAAGCGATCCGTCACGGCTGCCATCTCCGAGGTCATAGAGAGCTAAGGGGGGATATATGTCGACAATCCCTCCCCGCACCGCAAACTGCCCGGCGACCTCAGCCATGTCAGCGCGCACATATCCGGCAGACGTGAGCGAGCGCGAGAGGCGCTCGGTGTCGATATTGTCGTCTGCGTAAAGGGCTATCTCAGCATTTTTTAAGCGCTCGGCAGGTATTGTGTAGCCGAGCGCGGCGTCGGGCGTGGTTATTATGGCGTCGTAGCGGCCGGCGAGCAGACCAGAGAGCACTTTAAGCCTCTCATGCTCAAATTCATGAGAGGCGGTTACATTATGCAGCGTAAGGTCGCGCGCCGGGAAAAATGCGGCCGACAGACCCGCGCCCTTTAATGCGGTAAGAGTTCGCGCGCACTCCTTTTCCTCGGAGCAGATTATCAGCACACAACCCCAGCCCTCGGATTTTATGTCAGCGACAAGCGAAACGGTGAGTGCGTCTGCCGCCCCGTCTGAGAGCCCCGCGGCCATTACCGGCAGCGGATTTGCCCTTCTCAGCGTTTTTATGGTATGAAAAAGGTGTCCGTACTCGCTGTCAGCACGGATACAGTCGGTGAGAATATTCATTATACATTAAACCTTTTGATAGAATTCGGGCAATGTCGCCCCCTATGCTTGGGCAGAAGGATTTCACTTGGCGCCATTGCAGATCCGCATAGCCCCCTCAATGTCGCCCGAGATAATCTTCTCAACTCCGCACAGGACCGAGTCAAAAGAAGCGAAAATCACTTCCTGCTCTCGCTTATTAAACTCGGAGAGAACCCAGTCAGACAGGTCATATTCGGGGTGGGGCGGGCTGCCCACCCCGATTCTGACACGCGGAAAAGCGTCGGTTCCAAGCTGAGATATTATGCTCGCCAGTCCCTTTTGGCCACCGGCGCTCCCCTCTCGGCGCACCCGCAACCGCCCGACATCAAGATTTATATCGTCTGAGATGACGATGATATTCTCGGGGGGAATTTTATAGAAGTCGGCGCACTCGCGAACCGCCTCCCCCGAGTTGTTCATATAGGTCTGCGGGGCAAGAAGTATGGTGCGCCGACCGGCAAGCTCGGCCATGCCTGTCAGGGCGCGGAATTTCAGGCGGTCGACCTTTGCGTTTTGCTTTTGCGCAATGTAGCTCAATGCCATAAAACCCGCATTGTGGCGGGTGAGGGTGTATTTTGCGCCCGGGTTACCGAGGCCGACTATCATGTGCGTCGGCGGAGCGCTTGGTGTCGGCTCCCTTGAGGCGATTTTTTTGAAAAGTTCGAAGATATCAGGCATAAAAATTCCCGCCGCTCGCGCGGCTCTCTATTTATTGATTAAAGATTATTATACATCATTTTCCATGGGATGTCAAATATTTTTTGTGCGTAAACAAATAATGAACGCATTGTTAACAATGGATTATATTGTGGGGGCTTCCAATATTTTATGGTACAATTAAACCATAATGATGAGGAGGTGCAGTCCGATGATAAATATTTAATTTTGGAGAACCTTTTCTACAATGTGAGCTTGTCGTTTTTGTTCGGGTAAAACACAAATGAAAACAAACACACACATGATTAAAGAAAGGAATTAGATATGAAAAAATTATTGCTGGTTTATTAGCATCCCTGTTAACAATATCGTAATTTTCAACGATATTCACATTTAATGCTTCAGCTGAAGATTCAACCTATGAAGCAGATACCGCACGCTACTCAAAAAATGATGTTTCGATTTATCTCGACGGAGAACAGCCCGATCAAGTAACCCACGGAGATGAAATCAAATATTCTTACATTGTAGTTTCAGACATTGACGCTGATTACTATATCATCAATTATGAAATTAATAATGTGAAGAAAATAAGTGCGCCTGACCGCATCTCATCTGCTGACGGTAAAGTAACAGTAAAAATTTCAGTGTCCGGCATTGGGGAAGCAAGCTTTTCGGTGGCGGTTACAGCCATAAAAGACGGCAAGGAGATATACACAAGCACGCAGAGTTTAGTATATTTCTACTCATGTGAAAAGTACGATTTTATAAACTATTACACATCAGGCGAAGCCAAAGATATGTATTATCGCTATATGATAGCCGAAAAGCTTGTTGATGAGCGTGATGTGAAATGGTCTTATGAAGTATTTGTTGATGAAAAGTCTTATTACGAGTACGGTTCTGAATCTATTTACGAGACCAAATCATTACTGAACATTACCGTCCAAGGATACGTCAAATGGACGGATAATTATGGCAATCTTAAGCCTTGTAAGAATGTAGAAGTCAGAATATATGACACAGGGACATTTTCAAATTATTTGATTCGAACCGTTTACACCGATGCCAGCGGATTCTATTCAGCAACTTTTCCAAATGATATGACTCCCGAAGAAAATGGTTATGACATATATGTGCACGCATATGCAAGAAACACCTCAGTCAATGTAGTTAACTCAAGCGGTATTACATATTTTACTTCTACTCCAACCGATTACGATGTGCCAAGCAGTCCCATTCCTCTTGTTAAGAATATATCCATTCCTAACACCGGTGCAAATTCTGAACTATCATATCATGTTCATCAGGCTGCTAATATGGCGGCAGAATTCATGAATTTATTAGAAGGCTCATTTCTTCCGAGCGTCAATGTACAATATCCGTCGCCTAAAAGCCAGTATAGCAATAATGTAATATACCTGAATCAAATTGATTATATGTATTGGGATGTAATACAGCATGAATACGGACATCATGTTCAGCGTTATTATAATATAACGGACAGCCCCGGCGGAGATCATCATTATTCATATAATCTGGCTGACTCATATGGAAAATCAAACGGAATCAAGCTTGCCTGGGGTGAAGGCTGGGCAACTTACTTTCCGATATGGGTTCAGGACGCAATGGGAGCGTCCTCACTTGGAATTCCATATGTCGGCGATACGGGTTATAAATCATCTACGGATACGGTAAACGTGGAAGCAAGAACGGCATATGGATATGGAAATCTAAAATATGGGGAAGCAAATGAACTGTGTGTTGCCGCAATACTGCTTGATATAGCGGACGGAAACAACGAAACATATGATCAAGTATATTTTGGGTATCAAACCGTATGGGATATCGTTAAAAACAATAATTGTTACACATTATCGCAGTTTATTTACAATTTGTATAATGTTACAAACAACGATCAAAAATTAAGAATCGGACGAATACTTGAGGAGCATGGCGTTGCCGCCATGCCAACGACACCGGTAGGCTCAACATTAAATTCGTCCAACAGAACATTTACATGGAGCGCAGGGGGCGGAAGTTCAGTATACCCAAATAATTCATTCAAAATATCTTTTTATAATTCCTCATTCACCAAGATATATGAGACATACGCAATTACCAACACAAGTTATACCTTGACATTAACGGAATTATCAACTATACTAAATGGCACATCAGGTTCTACCATATACTGGTGCGTTATAGCAACTCAGTCATCAACCCCATCGACAGGACCATATATATCATATTACAGAACAATTTACAAATAAATCATAGGGAGCATACATAAATATGAGAATGATTAGGGCAATCAGTTTAGTAATATTTCTTTTTGTTTTGCTGACCTCATGCAGTTCAAAACCCGCCGGAAATCAAGAGAGCGAGACAAAAGATGAAATTCAAACAGAGGATTCATGGGTGCCGAGTATTTCGTATTTATCATTATTAACTGTAGATTATGCTCCGGGCAAATGGTATAATGTCAATTCGGATGAAATATTATTAAACGTTGCGTTCGGCACGAAGAAACCTCCGAGTATAACGCAAGAGGAGGATTACGCGCTGCTTGATGTCTATGAGCTTCCGGAAAATTTTGATTTTGATTACGAAAATCTATCCCCAAAAGACCCGGGAGACGAATTGAATTTAATCCATTCATTCCGGATTGATTCGTACCGCGATTATCCCGATCCCTCGTCTCAATACAATTCAGACAAGGGGGAATGGGAACACATGCTCCCGCTCGACGTCGGCCTGTCCTTTTTCGGGAGCGAGCTTGACGAAAATTATGGCAGGCTCATAATTACCCTGCGCGTTTTCACCCGCGAGGACGAATTAATTATAAACTATAATTCTTTTGAAACCATTTATTTTATTAAGGAAAATGATTATATAACCTTCCTGCACCCCGACGAATATATAAAATATAAAATTAATATTTACGGACGCGGGTGAAACGACTACGCGGTCCGCCGGCGAAAAATCAACTTTTCCCGCGCCCCCCGACCACACATATGCCGGGGGCGCGGCACTTTTTTATGTGTTTTCAACCGTTTTGAATCTTTCTCTCACCAAAGGCGAAAAAACCATGGACTTTTTTCAAAAACTTGAAAATACATGTAGTATTTTTTTCAAAAGTATGTTATAATGAGTGTTGAGCCTTATCGGTCAATCGCTCGTTGCCGGTAAACTCCTGATTTGTTAAAAACATTTATTATACACGGAGGATTCAAACAGATGTCAAAGAAGTACTGCTATCTTTTTACCGAGGGTAACGCGAAAATGCGTGAGATTCTCGGCGGAAAGGGCGCCAACCTCGCCGAGATGACAAACATCGGTCTCCCGGTTCCCCAGGGCTTCATAATTTCAACCGAGGCCTGCACAAAGTATTACGAGGACGGCAAAAAAATCAGCCCCGAAATTAAAGCCGAAATCATGGATTACGTTGTTAAGATGGAAGAAATAACCGGCAAAAAGTTTGGCGACAAGGAAAACCCCCTGCTCGTTTCAATTCGTTCGGGCTCGCGCGCTTCAATGCCGGGCATGATGGACACAATCCTTAACCTCGGGCTTAACGACGAGGTTGTCGAGGTAATGGCTGCTAAGTCGGGCAACCCCCGCTGGGCGTATGACTGCTACCGTCGCTTTATTCAGATGTATTCCGACGTCGTTATGGAGGTCGGCAAGAAGTACTTCGAGCAGCTCATCGACAAGATGAAAGAAGAAAAGGGCGCACACGACGACGCAGAGCTCACCGCAGACGATCTTCATGAGCTTGCTGTTCAGTTCAAGGCCGAATATAAGTCAAAGCTCGGCACCGATTTCCCCTCGGATCCGAAAGAGCAGCTCTTCGGCGCGATCGAAGCGGTTTTCCGCAGCTGGGACAACCCCCGCGCGAATATCTACCGCCGCGATCACGATATCCCCTACTCGTGGGGCACCGCAGTCAACGTTCAGATGATGGCCTTTGGCAACATGGGCGATACCTCGGGAACCGGCGTTGCCTTCACGCGCGACCCCGCCACAGGCGAGAAAAAGCTTATGGGCGAGTTCCTTATGAACGCTCAGGGGGAGGACGTCGTAGCCGGCATCCGCACTCCTATGAATATCGAAAAAATGCAGGATATCCTTCCCGAGGTTTTTGCTCAGTTTAAAGAAAACTGCAAAATCCTTGAAAACCACTACCGCGATATGCAGGACATGGAGTTTACCATTGAAGATAAGAAACTCTATATGCTCCAGACCAGAAGCGGCAAGCGCACCGCCAAGGCGGCGCTTAAAATTGCCTGCGACCTTGTCGACGAGGGTATGATTACAGAGCAGCAGGCGCTTATGATGATCGACCCGCGCAACCTTGACACACTTCTGCACCCGCAGTTTGATGAGAAAGCCATTAAAAACACCGCCCCAATAGGCAGGGGCCTTGGCGCCTCGCCCGGCGCTGCCTCCGGACAGGTAGTATTTACCGCTGAGGAAGCGAAAAAGTGGAACGACGCCGGCAAGAAGGTTATCCTTGTCCGCCTTGAAACCTCACCCGAGGATATTCAGGGAATGAAGGCTGCCGAAGGTATTCTCACCGCCCGCGGCGGAATGACCTCACACGCAGCCGTTGTGGCACGCGGAATGGGCAAGTGCTGCGTTTCGGGCTGCCAGGAAATAATCATGAATGAGGCCGAAAAGTGCTTCTCGCTCGGAGGCCGTGACTATAAGGAAGGCGATATAATCTCGCTTGACGGCACGACCGGTAATATCTACGGAGAAGCTATTCCGACGGTCGACGCGACTATTGTAGGTGAATTCAGCCGCATAATGTCGCTTGCCGATAAATACCGCCGCCTCTCGGTTCGCACCAATGCCGACACACCGAGCGACGCCATAAAGGCTCGCGAGCTGGGCGCCGAGGGAATCGGCCTTTGCCGCACCGAGCACATGTTCTTTGAGGCAGACCGTATTGCGGCCTTCCGCGAGATGATTTGCGCGGACAACGTGGCGGCGCGAGAAGCGGCGCTCGATAAGATTCTGCCCTATCAGCAGAGCGACTTTGAGGCGCTTTACGAAGCACTTGAGGGCCGCTCGGTCTGCATCAGATTCCTTGACCCGCCCCTGCATGAGTTCCTTCCGACAGAGGAGAACGACATCGCCAATCTTGCTAAGAGCCTTGGCAAGAGCGTTGCCGATATTAAAGCAATAATCGCGTCGCTCCACGAGTTCAACCCGATGATGGGTCACCGCGGCTGCCGCCTAGCAGTCACCTACCCTGAAATTGCAAAAATGCAGACTCGTGCCGTCATTCGCGCTGCTATCAGCGTGGCCACAAAGCATCCCGATTGGAATATCGTGCCTGAAATCATGATTCCGCTGGTCGGAGAGGTTAAGGAATTCAAGTTTGTTAAAGATGTCGTTGTCGAAACGGCCGATGCCGAAATTGCCGCTGCCGGAGCCAGCCTCAAATATAAGATTGGCACCATGATCGAAATTCCGCGCGCAACGCTGACCGCCGACGAGATCGCCAAGGAAGCCGATTTCTTCTCGTTCGGAACTAACGACCTGACCCAGATGACCTTCGGATTCTCGCGCGACGACGCCGGGAAATTCCTTGACGCATACTACGACACAAAGATATTCGAGAGCGATCCCTTCGCCCGCCTCGACCAGAAGGGCGTTGGCAAGCTGGTTAAGCTGGCAGTCGATCTCGGCCGTCCGGCCAATCCCGAGCTTCACGTGGGTATCTGCGGCGAGCACGGAGGCGACCCGTCGTCTGTCGAGTTCTGCCACAACATCGGGCTTGACTATGTGTCCTGCTCACCCTTCAGAGTTCCGATTGCCCGCCTTGCGGCGGCTCAGGCGGCGCTGAAGAATAAGGCTTGAGAGAATATATTGCTTAAAGTTCAACAAAAGTGAGCTTTGTGCCTTTGCCCTCGCTCTTGAGGGCAAAGGCAGCAAACACCAAGGCGGCACAATTTTCCTCTCGCATAGATAGTATAAAAACATATAACCGCCGGTGGAGCTTTATAAAGCTCCACCGGCGTGTCTGTTTGTTTTACAAAATATAATGCAAGCTCCTTTTTTAGTTAGCGTTTGATTATCGCCCTGCCTAAAAACAAGTTATCGATAGCTAACTTCGCTTGTTGTACAAAAAAGCACAGCCGCTTAAATCGGCTGTGCCTTTATATCAGTCTATATATTTAAATTCGAGAGGAATTCCATGCCGGTCAAGTATCTGTACGTCGCGCAGCAATACTATTTCTGATAAATTGCCGCCGCTGTTGCTGACACCATGAGCAAATGCTCGAAACACAAAGCCCGATTCGTCGATAAGCTCGGCATAAAGGCTCAAGCTATCGCCGTCGTTTATGGTAAACGACCTGTTAAGACTTATCGCAAACCCGTAGTCATGATAGCTGTGCTGTGGAGCCGCTGATTGGTGAGTCTTCCCAATGCCGCATGAACAGAGTTTTCGGACTCTGTTTTATCGGCATGGGATTCAAGCTCACCGTCATGCGGCTCTATTTTTGTCTCGTCCATCCGCTGCTCCGCGCCAGCGGAAAGGACAAGACAATGAAAACCCCTATCGAATTTGACTACGATCTCTGGACTACGGAGGAAGGCAAGTGCATGGTGCGCGTGAAGCTCACTGGCGAAGTATGCGAGGTCAGCAGAGAAACCATGAGAGTTCTACGCAACGAGGAAAAGAAGCTCAGACGCTCTAAGACCGGAGTACCTATTGCCGGTTGCAAGGATGAGGATGAGACGGCAACTCTTCTTTCGCTTGATTTTGTCAGTGTGCAGGATGCAGAAGAGATGAGTCCTGCTTGGCTGGAAGACCCGAACGATTTGGAAGAAACAGTTCTCACTTCCGTTATGGAGCAGGAATTCCGTTTCCGTTTCTTCTTTGAAGGGGCGGCTCGGAGCGATCCTCGGAGGGGTGAGAGTCCCATGATACTGCTTTACCGGTGGTAGTCCGCAGCATTCCCTATTCAGCAGGGGCGCGAGCTGCAAATATGCTGGAACACAATTTATCATCAAAAACTATGGGCAGCAGTTGTCAACCGACTGCTGCCTATCCTTTTGCTGATAAAGCAAAAACAAATAAACGGAGGTGAGACGGGTGAATACCGCATCAACCATTTCTCAGCGCGATGCCTATAAGCTCATGCTAAAAGACTATCCCGATGTGATGAGCATTGAGCAGATGTGTGAAATACTCAGCATCAGCACAAAGACCGGCTATCGTATTCTGCGCGAAGGCAAAATCCTTAGCCTCAAGGTCGGCAGAGCCTATCGTATTCCGAAGGCTCATCTTTTCACTTATCTCTGCATCGGCTGCGGAGAAACAGTGAACGCATAAGATTTGGACTCAAAAAGTTTACAAAAAAGTGCGTCAGTAGGTCCTCCAATTCGAACCCGGTTCTGGTATAATAGGATCCCGGTATAAGGTAGGTGTTACTGCTACGCAAGAAGGAGGATAATAAATGGTAGCAGGACATCTCCGCGAAAAAAAAGGATATTATTACGCCGTGTTGAACTACACCGATTCTCTCGGAAAAAGAAAGACCAAGTGGATTTCTACCGGACTTACTGTTAAGGGAAACAAAAAACGCGCCGAAGCCATCCTGATGGATGCGCGACGCAATTTCAATCCCGAAGAGCCGAAGGTCATGAACGGGGACATCCTGTTCGCGGACTACATGGAACAATGGCTCGACATTATCAAAAGCTCGGTTGCAGTCCCGACATTTGCTTCTTACTCGACCACGGTCAAAAGGGTCGTCGCACCGTACTTCCGTGAAAAGGAGATCACTCTCAAGAATCTGACCGCAAAGGATATTCAGGAGTTCTATATGAAGGAGCTCCAGCGCGTCAGTGCTTCCTCGGTCATCCATTATCATGCCAACATTCATAAGGCTCTCAAGTATGCCGTGAAGATTGACCTGATTGATGTAAACCCGGCAGATAAGGTTGAACGTCCGAAGAAGGATCGCTATGTCGGCAGCTTTTATGATGCCGATGAGGTCAACGCTCTCTTCGAAGCAGCTAAAGGAACGAAACTTGAGCTTCCGATTCTGTTCGGCGCATTCTACGGTCTGCGACGGAGTGAAGCAATCGGTCTGAAATGGGATGCTATTGACTTTGAGCAGAACACGATCACCATCCGTCACACAGTTACTTCTTGTGACCTGGACGGCAAGCGCGTTCTGGTCGCATCCGACACCACCAAGACCAAATCGAGTATGAGGACGCTCCCGCTTGTTCCTTTCATGAGAGAAAGACTTCTCGCCCTAAAAGAAGAACAGCAGGAAAACCGTCGTTTGTGCGGACGCAGCTATATCAAGGACTACATCGGTTATGTTTGCGTAAACGAGATTGGTGATCTGATTAAACCTCACTATGTTACTGAGAGTTTTCCGAAGCTGCTCAAGGCAAACGGGCTGAGACACATCAGGTATCACGACTTGAGACATAGCTGTGCCTCGTTACTTCTGGCAAACGGTGTTCCCATGAAGCAGATTCAGGAATGGCTTGGTCACAGCGACTTCTCAACCACGGCAAACATTTACGCACATCTGGATTATAGCTCGAAGCTGACTTCGGCTGACGCGATGCTCAATGGTTTGGGACTTGCTCCGAACTAAAAAAGAAAAGCCAGCAGCCGGGAAAACCGGCTACTGGCGGACATTCTGGCGGAGACGGTGGGATTCGAACCCACGGACCCTTGCGGATCAAACGATTTCGAGTCGTTCTCGTTATGACCACTTCGATACGTCTCCGTATTTATCTCAACATCAGCACCTCAGAAAACGGGGAGAACTGATGGGGAGAACAAAGAAAAATATTCAGTTAAAGATACCCGAAAAACCCCGTAAAATCAAGGGTTTCCGGTCAGGGAGCTACCGGATAGCAACCACGATTTCGAGTCAGGGCCGTTATAACCACTTCGATATCTCTCCATGTATTTTCAACCGGAAATCCGGTTTGAAAACTATTAAATTGTGTTCGGGAAAATTGCGGGAAAACTGCGAGATGAGGTTTGAATTTGCTGCACCGGAAAGTACAAAATGTGCCGATAAATCAAAGCTTTTCAAGCCCGAAGCCATCAGCCGACCGACTTTGTTTCGAGTCAGCCCCGTTATGACCACTTCGATATCTCTCCGTAGAAAATATATATAAACACGCGCCGATATCGGGCGCGTGTTACATTATATCATATAAATCTTTTGAATGCAATAGCAAAATCAATTTTTTTAACATAAAGGAAGCTGTCGGCCGGAGAAATAATGAAGCGCAGCGGCAACGTCACCCTTTATCGCCTCTGTCAGTCGCTCTTTGTTTTCAAATTTAATGTCCGGGCGCAGATATTTATGGAAATAGACTGTTAGCTCCTGCCCGTAAAGGTCTCCCGAAAAATTAATTATATGCGTTTCGCAGCTAAGACTGCCCCCCTCCATAAAGGTCGGACGTCGGCCTATGTCAGACACCGCCGGCAGAACCCTGCCGCCAACCCGACAGGAGGCTATATACACTCCCTGAGCCGGAATAAGCCCCCCCTCGGGAAACTTCTGATTCGCGGTTGCAAATCCGATTTCCCTTCCCAGCGTATGGCCGTGTATTATTGGTGCGGTTAAAGAGAAGGGCCTGCCGAGCATCCCGGCGGCCAGCTCTATGTCGCCTCGGGCTACGGCGCGCCGGATAGCCGTTGAGCTCACAGCAAGCCCGCAATACTCAACCTGCTCAACAACCGAAACCCGCCCCTCCAGCGCCCGGCCAAGAGTGTCGGAGTCTCCGGTGCCGCCTGCGCCGAACCTGAAATTATAACCGCATACCGCATACATACAATTACATTTCTCAAAAAGGACTTCTTTTATAAAGCGCTCGGGCGTCATGTTCATTACCTGTGTAAAGTCGGCGACATACACGCAATCTATCCCGGCAGCTTCAAAAAGGCTCATTTTTTCCTCAAAGCTCACAATGCGGGAGGGAGGCTCATCAAGGAGCAGTTCGCTCGGCGGCGGAGAAAAGGTGAGAACCCCGCACATAATATTATTGCGCCCGGCCGCCCTCCTTATCTCAAGTGCTCTTCTGAGCAGTGCCGCGTGGCCGATATGAACCCCGTCGAAATTGCCAAGGCAGAGCACCGATGGCGGCGCCTGCTTTTTGCTCGATAAATCTATTCTGATTATTTCCACTTATTCGTCAATCCCCAAATAATTTTTTACAAGCTCATTGAGCAGCTTGTCGCGGTCGACCCGGCGGATAAGCCCCCGCGCGTTATTATAATTTGTGATATATGTCGGATCTTCAGAAAGGATATAGCCGACAAGCTGATTTATCGGATTATACCCCTTTTCTTCAAGAGCCTCGTAGACCCTACATATTATCTCGCGCATAGTCAGCTCTCGCTCGGGCTGACCCATGCCGGATGAATTACCTTTGTTATTTAATACCATAATCCGCTCCTTATGAGTTTGTGATAAGAAAGGGTATTGTCATAATTATAACCCAAAAGCGATTTTATTTCAAGCATCTTGAAAAAATATTTCCATATTTTGTCGGATTGCATAGAATCACACGCATCGACTATTGCGGGTCATACGGCAATATCAGCGTCACCGTTGTGCTTCCGGCTACTATTGTTTGTTTGACATTGAGTAAATTGATAAGATAATAGTTAGCCTCCCTGTCGCCTCCGGGAGTACCGTTCCAGAGCATTTTTTTCGCCTGTGCTGCGACGCCATCGGGCCAAAGGACAACCGCGGGGTTTACAAGCTTGTAAAATTCAATTGTGCCGTTTCGGGCGCGGTAGCGGTTTTCGTTCCAGCCGTGGTGAGGAACGGTCATCATATCGCTCGCAAGATAATCGCCAAATCGGGCGCACATCTCGTCAACGCTGACCTTTGAGACGTCGCCGGTGACCATCACACTCTCTGCGCTCTCGCCCGAGGCAATAAACCGCACTACTATCGACTGAATATTGCCGTCGGCCTGTTTGAGGTCGGCATCGCTCCGCTCAAGACCGATGACGCCGGGCAGAAAGTCGGACATACAGTTGAGGATTTCCATATCGGCTCCCGCAAAACGAAAGACCTGCCCTGTCAGGCATTTATATATATCCGCATCGGGATATACTTCCTTAATTGTGTTCCGCACCTTCGCGCAGCTTGTCGAGCCGTCGCTCATGTATTGAGTTTGCTCGAATGTGTCGCAGAAATTAAAAATAAAACTCTCGATTTTAATCTTGCTTGACCTGCCGTGTAATGCAGCAAACTTAACAAGGGCGCCGTAATGGTCGCCGTGCGCGTGCGTAATAACCCACGCGCGGACGACGATACGCGAGGGGTCAGGCGCAAGCTCGGCCATCTTAAGGTATATTCTGTTTGCGTCATCGTTGTTGTTTCGCCCGCCGTCGATTATAACAAAGCTGCCGTCCTCAAGCTGCATCATGCAGCCGAGTCCGCCCGCCCCTCCGCTCGCCTCAAGCCCGAAAAGGGTGAAGCTTAGTTGGTTTGTTTTTGTGTATATCGGCTCCCAATTTGGCGGGAGAAGGGCTTCTGTGGCGGCGATTATGCGTGTTGTACCCGAATAGGGAACATAATATGCATAAACCATGCTCTCGCCCCGGGTGTATGTAACAAAGACATTGTCGCCCATCCTGTTTTCGCTGTAAAACTTATACCCCGCTGCGACGATGTCGTTTTGGTATTTGACAAACATCGCCTCATCGGTCTGGGACAGGGTTATTTGAGTATATCGGTCGGCGCAGTCGCTTATCGCGTCGAGCGTCCCGCCCGGATAGGCGGGAAGGTCGGCAAGGGGGGCGAGCATCGGGTGCTTGCATCTTTTAATAAGACGAAATCCCGCGGGTATTGTCAGCCGTCCGTCTTTTGCGCTGTCTTTAGCAAAGGACAAAAAATCGCGCACGGCATATGGCAGCGCGGCGTCTGCCCAGGCGGATATAACCAATTTGTTTCCGACCGCCCCGATGGCATATTCATCGTATGAAAGCTCGGAGAGAAGGGCGTGAACCTCCGGGTAGTCAACCCCTCCCATGAGCAGCTCGGGTGCATCGGGATCGTACTCATGCCCGCGGTATTGCTCGTCGGTTGTAAGAGTCGGAGTGCCGCCCGAGAGAGAGGACAGGCCTATGTGCAGCTCTCTAAATTGGTTTGTCTCGGTCAGCGTGCTATTTTCGGGGCGCACTAAAGTGAGGTTGATTTTGCCGTCGGAGAAGAGCGTGAGGTCAATCTCGCTAAGACTTGAACCGTTATCATGCGCCGCGGTTGTGTCAGCTTGGCTGCTTATCGCGTCCTTTGCGTCTTCTTGGCACCCTGTGAGGACCTCTGCTGATAGCAGAACAAGCACAAGCAGTATCAGTAATGCTATTAAGCGTCGTCTCATCATCTTGCCAGCGCGCCCTTCCAAAGAGTGGCGTACACCCCTTCCATATTTAATAGCTCCTCGTGATTTCCGCGCTCGACTATCCCCTCGTCTGTAATAACAAGAATTTCATCGGCTCGGCGGATTGTTGAGAGTCGGTGAGCGACCACTATTGTAGTGCGCCCGCGCGAGAGCTCCTCAATGCTTTTTTGTATCATTATTTCTGTGGCATTGTCAAGAGCCGAGGTCGCCTCGTCAAGTATGAGAATGGGCGGATTCTTGAGGAAAACCCGCGCTATCGAAACGCGCTGCTTCTGCCCGCCCGAGAGCTTGATTCCCCGCTCACCGACCACTGTATCGTATCCCTCGGGGAGCGACTTGATAAAGTCATCTATATTTGCCATTCTTGCCGCCTCCTCAACCTCCCGGCGGGTGGCGTCGGGGCGACCGTAGGCTATATTATCATATATGGTTGAGTTAAAGAGAAAGACGTCCTGTGCGACTATCCCGATATTTTTTCTCAGCGAGGTGCGGGTGAGGTCGCGTATGTCGCGGCCGTCAACCTTCACAGCTCCCGAGCTAATCTCATAAAAGCGGGGAACAAGGTGGCAGATTGTGGTCTTGCCGCCGCCCGAGGGGCCGACCAAGGCAAGCGTCTTCCCCGCCCCGACCGAGAAGCTGATATCGCGCAGCACTTGATTTCCGTCGTCATAAGCAAAGCTCACATTTTCAAACTCAATATCCCCCCTCACCTCGCCTGCATCGACGGCGTCGGGAGCCTCGTCCTCGGGCTTTGCGTCCATAATCTCGCAGAAGCGCATAAATCCGGTCATGCCGTTTTGATACTGCTCCACAAAGTCAATTATCCGCCGAACGGGATTGAGGAATATATTGATGTAAAGCACAAATGCAGTAAAATCTCCTATATCGATTTTGCCATAGAAGAAAAACAGTCCGCCCGCGACATACATAATAGCCTGCAATATGTCGCTGATAAATGTGGTTCCCGAGTGAAACTCAGCCATCGCGCGGTAAGCCCTCTGCCGAGCTTTAACGAAAAGCCCGTTTCCCTCCTCAAAGCGCCGGCTCTCATGCGATTCGTTCGTATATGCGCGCGAGACGCGAATGCCCGAGATGCTGTTTTCGAGCGCTGAGTTTATCTCGCCGGTCTGAACGCGGGTCTCGGTGAAGGCATCGCGCATTTTCTTGCGCTTCAGGCTCGCAAAGAGCACCATCAAGGGAAGAGCTGCGAAAACTATCAGGGTCAGCGGCAAATAAATAGTCGACATTATTATAAATGAGCCAACCAGCATAACGCCCGAAATAAAGAGATTCTCAGGGCCGTGGTGCGCCAACTCCGAGACGTCCATCAGGTCATTTATAATCCTTGACATTATAGTTCCGGTCTTGTTGTTATCAAAATAAGTAAGAGGCAGGGTCTGCAAACGACCGAAAACATCGCGCCGCATGTCCGACTGCATACGAACACCCATAATATGCCCGTAATAGGACACAAAATAGTTAAGAAACATTTTTACAAGGTAGAGCCCGAAAAGCACCGCCGCCCATGCGAGCAGCTTTTGCAGCATACCCTGGGGGATATAGACATTTATCATCGCCCGGGTTATCATCGGGTAAAAGAGGTCGCATCCGGCAAGCAGCAGCGCTGCTATCATGTCGGCGATAAAAACGCCGAGAACGGGCTTGTAGTAACGTGCAAATCGTTTGATCATAGTGAAGCCTTATATTTTCCTTTTAATATTAAATAAATTATAACCTTTTATCAAACACTGACAAAAAACTCGTCTCAGAAGAAATTGACGACACATTCAAGTCGTCAAGTAGTGCTATCCCTCACACAAGCGATATGTGTTTATTATTTTTTCTCAGGCGCTATAAGGGCGCGGGCAGGGGATGTTTTTAAGACAGCGATATCATAGTCGCAAGTGAATATCTCCCGTGTGAGACCTCGCCGTTGCGACATCGCAGGTTTCTTTGAAACCTGCCGGCGTGTATATTATATCATAGTCGCAAGTGAATATCTCCCATGCGCCACCTCGCCGTTGCGACATCGCAGGTTTCTTTGAAACCTGCCGGCGTGTATATTATACCATAGTTAGAGGGGTTTGTCTATGTTGCACCGTGCTTTTTTATTTGGCACAATCGACTTTCTGCTACCATTGATATTATTTCTTCGCGCTGATACGAGTGTAATTTAAAATGATTAATGGTATGCAGCTCAGCACGAGAGCGCACTCACGCCCACCCGTCACAAACATATTATAATCCCGGTTACAAAGGCCGCAAAGCTTGCCATAAGCGCAACCTTTTTATGCAGTCCCTCGCGTGCCCGAAGCAGGCAAATTGTTAATCCAAATCCTTGTATTGTCAAGCGGCAAGTCTTGAAAACACATGCGGGCGGGGGGCGGGTGCGGTCAAGCCCTTTCTCTGGTTTGGTAATAATGCACAATTTTTGTGTCGCTTTTTATTGAATATTCGCCTTGTGTTCGTTCTTTTGCTGTTGACTTATTCTTTTATTTATTATACAATAAGGTGGCTGCTGTGTCGCGGAGTTTTTCGCAATTATGACACGGCACGGAGGATGTATGGACCTGTTTATAAATCGGCAGCTTCGCCCGGAGCAGCTTGCCGAGCTTAGATCTCACGCACCTGACGACGACCCTATTCTCTTTGCAATTGTAGGTGATTTATCCGAGAGCGCGCATTATAATCATAATGTCCTTGCCTTTACCTCAAAAACATTTTTTACATATGATTTTGACAATGGTAAGCTCGGTCGGATTTTCAATATATCCGATGTCAGCGAGATTTTCAACAAACGCATGTATGGCAATGCTGTCATGCGTACCAAGATTAATGGCGGTGAAGTCATAGATGTCTACCGTTTCACTTTTGCTGTGGCGGGTCTATGTGATGCCGCCGTTTACTATGTCAACTCAATTCGCGGCGGAACCGACCTTAAGGAAGCGCTGGCAGGAATTGAGGCGACATATGAAAAGCAACTGTCTACCTGCCCTAAGTGCGGCCGCACTCTCTCCGCGCCCGGGGTAAATTGTATAAGCTGCGAGAGCAAGGGAAAAATCGTCTCAAGGCTCACCAAATATATGAAGCCCGAGGCGCATATACTTATTTTCTCGGTTATCCTCTCGGTAATCACAACAGCCCTTGCCCTCATCCCCCCATTCCTCAACCGCACACTTGTCGATGACATACTTGTCGCCGGCAACAGAGCCAACACAACAATATATCTGTTCGGCCATTTTGAGATGAATGTCCAGCGCAGCCTTATGATAATAGGCGTTATGCTGGCGCTGAATTATGTTCTGCGATACGGCCTTGGGGCGGTTCGCGGGTATTTTTTGCGTAAGTCAGGCGACAGAATTGTTAAATCGCTGCGCGACGATGTTTACAGACACGCACAGTACCTCCCTATGCGCTTCTATGACAAAACCTCGACCGGCTCTGTCATCAACCGTATCGCGGGCGACAGCTCAACCCTGCAATCCTTCATGCTCCGCATAACGCAGGAGGTGGTCGTTCAATTTTTCAAGCTGATAGGCATTATAATAATAATGCTCGTGATGAACTGGCGCCTTGCCATCTATTCGCTAATCCCCGTGCCCTTCGTCGCTATCGGCGCGCGTATCTTCTCGAAGAAAATCGCGCCCTTCTACCGTCGAATCTGGCGCCGCTGGTCCGCGGTTTCGGGAGTGCTGACAGATACCATCCCCGGCATCCGGGTTATCAAATCCTTCACAAATGAAAAAAATTCGACCAGGTTCTTCGAGGAGAAGAATCAGGAGTGGTGCGAAACAGACATCAAAGCCGGCAAGATACTCAATATTTATCCGGCGGTCGTAAACTTCTTTGTCAGCTCGGGCTCAATTGTAATCTGGATGCTCGGCGGGCTTGCCGTTATCGGGGCGACAAATGTGTCGGGAAACCTCACTGTCGGACTTCTCATGTCCTTCATCTCATACGCCTCGATGTTCTATGAGCCTGTTAACTTCTTTGCAAATCTCAACGATTCATACCAACACGCCCTCTCCTCGGCCGAACGAATATTCGACATACTTGACGCCGAACCCGAGCACGACTTCGGCAAGGGCAATACCCTCCCCGAGGTCAAAGGCGCCATTGAGTTCCGCGATGTCTCCTTCTCGTTTGACCGCACCAAGAAGGTGCTTAAAAATATAAATCTTAAGATAGAACCGGGCGATATTGTCGGTATTGTCGGCACCACCGGCTCGGGAAAATCAACCCTTGTTAACCTGTTTTTGAGGTACTACGACCACTACGACGGGAAAATATTGCTTGACAACACCGATATCCGCAAGATTGATATGGAATTTTTCCGTTCGAGCATAGGTTATGTCCAGCAGGAACCGATGATGTTCCACGACACAATCTTCAATAATATTGCATATGGCGACGAGAAATACAGCGTTGAGGACGTGATAGCCGCCGCCGATATCGCAAACGCGCACGAATTTATAATTCGCCAGCCCGACGGTTATGACTCGGTGCTCGGCGAGCGTGGAGTCGGGCTCTCGGGCGGCGAGAGACAGCGGCTTTCAATCGCCCGCGCGGTTCTAAAAAATCCGAGCATACTCGTCTTTGACGAGGTGACAGCCTCGGTCGACTCCGAAACAGAACACCTTATTCAGGACGCTATCGAGCGCCTTATCAGCGGGCGCACCACCATCATGATAGCCCACCGCCTCTCAACTCTTAGCAAGGCTAACAAGATTGTCGTTGTCGACAACGGCGCGATAATAGAATTCGGCTCGCCCGAGGAGCTGATGGCGCAAAAGGGAAAATACTACCGCCTTGTAGAAATTCAGACTATGTCTGAGAAGATCAAGGAGGAGAAGGCGAAGGAGAACTTTGAATGACAAAGAGAATCTATGTTGATAAGTCAACCGGCCGGATTGAGCGCACTGATCTCTATCTTGTAAAGCTCATACTAAACGATGGAAGCGTTATTGAAAACCTTGAGCCCCGCCGCCTGTTCCCCCTGAGCAACACAGATCGCTATGTAACCCTTCTCAACAGCCAGGAGAAGGAGGTAGCCCTCATCCGAGACATTGAAGATCTTGATGCCGTGTCTCGTCAGGCTCTTGAGGATTGCTTCCGCGAATACTATATGATTCCAAAAATATCGCAGATTATCGACGTCAGGGATAAGCAGGGCAACCTCAGCTTCACGGTGATGACCGACAGAGGAGAAATAAAATTCCGCATTCGCAACCGACATAGTGATATAAAAAGCTCAAGCAGAACAAAGCGCGTTATAATCCGCGACTCGAATGACAACAGATACGAAATAACTAATTTTACCACGCTCGACAGCAAAAGCAGAAGACTGCTCTTCAGCTATGTTTAATAGATCTGATATGCTGAGCGATGACGAAAAGCCGCTGCCAGAGCAGCGGCTTTTTCCGTTCCATCCCTTGACAATATTCCCATATTGATGTAAAATTAAAGCATCAATGAAGCCGCGGATAACTGCGGCTCTCAGAAAGGGATGGTTTATGCAATGAAAAAGATCTTTATCGGCATCCTTGCGGCACTCCTTGTCACGGTGTTTATCTCAAGCTCTGCTCCGGCGTCGGCCTCCCCCTCCCCCGATTACTACACGCCCGCCAAAGAAGGCGATTTGCTTCACGAACTGAATTTCAGCGGCGACAACTACTGGAAACCAACCGCCTACATAGGCAACTTCGGCTATACTCCTCTTAGCGCAAGCTCTGCCGAAATTATCGGCCACAACAACTCCGCGCAGAACTGGTATGGCGGCGAGCTTGAGGGTCTGCCGATTGACAACGCCGGCTACACTATCACAATGACCATTATACGAAACGAAAAGGCCTGCTTCGGACTTTATGTCGACGGGAAATACGGATGCTACGGCTATGCCGAGCAACTCCACCTGATGGACGGACCCTCGGCGCTTACCTCAGCCGACGCTCATCCCTATGTTAAACTCGGCAGCCTGGGCTATGATTTCCCAAATGTCGCGGCAGACGGCTCGGCTCTGAATGACGGTTCGCTTCAGGAATACGCCATGGAGATTGACGGATTTACATACAACCTTCGCTTCTATGTCAAGGATACAAGCGGTGAATGGCGGCTTGTAGACCAGTCCTACGACGGCGAGATACTTGTGTTTACAACCTACAACCTCGGTCTTTACTTCTACAGCTATTACACGCAGAAGGCCACAATAGGAGACCTTAAGATTTACAAGGGTTATACCGTTTCCGGCGAGCCGCTTCAATCAGCTGACGAGGTAACCACCAAGGCACCTGTAACCACCGCCAAAGTTACCACCAAAGCACCCGGCACGACCAAAGTTCCCGACGAGGTAGGGGATGGCTTAACTACTACGCCTGACACGACCGGCAAACCGGCAGACACCTCGGGCACCGACAAAAAGCCGGGATGTGCCTCACTGACGTCGAGCGGCGTGGCAGTGTTTGTTATGACGGTCGGGGCGGCCCAACTTATCAGACGAAAAAAGAGATAGATGCAGCATAAATAAAAAATGATGAATAAACAGCCCGGCGCCGCTATATAGCGGCGCCGGGTCTTTGGGTAATAGCTCGCGCGAAGGATATAAGGGATATTTCAAGGGAAAACTTATTAAAAGAAGCATTTCCTGAGGATACCTCCTTCAAGAAATTTTAAACTGTTGGATTTTTCTTAAAGCGATAAGCATATAAGAAAAAAACTCATAAAATAAAAATTGTTTAAAAAACAATGCCGCGCGATAAATTTTCGGCCGGCTATTGAATAAGAATAGATTGTGTGTTATAATTATTTAAGATGATTTTATCATCGACGCAGATAGCTGCGCTCGATGTTTATTTACCGATACCGTGGAGGAATATATTGAACACCGCAATAAAGCTGCGCTCAGGCGCGGCCATCAATGAAATCCGCAAGAAAGACGCTGAATCGCGCGGATACCTAACCCGGGGGGTTCTCCGTCAGCTTCATCTAATGCCCGGCGGCGATCCTGTCGCCTTTTGCTCTAATAAAGACGGCAGCATAATTTATTATTACGACCCCGCAACAGTGAAAGAAGCTCCACCCGAGCTTTGGTATTTCCCCGACGCCAAGGTCGAGAAGATTACGCTTGAGAGCGGTAATGAAATAGTCAGAATGAGCGCGAAATACGCTGCCACATTTGGATTCTACTCAAAGGAGCGGCTCTCCCAGATGCACTATGATGTCATCGAGGAGCCGGTTGCCTATACGCGCAAAAACGACAAAAGCATAGTTTATTTATATGATAAAAAGACGGCGATTCGCCGTCCGCTAATGTGCTCTAAATGCGGGGATTTCGTAAGATTCCGCAAAAAGCTTTGCGAGGGCTGCTATAACGAGGAAATGGCAATCCGCCGCGCCGAGGGCGAGCTGCACCGGCAAGCCGAATATAATATGGAGCGCGAGCGCGTTCTCTTTTTCGACCTTGAACTGACCGGGTTTTACGACCGCGACGAGATAATCTCAATCTCAATTGTCAACGGAAAGGGCGAGATTGTGCTCGACACACTTGTAAGACCGGTTCGCACAAAGAAATGGAAAAAAACCGAGAAGATACACGGGATAACCCCTGAAATGACTGCCGACGCACCCACCCTTGAGGAGTTAACCCCGCGCGTCAAACAAATATTTGAGGACGCCGACGTTCTTGTCGCATACGGCGTTTCAACCGATTACAGCCACATTAAGCATATATATTCCACCGAGGAAGAGCGCGAGGCGCTGCGACTTAAGGTTCGCTGCTGCGCTAACGAGTTTGTCAGATACGCGCATGAGTGCCGCCCCGATATCGGACACGCGAGCCTTATTGACGCTATGAAATGCTTCGGAATCGAGTGGGAGGGCGCGGCGCATACGTCCATTGCGGATACATACGCCTGCCAAAAGGTTTGGGACAAGTTGTTTCCGAATTATTATAGGGCCTGATGTACTCTGAATGTACTCTGAAAGGATGTGTTTATATGGATCTGTTCGGACTTGATAAAACAAGCAAGCACCCCGAGGGGCTTGAACTCTTGACAACGGTTTTTGACAACGTGGAACTTGCGGTGGTTCGCAGCATACTTGAGGGCGCCGGAATCCCCTATCTTATAAAGGAAAGGGGCTCGGGCAGCTCGGTCAAAATAATCACCGGGCTCTCTATTTTCGGAACAGATATTTTCGTCCGAAGCGAGGAATTTGAGACGGCAACAGACCTGATAACCCCCATTGACCAGGGAGAGGATGCCCCCGATGAGGAGGCCGAGCAAGAGGGCGAAATTTGAAGGATAAGTCTTTCAAGGGCAAACTCATAAATTTAATGAAGAATAAGGAGCGGGGAAAAGCTTTTTTGGAAAAAGTTTTTCCCCATATATATGTATTATGAAAGAAATTATACTCTGCAAATATGGTGAGATAGTCCTCAAGGGCGCAAACCGCGGCTATTTTGAAGGGCTGCTCTCACAGGAAATCAAAAAACGCGCCGCAGCATACGGGAATTTCGATGTCTACCGCGCCCAGAGCACGATATACATCGACCCGAAAGACGATGAGGCCGATATCGACGGGGTGTATGAGGCGGCGAGGCGTGTTTTCGGTGTTATCGCCGTTGCCCGCGCGGCTATCTCAGAGAAAAATATTGAGAGCATAAGCGAGACGGCAAGAAGCTATATCCCGCGCTTTCTTGTCGGGAAGAAGAGTTTCAAGGTTGAGGCAAAGCGCTCGGACAAGAGCTTCCCTCTTGATTCTATGGAGATAGCGCGCGAGATTGGCGGGCAAATCCTCTCGATCTGTCCCGATATAAGAGTGGATGTTCACACACCCGAGATAGTTGTCAAGGTCGAGGTGCGTGAATACGGCGCTTATGTCCATGCGGGGCAGGCTCCGGGCGCCGGAGGTATGCCTGTCGGAAGCAACGGAGCGGGTCTGCTTCTGCTCTCGGGCGGGATTGATTCACCTGTGGCCGGCTGGATGCTGGCAAAGCGAGGGGTGCGGCTTGAGGCGCTGCACTTTGAGTCCTTTCCCTATACAAGCGAGCGTGCCAAGCAAAAGGTTATTGACCTCGCCTCAATTGTCGCCTCCTGGGCGGGCGATATAAATCTGCATATCGTCTCGCTCACCCGCGTTCAGGAGGAAATCAAGCGAGCTTGCCGCGAGGATTATTTCACTCTGCTCCTGCGCCGCTATATGATGACGATAGCAGACAGGGTAGCAAAAGAGAGGGGCTGCGGAGCGCTTATCACCGGAGAGAGCGTTGGGCAGGTTGCCAGCCAGACTATGCAGGCCATCGCTGTTACCGACGCCGCCGCGACAATCCCGGTTTTCCGCCCGTGTATCGGGCTTGATAAAGAGGAAATAATCACCCTCTCGCGCAGAATCGGCACATACGATACCTCAATTCAACCCTATGAGGACTGCTGCACCGTCTTCACCCCCCGCCACCCAAAAACCCGCCCCGAAATGGAGAAGGTGCTCGCCGAGGAGCAAAAACTTGACTTTGAGGCGCTTGTTGCCGGCGCGATGTCAACGCTTAACACGGTGAAGATCGAGGCGGAGTACTAATATTCTTTGATTTTTCTTATCGCTTATAAATAATATATGACGGAGGCAGGTCGAATGAACAGACAAGATAACCCCGCGAAAATCAAGACAGGAAAGCCGGATATGCGCGATATTCTCTCCTCGCTCAGCCGATACGCGGTGACGCCGCTCTCGCTGATAAACACCTTGCCGGAACGGTTTATATAGCGGTTCTTATGGCGCACGTCCTTATGTATTCGGGCGGCGGACTTGAAATATTCCCCGGGGGAAGATATGAGGTTGTAAATCTTTTCACGCCCGGAAGACTTGTGACACATTGAATCTTCTTCCCGATAATCCTCTGCCTTGCCGCGACTGTTTATTGCTATTGCACCTATATCCGCCGCGGAAAATTCGGCTCTTTGGGAGCGTCGGCGCTTCTTATTGCGGCGGCCTGCCTGCTTCTTCAATTTATACCCTTTTATTATGACCATGGTGGTTTTTCGATGTGGGAGTCTATTTTCACAAAACCATTTGTTAAGCGGGGGCTCTTACCCTCGGCTATATACTGGAGGTATTTGTCTTTTGTGAAGCTATACCCATTTGTGCTTAGTTTTGTTCTAACTGGCGTGGCGGCGCTGTTAAACGGTCTTTCGCTCAGAGATAGCGGCAGCAAACGTCAAGAAGACAGAGTGCATGCGAAAAAAATCGAATAAAATTAACTCACGCCGACAGGCGCCCCGCGAAGTTTTTCGGTGCGGGGCGCTTATTGTATTTGACATTTTTATTTTTAGGAGTATAATAATTAATGTAAGCTTTCCGAGATTTGAGACTCGATTCAAACGGAGGATACATAAAAACGTGAAAAGCTATGATATTAAAATCGCGGGACTTGAGCGCTCGCTGCCAATCTGTCCCTTGAATGAGGATATATCTATCGCCGGATTCGTCATCTTCGGAGACCCCGAGCTGACAACAGCCGCGGCGCGCGAGCTGCTCGCCCGCGCCCCCGAATACGATTATCTAATTACAGCCGAGGCAAAAGGGATACCGCTTGTCCATGAAATGGCCAGGCTTGCCGGAAACCAAAAATATCTTCTGGCAAGAAAGGCACCAAAGCTCTATATGACCGGTGTGACAAAGGTGACCGTTCACTCGATTACAACAGAAAGAGAGCAGACCCTTTATCTTGACACTGCCGACGCTAAGCTGATGCAGGGCAAAAGAATCCTTATTGTTGATGATGTTATCTCAACCGGCGAGTCTGTCCGGGCTATTGAGGAGCTTGTAAATGAGGCCGGGGGAATTGTCTGCGGCCGCATGGCGATACTCGCCGAGGGCGACGCGCGGGGGCGCAAAGATATTATATATCTTGAGGAGCTGCCGCTGTTCACGAGCGATGGAACAATAATATAAAAAGCTTTTTATATCATATTTTATTATTTCACTTTTTATAAGGCTTTTGAGGATTCTTAAGGGACTTTTCCCTCAAAAAAGCCCCTTAAGCGGAATGTAGGGCAACGCCCCACGCGTTTCCTCTATAATCAGATTATTATGGGCAAACTCTGCCTTCCCCGCTAAAAGAAAAGCAACAACGCGAGAATCAGAAGAATATCGTTGTCGCTCTCGCTCTGCGAAAGGAGCAGAATAAGACCTATTATAAGAAGTTCTTCAAAACCAAAGTTTCCATCATCGCGGTGCCCGCCAATGCCGGGCGGCATGATGGAGGAAAATAGGCTTTTGAGAGGATTATTTTTTGTCGGTTCTTTGGGCGGGTGAGGAGACGTGGACTGTGCGGGGTCGACAGGCTCGGCCTTGTGAGACGGGGCGTGACCGGCACGGTCATCCTGTCGCGGGAGGGGACAGTATTCTGCCGGCCCATCATCGCCTGCCGCCCCTGCACTCTCAAAGTTGTTGCCATGGTGACTGCCCGACAAGCCCTCGCGATATTGCACGGGGGGCAGTGTCCTCCCACCCTCATGCCTTCCTTCTTTTATAAAACCCGGACGAATCTGATGCCCCGGAATCGGATCTTTTATTATTTTCGGCGGCTCGGCCTCGGCAAGAGTGCCGGGGCGCTGCTTTGTTTCAGACGGCGCCTTTGGCTCGCCGCCGAGGAAAACTGTGCCGCCGTAATTTTCCGGCGGTTTTATGCGCCCGGATTGGTTTTTTGAATTTTGATCTCTTATATACATTAACCTACCAACCCCTTTCACAAGCTGTTTGTCAATTTATCGTTTTAAATATGTTGCCTAATTTTTCAAGCCTTATTAAGTAGTCGATCGCCTCGCGGCGCCGGCCGTTCAGATAGGGCTTAAGGGCAAGAATCAGGGCGTTCCGCTTGTCTATGCCATGCTTGTGGTGATGATGCCCGCCCGATATCAATACACCGGCAGCAAGATCGCCGCCCTCAGGCTTTGGTGACTTATTTTGTGGTTTGAAGGCCGAAAGTATGTCAGGCAGCATTGACATAAGCTCCTTATTAGCCAGCAGCGAGGAGATTTTTGATGAAACATCGGACATGTCTGCCTGATTTCCGGGATTTTCATCACTTGCCCCGCCACCGAAATTGTCTGAGGCGGGCGGGCTGCCCTCGGACACCTCTGTTGACGCGTCTGCGCTGCCCGCCCCCTCCCCCGATAGCTTCAAACCCGACAGAAGGCTTGCAGCCTTTGAGATCAGCTCGGGGTTTTTGAGCAGTTGTTCAATGAGATCACCCGCGCCGCCCTTGTTCTCATCTAAATCCGACATTTTATTTTTCTCCCTTTTTCGAGCGGCGCGAGAGCTGTTCGGTAGCTCGGGCTATATCCTCGTCTGTTGCGTTTGAGAGCGCACGGCGAATCGAGGCTATATCGTTTCCGCTTATGTTGAAAGCCGACAGGTCGAGCCCGGCCTCGACGGCAAGTTTATTGATTACGAATTTTAGCTGCGCGTCACTCATCCCGAGCAGGCGTTCAAGCGAATTTCTATCAAGCTGCATATTTATTCCTCCAAAAATAGATAGTTTCCGGCAGGGTGCCGGATAGAGTTGCTGTCACCGACAGTATATGAAAAACAATTCAAGCTTGACAAAACTTTGCCGCAATGTAAGAATAATAATCTCCCCCGAGCGCAGCCTGCGCTAAAGTTGGCGGCGCGATATAGACAAAAGAGCGATTATATGATATACTATGCACGCCGGCAGCTTTTGAAAAAAGCTGCGATGTCGCAACGGCGAGAGAGCGCATGGGAGATATTCACTTGCGACTATGTGTGCCGCCAAAGAGCGGGGCAGGAATTTTAAAATTTATTGGCGCCGCCCTGTGCGGCGTGAGGACTTAAATGAAGCACTATTTTTTGCTGAATCCCGCGGCGGGCAAGGGAAAAAGTTGCGGCCGGCTTGAGGCCGATATTAAAGCCCTCTTTGGCGAGCGAGGGCTCGGGGTTGTGATTTATTACACCGCCGGGGTTGGAGACGCCGAGAGATATGTCGGGCAGATTTGCGACAAGGAGGTCGGCGAATGCCGTTTTTATGCCTGCGGCGGCGACGGAACGCTTGGCGAAGTGATAAACGGCGCCGTAGGCTTTTCTCATGCGTCAGTCGGGGTTATTCCGATTGGAACGGGAAACGACTTTGTCCGCAACTTTACGCACTCGGATAATTTTCTGAGCCTTGAGGCTCAATTAGAGGGAAGCACTGTTGCCCTTGACCTCATAAAATATAACGGTCGCTATTCGGCCGTTACCCTCAACGCCGGATTTGATGCCGAGGTTGTTAAAATCGTGGCTCGAATCAAGCGAAACCCCGCCGTTCCGGGCAAGCTTGCCTATGTCCTCGGCGCGCTCTGGCAGCTTATCCGAAAGCCGGGGGTGAAAATCAAGGTTTCTATCGACGGCGCGCCCGCCGAAGAGCGCAATCTCCTCCTTACCTGCATCGGAAACAGCGCATATTGCGGCGGCGGCTTCAATTCGGGCCCCTGCGCCAGCCCTGCCGACGGGCTTATAGACGTCTGTTTCATCAAAAACGTCTCAAGACTCAAGTTTTTATCGCTGCTCGGCTCATATAAAAACGGGAAATATCTCTCGCGCAAGGGTATAGACAAAATCGTTGAATACATAAAATGCGAAAAGCTCGATATCTCCTTCCCCGAGCCAAGAGTTGTGAGTGTAGACGGCGAGTTGCGCGAGCTTGACATGCTCACGCTCGAATTGGCGCCCGGAGCGCTGCGCTTCTGCCTGCCTGCCGGTTGCGAGGTCATCACGCCTTCCGATATTCCCGCCTGCGCCAAAGTGAAGACTCGCGCCAGCGGGGCAACGGTTGGATAGCACCCCAAAAGAACGAACAATAAAAAAAGGGGGGCTACCCCCATAAAAATCGGGGGGAACCTCCCATAAAAGTCGGGGGAACCTCCCATAAAAGAAGTTCCCCACACCCGTGTATTTCTTTAGCCTGCGGGCGACGCATCGGGAAGATCGCCGCTCTCGACCTCCGCTCCGGCTTCTGCCTCTGCCTCCTCGGCGGCTGCCTGAAGCTCATTTTGATACGCCTCTATTACGGCCAGCTCGAGAGTGGCCCGAAACTGAGCGTTTATCGGATGTACTATGTCTCGATAGGTATCATCTGGATTTTTGCGGCTGGGCATAACTATAAAGAATTTATCACGGGCGTTGATAACCTTTATGTCATGGACAGCAAGTTGACCGTCAAAGGTCACCGACACTATGGCCTTCATCGGGCCATCGTCGAATAGCTTTCTTACTTTAATATCCGTGATTTGCATTGCTTACCTCCTGCCGAATTTACGGCTTATGATTTTACTTCCGCGAGATGTCCCGCTAAGGTTTATCTGCCGCGTCCGCCGCGGGATTCGGAGCGCGACCAAACATTGTATAAGTAACCAATCTACGATTAATAGTATAGAATGCCATTGTGATGGTTATTCAATGATTAGAGAATTTTTATGTGAAAATTTCGCCCCGGGCATTATTTGCGGGGCGGATAGTATCAAGCGGCGCATAAAATCCGGCGCCGCGTGTCGAAAGGAATAAATGTTATATGCTTACCGAGAACACACACTTCGGTTCCGCCAAAATCGGCGAATGGATGAAAAGCTGCCGCGCCGTTTTTTTTATCGGGATTGGAGGAATAAATATGTCCTCCCTCGCACATTTGACCCACCTTGCGGGATACCGCACCGGAGGATCAGATAGGGCCGAAAGCAAACTAACCCGCCGCCTTGAGAGCGAGGGGATAGATGTGAAGTACACACACGACGCCGAGAACATAAAGGGATATGATGTAGCGGTCTATACCGTTGCAATATCAAAAGATAACCCCGAATACAGAGCGGCGCAGGAGGCGGGCATCCCGCTTATCTCAAGAGCCGACTATATGGGATATCTTATGACCGGATACAAAAACCGCGTCGGCATTGCGGGAATGCACGGCAAGAGCAGTTGCACCTCGATGTGCGCCCAGATTTTCATCGGCGCCGGAGCAGACCCCACAGTACTCTCGGGAGCTGAGCTTCCCAGTATGAGGGGAGCCTTCCGGGTAGGCGGCAAGGAGCATTTTTTATTCGAGGCTGACGAGTACAGGGATTCCTTCCTAAATTTTGAACCCACCATCGCAGTTGTACTCAATATCGAACCCGAACACCTTGATTATTTCTCTGGCATAGGACAGATTAAGGATTCCTTCGTTTCCTTCGTCCATATTGCCTCGCCCGGTGGCTATATGGTCGCCAATGCAGACGACCCAAATGTGCTCGAAGTGGCCGAGCGTTCACAAATGGGAGACCGGGTGATAACCTTCGGAATACGCAATCCCGCCGCAACCTTCAAAGCGATAAATATCGCGGGCGAGGGGGGATGCTATGGCTTTGATATAGTAAAGTCCGATGAATTTTTCTGCCATGTTAATCTCTCAGCTCCGGGAATGCACAATGTTATGAATGCGCTCGCCGCGGCGGCTGCATCCTATCTTTGCGGAATTCCTGCCCCGAGAATCGAGAAAGGACTTGAGGAATTTCAAGGAGCGAGGAGAAGGCTCGAATTTGTAGGGGAAATAGGCGGAGCTTCGGTTTACAGCGACTATGCGCACCACCCGACCGAAATCCGAACAACCCTTGAGGCGCTCTCTGATATGGGAGACGGTGAGGTGGTCTGCGTCTTTCAGCCCCACACATACAGCCGGCTCTCAGCCTTCTTTGAAGGCTTCGCCGAATCCTTCGACCTCGCCGCACGGGTGGTTGTTGCCGAAGTTTATTCTGCGCGCGGGCAAGAGGACTCTCTCGTCAACTCGAAAAAGCTAGCTATTTCAATAGGCGAAAAGGCCGAATATATCGACTCCTTTGATAAAATCGCCGAATTTGTCACCCAGCATACTTACCCCGGCGACAGACTTGTGATTATGGGAGCTGGCGACATAGAAAAGCTCATTCCCCTGCTCGGAATTGAAAAGCCCGGGCAGAATTAATGAAAAATCCAAAAAGCACTTTACTTTATTGTAAAAAGATATTAGAATAGGATTATGAAAATATAAGATTTACACATAGGAGAGGAGCGTATCATGAAAAGCAAAATAAGAGACGAGAAGCTTGATTATCTGTTCCGCGGAATACTCACACTTGAAAACCTTGAGGAGTGCTACAACTTTTTTGAGGATCTCTGCACCGTTTCGGAGCTTCAGGAAATGTCGCGCCGGATGCACGCGGCAAAAATGCTAAACGATAATTATATATATTCCGAGATAGCCGAACAGACCGGACTCAGCACGGCAACGATAAGCCGCGTCAACCGCTGCCTTAAGTATGGGAGCGACGGATATGTCAGCGTTCTCGGAAAGCTTGACAAGCGCAGATGAGTGCGAGGGCAACAGGCATCTCCTCATACGGCCCGCTGGCGCGGGTTTATGATCGCTTGAATTCGGATATTAATTATGCGGCATGGGCTGATTTTATAGAATCTTGTTTTGCGAGATTTGCCGGGCAAAAACCCGAAATTGTTCTTGACCTTTGCTGCGGCACCGGGAAAATGACCTTTGAGCTTGCCGCACGAGGATACGATATGATAGGCGTCGATAATAGCGCCGACATGCTCTGCGAGGCAGTCAAAAGAAGGGTTAGCGCTGAAAATCCGCTTTTTATAATGCAGGATATGCGGGATTTTGAGCTATACGGCAGTGTGGGCGCGGTAATCTCCTGCCTTGATAGCATAAATTATCTTGTAGACGACGGCGACCTTGAGCGCTGCTTTCTTAACATCGCTAATTATCTTGACCCGGGCGGAGTGTTTATCTTTGATATCAACACTCCGTATAAATTCGAGCGTATTTATTCGGATAATGCCTATATACTTGAAGATGAGGGCGGGCGGATTTTCTGCGGCTGGCAGAATTATTATGATGATAAAAGCCGAATATGCGACTTTTATCTAACGATTTTTGAGGAAATCCCCGACGGGAAAAGCTATTCGCGCTCGGACGAGCACCAGCGCCAGAGATGTTACACGCTCGCCCAGGTGCTCGATGCGCTTGCCGCCGCCCGTCTTGAGTTTTGCTCTGCCTTTGGAGATTTTCTTTTTGGCGAGGCGGGCGAGGAGTGCGAGAGATGGTTTTTGGTTGCGAGGAAAGAGGCAGTGTCGGCAAGTAATAAAAACGGGAGCTGAGAATGAAGAATGAACTATATAGGTGAGAATTTCAGGCGCATTCGCGAGCAGCAAGGAATGTCGATTGAGAAGGTGGCAAGAATGCTCGACGTAAAAGTCGAGCTGATAGAGAGGTGGGAGGCGGGAAAAGAGATTCCCGATGCCGACAACTTAGCGCTTGCCGCGCGGCTTTTCGGGATCTCTGAAAATGAACTAAGAGGAAAAACTGACGAGGGCGGCGGGTCTGGCAGTGATAATTCATCTGCGAGCACACAAGAGCCGTCGGACAAAACTACCCGATTCGATACCGCAGAAGACATGGGAGCCCCCGGCAAAGGAGCGTCAGATGGCGCACAGTCCTCCTTCAATGCTCGAGCATCATCAAGTGGTCGCAGGCAAAACTTCAATGAAACACCGCTTCTCCGCTATTTGGCGGCTGATGAAAAGCTGCTTTGGTCGGGTCAGCCGACAGACGAGCACATCAGCGTCTTCGGCGGCTTTCAATCTGTGTTCGGACTTTTCTTTGTCGGGTTTGCCGTGTTTTGGATGGTGATGGTAACAAGAATTGCCGCATTTATGAGCATTTTTGCCCTGCCTTTTATTATGATAGGTATGTATATTGTCGCTGGGAAGTCTATCATTCTTAACAATAATAAGAAGAATATATATTATGCCGTCACAAATCAGAGGGTCATGATGATGATATCGGGCCGGTATAACCGCTTTCGCGATATCAGATACAGCCGAATAAGCGAGGTCAAGCTTGTGCTGAGCCGCAGGCAGACAGGCTGCGGAACCATTATTTTCACCTCGCCGAATCTAATCCCCGAATATCCATACGGCAGATACTGGGACAGAAGGTCGAACAACAACAGCCTGCTCGACTCTTTTATCGACATCGCCGATGCAGAACGCGTATATAATCTAATAAACAAATCAAGGGCCCTCTGATTTAGTAAATCTTTTTTATAAAAAATAAGAGTACGCCGGGTTAACTTCACGAAAAGTTAACCCGGCGTGTTTATTATTTATCAGCTTCCCTTGCTGACCTCAATCAGAATAACTTCATCAGTCTTAATATATTCATTGTTCTTTGAGGATGAGACTACATTCCCTTTCGGCTCGGCTGAATCTACATAGGTTATCTCGTATGTGACCGACGCGCCCATTTTTGTGTATTCATAGAATATCGCGGGCAAATCGGCCTCGCTCCTGCCTATAAGATTTTCCATATAGGGCCGGCCGGCCGAATAAACAATCGTCACACTGTTATCGGCCGATGTGATAAGCGAGCCTGCGCGAGCTGACTGCGAGATAAGGCTGCCATACGGAACGCTGTCGCTATAACGTGTAATAATTGTCAGATCAATGTCGGGATTGAGCATATATGCGTTCTCTCTCAGAACCTTTGAATAGTCGGGAACCTCGATAAATTTAATCGGGTCGCTCGGCGGGACAGGTGCGGTTCCAAGACCGTTGCTAACCTTCAGTTCAATATGCGTCTTGAGCTCTACCGCCTCAAGATTATGCGTGGCACCAATAATTGTTCCCTTTGGCTCGATTGCATTAACATAGAGAATTGAGTATGAAAGCGAGGCGCCCTTGCGGTTGATTTCATAGAAATACTCTGGGAGCGAGGATTCTCTCATGCCGATAAAATCGGTGAGATATGGCTTTCCTATCGAGTAGATAAGAGTTATCTCGTTGCTCGACTTATTAACAATCGTTCCGGCCGGCAGCGACTGCGAAACAAGCCCGCCGTACGGCACTGTCATGCTATATAAAAGCTTGACTATAACATTGAACTCCGCAGCATGCGACATGGCGTCCTCTTTATAGACATTCACAAAGCTCGGCACAACAAGTCCCGGGCCTTCCGAGATAACAAACTCGATTGTCGAGCCGGGCTCAAGCTGGGTGTTTTCGGGAACGCTCTGGGAGATTACCCGGTCTGCCCCGATGCTTTCGTGCATAACCACGGTATAGACCGCCTTCATGCCGTTATTGGTACACCAGGAATCGACCTCGCTCCTGAGCAAACCGACAAAGTTTTTAACAGTGCGGGTGTTGTATGAATCGAGCGGTCCTCTTGACACATAAACTACCAGAGAGTCGCCCCGCTTGAAGTTCTGCTCGTCCACCGTAACGCTTGAGAAAAGATAGCGCGTAACATCACCCTTTGCAACATCGCTGCTGTATTCCTCATATATATTAACATTCGGCAGCTTGTTGTCCTCCATCCATGCGCGAATGGAAGAGGCCTTCATGCTCATCAGATCGGGAATGCTTATGCGCTCGCTCGGATCGGCACCAAGACTGTATGTCACCTCGATTGTGCTTTTCGGGGAGAGCTTTGTTCCGCCCGGTTCTGATTGGCTTATTACATAATTGGCTCCGATCTCCATGCTGTATATCGGGTTTTCGGTCAGATAAAGATTGTTGTCGATGCACCACTTTCTCATCTCTGCAATAGTTTTTCCGGTGAATTCGGGGAGGGTTATCATTGTGAAATAGCGGAAGGCTACAACGCCGGCGGCGATTAGCAGGGCTATGACGAGCAGGGTTGCCACAAGGCGCAAAAAGCGCTTTGTGCCATAGTTGCGATCGATTTCGACATCGTGCTCCGTGTTGCGAAGTCCGCCCCGCGGCTCATGAGACTCATGTGCCTCTGCCCGCGCGGGCTGGTATGAAGGGGCGGTATTCGCCGGTGCGGCTGCGCGCGCAGGGGTTTCTGTTTTTGGCCGAGCGTTATTGGGTTTCTCGGGCTTCGGACTCTCGGCCGTTTTTTCAGGCTCGCTCTTATCGACCTCAACCTTTGGAGTTGAGAGAGAGCCGGCGGCGGCCTGCTGATTTAGTTTATCAAGAAAGCTCGACATTATTTAAAAACACTCCTTTTTTAAGACGTATAATACTATCCGACTTTGACGCTACATCGTGCGAATGGGTCACAACGATGATACATTTATTGAAATCATGTGCAAGAGACTTGAAAATCTCGACTATTTCGGCTTCCTTCTCCTCGTCAAGGTTGCCGGTCGGCTCGTCTGCAAGTATCAGCTCAACGTCGGTAGCAACTGCGCGCGCGATGGCAACTCTCTGCTGCTCACCGCCCGAGAGCTTATTAACAGTGCGGTCTGCCTTTGCTCTGTCAAGCCCCACATATTGAAGCAGGTTATAGGCTGTGGCCTTCTCGTCTTTGGGAAGCTTGTTCTGGGTAATACTCATGGCAACGAGTATGTTCTCAACCGCCGTCATATACGGAATCAGGTTATAGCTCTGAAAAACCATGCCTATCTTATTTCGCCGATAGTTTTCAAAACCTATGCGGTTTATATTAACCCCCTCAAAGAGAACCTCCCCGGTTTTAGGGGTGTCGAGCGCCGCAATCATGGCAAGGAAGGTAGTCTTTCCGCTGCCCGACTCGCCAAGAATCGTGTAGAATTTTCCGCGCTCAAAGTCGTATGTTGCGTCGCGGAGGATATAGCGGCGGGTGTCGCCGTCCTGGTAGAAATAGCTCAGGTTCCGGACAGATAAAATATTAGTCATCTCGCCTCTCCTCACATCAGAATCTTTTTGGGTTTAAGCTGAAGGGTGTATATAATCGGTATCAGTGTCGAAATAAGAACGCTGCCGATACTCACCACATATATGAAAACCACTGTCTTAGCATCAAGGCTGACGTGATACTGTTCCATAACATCGTCTGCCGATATGCCCGAATCTTCTTCATAATAGCCGCCAATCGAAATCGACTTGTAAATGCCTATATAATCGTCATCTGCCTTATTCTTTTCTTCTTCGGCAAGCTGATTTTCAAGCATTGTCGTTGACATATTCTCAGCGAGCATATTGCCCGAGAATATCGAAAGCGAAACAGCCAAAATCGCCACCAGCAGAACCTCGGAAACAATCTGTGCGGCAACCACGCCCTTGCGCGCTCCCAGCGCCAGATAGATTCCCATCTCGTGCCGCCTGTCACGCAGGAAAAGTGTTACAAGCAGGCTGATTATAAGAACCGTAGCCACAACCGCCACCCACATCACTATGTCGGCAATCCAGAGAACATTTGCCATGGGTGTGCGGATGCTGTCAAATGAGGCGGCGTTGTTTGTGAAGATAAGCCCCTTTGTCAGGTACTGTTCGTTCTGCGATTCGAATATTTCTGCGTAGTCGGGGTGTTTCAAAATAAAGCTGGCCGTTGTGCTCGAATATATATAATTCTCCACTCCCTCAGCGGCAGACTCTGCTTTGATATCGTCTGTCATCGCATTTATCGCATTGTTATTTGTAAAGAAGGCGTTGAGGTATTGGCTGTCGTATTCGACAAGATTCCCCTGCCAGTCTACATACTTCATCGGCCTTGCCGTAAAGGTTCCGATAATTTTGAACTCATACTCAAGCACCTTGAGAACTGTTCGCTCAACCGGCATCGGCATTATATCTATACCATCATAGTCTGATTTAGCGGCCTCCCTGTACACTATTATCCCGGAATCATCATACATAGTGTATAGCAGCTTGACTGTTGAACCTACGTTAAGCCCGTTGTATTTGGCAAACTCCTCAGAGACGAGCATAACCCGCTCGCCATTCTTTATCTCTTCTTCTGTGTAAACCCTGCCGTCGGTGAGCGTTATGTCGCCGTTTTCTATGTATTGCAGCGCAGTGCTCTGACCGCCTATTACCTGAAACCATGAGTTATATTCCTCCCCGCCTGTGTACACCGGCTCGGGGTTTTCAGAATAATAATAACCCACGCCCTTCGCTTCAAACGAAGTATTAAGCGAATAGTCATACGACCGCACGTGCTCAGACATGCCGATAGTATCGACCATCTCTACTGTTATCTCGGGTTCTATATACTCTCCTGTCACCTCGTCATAAGCATCTCTGTAATCGATTTCAATCTTAACCTCGGTACTCATCTGCGAGAGCATAGCTTCCTCGGTATTTGCCAGTGCGCTCTTAACCGAAACCGAGCCGGCGATGACATTGCTAAGCACAAATATAAGCACAAGCAGAATTGCCGATTTTCCCGGCCTGCGGAATATGCTGGTCAGTGCTCTTTTAAAGAAATTCACAAAAATCCCTCCCGTTATAAAACGATATTATTTTTTAAGCTACTATGATATGGACGAAGCTATCCCCAAAAAGTTCCTCTATCACTGCATTTTTTTGCAATATAGGGCAGGCGCCGCCCTTGTGGCCTATTCAGTGCCCCCTCGCCAAGCGCACCTTTTCGGGTGCCACCATATATTATACACCGTTTACATAATATGTCAACACCAATCGGTAAAAAACAGGAGAGACGCGCGCGAACACGCTATCTCTCCCAAGTATCATCTGTAATAAACATAATGGACAACAATAGTCCGCTCGGCGCCTTCTCGCTCAAGGTCAGGAGCGGTTATCACCGCGCCGTCGTTTGAGAGCAGTTCCCATGCCTGCATTTGGTCGATTTTGCAGCGCATAACCACATTCCCCGAAGCAAAAACAACCAATTCATCGCCGCGAATCAACATTCCGCCGTCCTTGCCCACGACCTCCTCAATATCGTCGCCGCTCCGCTCGGTAACATACCTTATCCGGTGCCCCGCGATTCTCTCGGCCATATCGCGCCGATAGCGCGGACTTGCCGGGTTTTTACTTTTTGTCCAGTGCTTCCAGACTTTTTTAAACATTATGTATTCTCCTTTTCGGAATGATTCAATCTCATTCGGGCGGATATATATCCGCCCTTCCCGAACATGAGCAGAAAGATTTTATATTCCTTACCCGAGCTAAAGGATCACAAAGCGCCGCAAATTCATAGCAAATGAGGAGCAGTGACATATCTATTTCAAAATCACCGCTCCCATCGAAGCGATTGTGATTTGGCTAAGATATTTCTTCCCGGTCAAAAGGTCTGTCATCGGGCCTGGCAGGCGGCGTCTTATCGGCGTCTGCCCGCTGTTAGCGGCGATTAGCACCCGCTCACCGTCACGCCTGCGCTCATAGAGGATATAGGAGCGGGCGAAATCAAGAATTTTAAAATCTCCACCGGCAAAGACGCGCTCGCGCGAGCGTATTTCTCCGAGCAGGCGGTAATGGGCGAGCAATTCAGGGTCTTGCCTGCCCCAGGGATAGGGCATACGGCAGAAGGGGTCGCGGCCGCCTTCTGCTCCCGCCTCGTCGCCATAGTAAAGCGATGGGATACCATATGCTGTATATTGAATTACCGACGCCAACTTTAGCCGCTCGAGGGCCGCGGCACGTTGGCTCTTATCGAGCCTGAAGGCGGCAAGGGCGCGATTTGACATTGTATCGGTTCCTGCATCGGCAAGAACAGTGAGTATCCGCTCGGTGTCATGCGTTCCGACAATGTTCATTAAAAGATCAGATGCCCGGCGCGGGTAGGACGAATAAATGTCTGTAAGAATATTATACAGCATATTGCCGTCTCTGTAAAGGACAAAATTAACAATAGCTTCTCTGAGCGGGTAGTTCATCACGCTGTCAAGTTGCCGGCCGCGCAGATATTTGCGCCTGTGTCCATATGCCACCTTATCGGCGGCATTCTCCCAAACCTCACCGATTATCACGGGTTCTTGAGCAGCGCCCTCTCCCGCCGCCCTCACGCTCTCGCGAAATTCTTCAAGAAAGGCGTCGGACAGCTCGTCTGCCACGTCGAGCCGCCACCCGGCTATCCCCCGCCTTATATACTCTGCGCCCACCCCTCCCGGGCCTGCGAAAAATTCGCGGCAGGCGGCGCACTGATGATTAAGCTTGGGTAGGATTTTAATATTCCACCAGCATTCATATGAATCGGGGAAGTCTGTGAAACTGTACCAATTAAAATAGGGCGACTTCTTTGATTGATAGGCTCCGAGGGCGGGATATGAACCGTATTTGTTGAAATACAGACTGTCGTCTCCGGTGTGGTTGAAAACGCCGTCAAGAATTACAGAAATCCCCCGCTCTGCCGCCACTGCGATAAGTGTGTCAAGCGCCGCGTCGCCGCCGAATAGACTGTCAACCTTCAGATAGTCGCCGGTATCGTATTTATGGTTTGAATAGGACTCGAAAATCGGGCTGAGATATATCACTCCGACCGAAAGCGAGGCGAGATAGTCAATCTTCTCAACAACCCCCCACAAATTCCCCCCGAAAAAAACATTGTTCTCAAGGTGGTCGCCCGGCCGCTCAACATATTGCGGTATGCCGCCCTCCCAATTTTCATCAAGAAGGCTTCCCTCCCGAATCGACACCTCACCCGCCCCTCTCCTGAAGCGATCAACAAATATATGGTATATAATTTTATTTCCAAAAATACGCGACGGCTTAAAATCCTCCCGGAAAAGGAGCAGGCGAAAAGGGGCATCCCCCTCTTTTGCGAGGGTGAAGTCAACATTATTAGTTGCTCGTGTAAAGAGCCTGTTTTTTCCGCGGAAAAAGACAAGTTCGTAATAGAAAAGCCCCTCACCCTCTTCCCCGGCGAGCGCCCGCAGATTGAGCGATGCGGTGTAAAGATCGTCGCCGCGCAGCGAGCTTGTAAAGACAAACAGGATATTGCTGGCCGCTCCGCCGTCGCGCCAAATGCGCAACTGCACCCGCGTGACTCCCTGCCGTCGCGCGAGAGCAACACGAAACTCAAGCACACCCGAGGCAGCAAACGCCCCCAGATGCGAGACGTCGCGCCGGCCGGCGCAGTTATCCTCATACAATATCTTTGCTATTGACGTCAAAGCCCCCGCCGCCACCTCACACGATAACTTTATCAGCATGAGCGCCCTCACTCCTTCGGGAAACCACCTCAAGCCCCCAGATGTTATCGGCGTATTCACGTATGCTCCGGTCTGCCGAGAAATATCCCGAGGAGGCGATGTTTATAAGCGACATACGATTCCACTTCTTTCTGTCCGAATAGGCCGCCATCATCTGCTCGTGAGCTAAGCGATAGGACTCAAAATCGGCAAGACACATATAAGGATCCGAGATTCCGTGTCCCGAGATGAGATAGGATGTTATATCGGCAAACGACTCTCCGGCAAAGCCTTTTTTAAAGGAATTCACGATTTTAGCAAGCCTCTCATTGGACGAATAATAATCTATCGCATTGTACCCGCGCAGCCACAGCTCGTCGACCTCGCGGCTGGACAGGCCAAAAATATACATATTTTCACTCCCCGCCGCCTTTTCCATCTCAACATTTGCACCGTCAAGCGTTCCTATTGTGATAGCTCCGTTCATCATCAGCTTCATGCAGCCCGTTCCGCTCGCCTCCTTGCCGGCAAGCGAAATCTGCTCGCTGACCTCGGCAGCCGGAATCATAATCTCTGATTGACTGACATTGTAATTCTCAAGAAAAACCACCCGCAACCTCTCCCTGACAGCCGGATCTGCCTCGATGGCTTTGCCGATAAAATATATCAGCTTGATTATCTGGCGCGCCATATGATATCCCGGCGCCGCCTTGCCCCCGAAAATGAATGTTTTCGGAGGCACGTCAAGACCGGGGTTTTCCTTAAGGTCAATATAAAGCCCAACAATATTAAGCGCATTGAGAAGCTGGCGCTTATACTCGTGCAGGCGCTTTATCTGCATGTCATAAACCGAGCTCGTATCAATCGCCACTCGGGTTTTATCAAAATAATATTTTGCAAATCTCTCCTTGTTTTTCTGTTTTATCTCAGAGAGCCGCTCAAGCACACCGGCGTCGTCTGAAAATTTGAGAAATTCGGAAAGCTGCGAGGCATCCTCGCGGTAGCCGTCTCCTATGCACTCGTCAAGGAGAGTGGAAAGGTCGGGATTTGCCATGCAGAGCCAGCGGCGATGGGCGATACCGTTAGTTACATTGGTAAATTTATCGGGATATATCTGATAAAAATCTCGGAAGGTAGACTCCCGGAGTATCTCGGAGTGAAGCTTTGAAACACCGTTTACCCGCCGGGAAGCAACAACCGATAGATTCGCCATCCTCACCTGCCCGTGGCCGATAATGCTCATGTCTGAAATTCGCTTCCAACTGCCGGGCGATATGCTCCATACCTCGCGGCAGAACCTCTCGTTAATTTCTTTGATTATCGAATGAATTCGGGGAAGTTTCAGGTGAAAGAGAGGCTCATTCCAGCATTCAAGCGCCTCGGGCATAACGGTGTGATTTGTGTAGGTGACAATTCGAGTTACAAAATCCCATGCCCTCTCCCAATCAAAATAATATTCATCAATCAGAACACGCATAAGCTCGGGGATTACAAGAGCGGGGTGAGTGTCGTTTATGTGGATTGCCACATATCGGGGGAGGTTGTCGAGTGATTTGTGAATTGCCATATGATCGCGGATTATGCTCTGCACAGATGCCGACGAGAGAAAATATTGCTGTGAGAGGCGCAATAATTTTCCCTCGGTGTGATTGTCGGAGGGGTAGAGAACCTTTGAGATTATCTCGGCGTTGTTGCTCTCCTCAAGGGCACGGGTGTACTGTCCTTGTGTGAAAAGCCCCATGTTGAAATTGTGTGTGTCGCGCGCCCGCCAGAGCCGCAGGGGCGAGACGGCCTCGCTCGACGCACCTGAAATCATCATGTCGTATGCCACCGCCTCAATCTCGTCGCAATCCTCATAGGTCACGACAAGCCGGCCTTCACTCATAGTCTCTATAACACGCCCGCCAAGCCGGACGCGAAAAACCCGGTCGGTGCGCGGAATGAGCCAAACCTCACCTCCCGGCAACCATATGTCGGGAAGTTCAATCTGCATACCGTCTATAATCTTCTGCCTGAAAAGACCGTAATCATAGCAGAGCGAAAAACCGGTCGCAGGATAGTCGAGCGAGGAGAGTGTGTCCATGAAACAAGCGGCAAGCCGACCAAGACCCCCGCTGCCAAGCCCGGCATCGGGCTCGCATTCATAGATTTGGTCGATATCAAAACCAAGCTCGGCCACCGCAGCTCGATATTGCTCGGCAAGACCCAAATTATGAAGATTAATCTTCAGCGAGCGGCCGAGCAGAAACTCCATGCACATATAATAAACCCGCCGTCCTCCCTGCTCCCTTGCGGTTTTTTTATATTCACCGCGCTTCATGCTCAAAATATCCTTGACTGTGAGCGCGGCGGCTTTAAAAACCTGTTCGCTCGCGGCATCGGCCGGAGTTGTTCCGAAGTGGCGCAGCAGTTTTTCCTCAATATTTTTTCTCACCTCATGAGTGTCGGGACAAGTCTTCATTGGCAGCTTTTCCTTTCATGTTTATAGCTTTATAGCTAAGTCCGGGTGCGGTATTGCCGCCATCATATGGGCGGCAAATGTATAAAACCCACCGTTTTGAAAATTTATATCTCAAACATAATTGCCACATATATATTCGTATATCTCCATATATTTTTCGGCCGATGCCCCCCAGGAGAAATCGACGCGCATTATTTTGCCGATAAATTCAAGCCGGCGCTCCCTGTCGTGCCAGAGCTCAAGCGCCGCGTCTATCCTATCCAGAAGGGCGGCCGACGAATATTCGTCGAAGGTAAATCCATTTCCTTGCAGCTCTCCCCCCACCTCATCAAAATCCTTAATTGAATCATAAAGGCCTCCGGTCTTGCGCACGATGGGTATCGCCCCGTATCTCGAGGCTATCATCTGCGAGAGACCGCAGGGCTCGGAGAGCGAGGGCATAAGAAAGATATCGGCGGCGGCATATATCCGCTTTGAGAGGGCGCGGTCATAGTCGATAATTGCTCTGACCCGCTCGGGATATTTTGTCTCAAGATCGCGAAACAAGTCCTCAAATCTCTCCTCTCCTTGCCCGAGCAGCACAAGCTGGATATCGCGTTCGGTGATAAGGCGCTCGGCAATCTCGGCAATAAGGTCAAGTCCTTTGTGCGAGGCAAGACGCGATATTATAGCCAGCAGCGGCAACTCGCGCTCAACAAGCCCGAGACTCTGCTGAAGCACCGCGCGGTTTAAATATTTTCGGGTGACATTGTTCTCGTTGTAGTTGGCGGACAACTCGGGGTCTTTTTCGGGATTGTAATAATCGTAATCTATTCCGTTGAGTATTCCGACAAGCCGCCGCTTATCAAGCACCCGCTCAAGCCCCCGCCCTCCCTCACGCGTCAAAATCTCATCGGCATACCTCGGACTGACCGTACTCACCATGTCGGCCGAGACAATTCCCGCCTTCATCAGGTTTATTTTGCCGTCAAGCTCAAGTATCTCGCGATCAATACCTCCGAGCGCGGGCGCGTCGCCAAGGACGCCAAACTCAAATTGCCCCTGATACTCGATATTGTGAATAGTGAGCAACGATCTTATGTCCTTATATGCCTGTGAGTTGCGGTATTTCTGCTTCAGATAAAGCGCGGCGGGCGCTCCGTGCCAATCGTGCACGTGCAGAATATCAGGATAAAAGCCGAGCACGCCCATCAGCTCAAGAGCCGAGAGCGACAGGAAGGAATATCGCTCGGCATCATCGGCATATCCGTAAATTTTCGGGCGGCCGAAATAATGCTCGTTCTCAACAAAATAGTAAACAACCCGGCCCCGCCTGTGTGACTTTATCCTGCAAGAACGGCGGCGCCCTTCAATCTGCAGGATGAATTCGGCCTCATCCTGCATCTTATGCCGCCACTTCTTGTCAACAGCTGAATAAAGGGGCAGCAAAACCCGAATATCATTCGACGAATCAAATACTGCGAGCGCAATCGGCAGCGAGCCGAGAACATCTCCTAGCCCTCCGGTGGCAGCATAGGGCATTGCCTCGGAGCCGACGAAAAGAATCTTTTTCATTGCTTGTGACCAATTTTCGATTGAAAGATAAATCTTTCAATCTCCTTTCAAAATGAAGATTTTTTATACAATTTTATCCTTGCCGATAAAGAAGGGGGCGGATATATGCCCCTCGAGCCTGCGCCCGTCCTTAATAAGCACTCGCTTCTCGCTCACAACACAGCCAACCGATGCACCCTGCCCTACATATGTCCCGTCAAAAAGGATTGAATCACGCACCACGCTCCCCCGCCCGACCTTAACTCCCCGGAAGAGCAGCGAATTCTCGACCAAACCTTCAATAACACAGCCGTCGGCAACAAGCGAATTTTGCACCTTCGCTCCCTCTGAATATATCGCCGGGGGCATATTTGACCCGCAACTTAGCACCGGACGCTCGTCGATACCGAAAAGTGCCCGACGCACACCCGGGTCAAGCAGTTCCATCGAGCGCGCATAATAGCTCTCAAGCGAGTTTATCAGTGCAAAATAGCCCTCGTGACGGAAGGTGCGGTAATTGTCCTCGCGAAGTCGCCTACCAACAAGATCGCGCTCAAAACTGACGCCGCCGTGAGCGATTGTGTCAAGCACAACGCTCTGCAGATACTGCCGATTCACCGCCATTATATTGAGACTTATATCAACATCCCCCGATGAAACAAGATAAGGGGAGGGCGGCGCAAAATCGGTAATTCTCCCGCCGGGGTCGGAGCACACCGTACTCACTCTTGACGTCAATTCGCCAGATCCGGGCATAACCCGCCCGACCACCACAGTCAGGTCGGCTCGGCTCTGGCGATGTTGATGCAAAAGAGCCAAAATATCAATATTTAAAACCACGTCGCAATCTGTGAGAATCAAATGCTCCTCGGCGCAGCCCGAGATGAAGTTCATCACCGAGCCGAGCGCCTCAAGACGCGAGGAATAAACTCGGTCGCTTGAAGAATTATCATATGCGGTGATATAGGGAGGCAGGATTTTGATGCCGCCCGAGCGGCGCGAGAGATCCCAATCGCGTCCGTCCTCAAGATGGTCGAGCAGCGAGCGGTAATTGTTGTGTGTGATTATTCCAACCCGCTCAATCCCCGCGCCGACAAGATTTGAGAGCGCGAAATCGACAAGGCGATACCTCCCCCCGAAGGGCAGGCTCGCCATTGTTCGCGTACGGGTCAGCTCGGGGATAATTGTGTCGTGTATATTTGAGAATATAAGACCCGCAGCCTGTGATTTGCCAAACATTCGAGTTCTCCTTGTTGCCTTTTTCTTATTTTTTATGGTTTTATAAATAACCCGCCCGCCTCATTCTATCGTGAAGCGGCAACTCTATCGAGAGCGCCGACCACAGCGCCCGACGGTAGACTTACCCCACCGCCTATCACGGCTATCTGGGCGCCCGGCCCGCGCGGCATTCCGACTCTGGCTCCGGCGCCGATAAGAGCACCTGTGTCTATTATCGAATAGTTGACCGCCGCACCCTCACCGACCGTCACTCCCTCCATGATAACCGAATCGCGCACGCTCGCCCCGCTCTTAATCCTAACGCCGGGACCGAGAACGCTGTTTCTCACCTTTCCGTATATCTCGCAGCCCTCGCTTATAATCGAGTTCTCAAGGAGCGCACCAACGCCGATATACTGAGGCGGCTCGCTCCGCCCCTCCCTTGAAAGCACCCGCCAGCCTCCGCTCCCTATGCGGAGCGGAGGATTCTCGCCCAGCATATCCATATTGGCTTCCCATAGACTGAATATAGTTCCGACATCGCGCCAGTATCCGTCAAATTCATAGGCGTAAAGCCGCTCGCCCGAAGCAAGAATCGAGGGGATGATATTCTTCCCGAAATCATTTGAGGAGTCGGTGTCATCGTTATCGGCTCGAAGGTAGGAGAGCAGACGCTCCTTGTTAAATATATATATCCCCATTGAGGCCTTGGTACTGTCGGGAATTTTTGGCTTTTCGGTGAATTTTGTTATTCGACCTTCCCCATCAGTACTCATTATTCCAAATCGCCCTGCCTCCGAGAGAGGAACATCAAGAACGGCAATAGTGCAGTCAGCCTCCTTTTCCTTGTGGAATTCGAGCATTCGCCGGTAGTCCATCCGGTAGATGTGGTCGCCCGACAGGATAAGCACGTATTCAGGGTCGTAGCGATTGATAAATTCGATATTTTGGTATATTGCGTTTGCCGTTCCGCGATACCAGTCCGAGCAGCGCTGCTGCTGATAGGGGGGAAGAACCACAAGACCGCCCCAGCTCCGGTCAAGATCCCATGGGTCGCCTCTTCCCATATATTCGTTTAGTATGTGCGGCTGATACTGGGTCAGCACGCCGACTGTGTCTATACCTGAGATCGTGCAGTTGGTAAGCGTAAAATCTATAATTCTGTATTTCCCGCCAAACTTCACCGCAGACTTAGCAAGCTTCTCGGTCAGCGTAGAAAGACGCGAACCCTGCCCGCCGGCAAGCAGCATGGCGATACATTCTTTTTTCCTTGGCATTTGATTCTCCCGTGACAGTCACTTTTTAGTTATTTTTCGCTCGGAGCCTGAGCGGCGAAGCCTCTCTTTTCCTCCTGACCTTTCCGATATCGCCCAGCGAGGCTCGCGCCCCGCCGCTCTTGAGTATCAGCGCCGAGAGGGGAGCAAGAGTCAGTTTAAGGCTGAAGGGCAAACCGTTGGCGCTCCTCCGCCGAGGGTGGATTTTCCCCGGATTAACAATTCCTCCGCCCCCGTATTTTTGGGCGTCGCTGTTAATAAGCTCGATATAGTGTGTGCCGCGCGGAACTCCAAGAAGGAAATCGGCTCGAATTTGAGATGAGAAGTTAATAACTACCACCAACTCGCTCCCTCCCCGCGCTATCCTCCGATAAGAATAAACACTTTCCTCCCGATTGTCGGGATCTATCCATCTGAACCCCTCCCAACCGTCGTCAACCTCCCATAGCTCGGGGCGAGCAAGATAAAGGTGGTTTAGCTCTGAGTGGAAGAGCTGAAAGGAGGCGTGCTGTGGGTAATCGAGCAGAAACCACTCTATCTCGCCCGCCCAGTCCCACTCGCGGAATTGGCCTATTTCGTTTCCCATAAAATTGAGTTTTTTTCCCGGATGGGTCATCATATAGACGGCATACGCTCGCGCCGCCGCAAACTTTTGCCTGTATTCACCCCGAACTCGACCGACTATCGACCCTTTGCAATGCACAACCTCATCGTGTGAGAGGGGCAGGAGGAATTTTTCAAAAAAGGCGTAGGTCAGCGAAAAGGTAAGGAGGCCGTGTTTGTTTTTGCGTTCGGAGTCCGGGAGCGACAGATAATTAAGAGTGTCATTCATCCAGCCCATATTCCACTTAAAAGAAAAACCAAGCCCCCCTTCCTCAAGCGAGCCGGTCACACGCGGCCATGCGCTCGACTCCTCGGCAAAGATCAGCACGTCGGGAAAACGCTCACCCATGACCCGGTTGAGCTTTTTAAAAAAATCGACCGCTTCAAGACAGCGGTTGTCGCCGTATTTATTAGGCAGCCATTCGCCCTCTCGCTTATCGTAGTCAAGATATAGCATAGAGGCCACCGCATCAACACGCAGGCCGTCTATATGGTATTTTTCCGCCCAAAAAAGAGCGTTTGAAATAAGAAAGGAGGCGACTTCCTCCCGCCCGACGTCAAACCTGTTCGTACCCCATCCTCTGTGCTCGCGCTGGGATAGCTCCGAATATTCGTAAAGCGGCGAGCCGTCAAACTCAAAAAGGCCGTGCTCGTCCTTGGGGAAATGCCCCGGCACCCAATCAAGTATCACCCCAACCCCGGCCTCGTGCATAATATCAACAAAGGCCATGAAATCCGAGGGCGACCCGAAGCGCGACGTAGTGGCGTAGTACCCGCAAATCTGATATCCCCACGACGGGTCGTAGGGGTATTCCATAATCGGCATCAGCTCAATATGCGTGTATCCCATCTGTTTGACATAGGGCGCAAGTTCGTCGGCAAGCTCTGTGTAGCTAAGGAAGGCTCCGCCGTCTTTCTTTTTCCAAGACCCGGCGTGAATCTCATATATATTTATCGGCTGCGAATAAAATCTGTCGCGATCCATTGTCTTTTTGCGATGCTCAAGCCAGCCGGCGTCTCTCCAATTGTAGGATGAGAGGTCGTATAGGCGCGACGCCGTCGCCGGCGGCCGCTCGCAGAAAAAAGCGTATGGGTCGGCCTTGTCAAACGTCTTGCCTTGGCGTGTCAGGCGAAATTTGTAGCTGTCACCGTATTCGGCTGCTGCTCGCGCCTCAAAAACACCGCCGCCAACAGGCTTCATCGGATGCCTGTCCGAGTAGCCATTAAAACTGCCGACAAGGTGTGCTCCCTCAGCCGACGGTGCAAATACTCGAAAAACAAACTCCCCTCCCTCACTGTGCGCCCCGAAATAATCGAAATCCCGATATTTCTCTCGCTGCGAACCAGGCACCAAGCCCTCTCCGATATTTGACATTGACACCTCCGGAAATTTTTTAACTCAAATGAGTGATATCGGTCAACAATAATTTTGCCCCGCGAAGCCTTGATAAATACATCAGGCATGCTCAGCGCCGCCGAATTAACCCGATTTATTTGAAGAAAAAAAAGGATTGCCCATCGCAATCCTTTTATGAAATTTATTCACCATGAGCTATACTTTTGAAAAAGCTCTATAAACCCCGGCAGCGCCTCCTCGATTTCAGGCAGCTCGGGCACCCATTTTTTCTCCCATTCGAGCGAATACCACCCGTCATACCGGTCGGCCACCAGCCTGTCTATTATATCCGATATCTCTATCTCGCCCTCTCCGACAAGCGTTAACCTTGCCTTGCCGCCGCCTGTCTTTATATGATCCTTTATATGGATGTGCCTTATATAGGGAGCAATCACCTCATAAAAAGTGCGCCAGTCAGAGCCATAGTGCATGTCGCTGTGAGCGATATCCCAGATAATCCCGAAATTCGGGCGTTCGCGGTTTTGCTCAATCACCGGCATAAGAGTTTCCTCTCTGTTGAAATCGCCGTGCACCTCAAGGAGAATGTCAACGCCCCGCGGCTCGCCATAGTCGCAGAGCAGACCTATCGCGCCGCCAACGCGCGAGATAATCGCATTTTGACTCTCATGCGGCTCAATCTTGTTTCCGAAAACCCTTATCGCGGGTATCTCCATCCTCCGGCAAACGTCGATTGCCGCCCGCCCCGCATCAAGCGCCGATGTGAGCCTCTCTTCATCGTGAAAAGAACATGAGGTGCCAAAAGATATTATTTGCAGGCCATTTTCGCGGAGCAGCTTATTGCTCTCATCTGCCATGTCCTCTTTGAAGTCGGGTATGTCGTCGGCGTCCATCACCCCGCCCACCCCTCTTATCTCAAGGCCGCGTATGCTGAATCTGTTTGCTAAGGCGACAATTTCCGCAAGGCTTCGCCCGGGGCAACCAAGTGTTGAGAAAGATAGTTTCATGCGCTTACCTCGGTGTTCACAGTAGCACCCTCGTCGCCGAAAACATAAAGATAGTAATCCTCAAGCGTGGGCGCGACGGCGCGCGCGAGCGGGTCGGGCTGCTCCTCGGAGATAACTCGCAACTCGGCGCCGGTGTCGGTTTTAATGATATTTGTAACCCGGAATTTCTGCTGAAGCTGTGCCACATTTGCCTCGACGGCCGGAAGAGCCCAAACCTTGCCCTCAATCTTCTTGACCAATTCATGCGGCGGGGCATTGTCGACAATCACGCCCTTTTTGAGCATTATAATATCGCGCGCAACATATTCAATATCGGACACCACGTGCGTTGCGATGATTACGATTTTGTTGAAGGCGATGCGTGATATGTAATTTCTGATGGCTATGCGCTGCTTCGGGTCAAGTCCGGCGGTCGGCTCATCGAGAATGAGGATTTGCGGGTCGCCGAGCACCGCTTGAGCAAGGCAGAGCCGCTGCTTCATGCCGCCCGAGAGCGCCCCGATGCGGCGTCGGGGAACGTCGTCAAGCTCGACGGCCGCAAGGATTGACGCAATTTCTTCTTTTACAAATCTCTTTTTCTCACGGCGCCGAAGTCCGTGTCCGACATCCTTGAGCGCAGCCATATACCACAGAAACCTCTCAACCGAGAAATTCGGATACATCCCGGGGTACTGCGGCATGAAACCGAGCTTCTCGCGGAAGCGCACTCCCATTTTAAGAATGTCCTCTGCTTCGCCGCCGTCAGAGAAAGTAATTATCCCCGCGTCAGCCTTCAGATTATCTGTGATGATATTCATCAGCGTCGACTTTCCCGATCCGTTAGGTCCGAGCAGAGCGTAAATCCCCGGCTCAAATTCTGCGGTGAAATTTCGCAATGCTTTTGTTGAGCCATAGGATTTTGATATGTCGTTAATTTTTAAAATCATATCTGATGCCTCCGTTATTTATTTCGTATAATGAGCCCACGCCGCGGCACACAAGGACGACAAAGCCGCAAAAATCAGTACAAGGCAGATAAACACAAGTCCAAAATCGCTTCCAAACCAATCGGCGCCGGCCGACGCAACAAACAGCGGCTTCCCTGACAAAAAATTTAAATAATTTACCTTCTCAATAAATTTTATGCCAAAGTGAGCCATAACAGCCGGAAGCAGAGTTAGCGCCGCGGTTGCCGCCATAACGGGAATGCTCCGTCGCATAAATTCAGAGAATGAAAATATCAATAGCGCCAAAGCCAGCGCCGCGAGCATTTTCAAGAGAACAAGGAGCAGTAAAAACCCTCCCACAGTAAGCCCCACGCCCACCTGCGAAAATTCTTCAATCGAGGAAAGAGGCGCGCCGTGGGCGGGCAACCGATAGATTCTTGACACTGCGAAAATGTCTTCTGACTGGCAAATCAGCGAGAGCACAACTGTTATCAAAGATACCATCCCGAGCTTCGAGAAAAACACCGAGCGCCGACCGCGCTTTGTACTCCTTAGAATTTTTGCAAAGCATTGCCGCCCGTATTCCTGTGAAAATATGACGGTCAGAATAATTAGCAGCACTGCATAAAGAAAATAATCGGGCCCTGAATCAAAGAGAACACTCCACCCCGTCTCATACAAAAACCATCCCCGCGCCTCATTGTTTTCAGAATCCCCTCGCAGGTAGGCCGAATGAGTCAGCAAATCCAGAAGCACATCATATCTTGCCGGGGCATGGTTATACTTTTTGATGTATGCAAGATATTCGTCCATCGATATTTCTTCGTTATTCTTCTTCTGGCGCATATCGTCGTAAATTGATATAATCTCTGCCTGCTCGGCGCATAATTGTTCAAGCTGCGCCTCCTTCTCGGCGCTCCATTCGCCCTCAACCTGTGTTACATATGTTTCGTACAGCGTGTCGGAATACCCATGCGCATCGGCTATTTCCGGAGATTTATATAAGGCATATCCCCTGATTATTAAAATAAGCAACACAACTATACAGAAGCGGGTGGCGAAAAGCAGCTTATATCCCTCGGTTCTCGCAAGGCTCAAGGAGAGAACCCTCAGCTTCTGTTTGCGCCGCCTTCTTTTGCTTTTTGGAGCAAAGGAAGAAAGCTTATCAAGTGCCACCGAGAGCCACTTAGGCTTAAATCCCGCCCCTCCCCTGCAATAAAGAATAATCGCACCCGCCGAAGATATAAGACAGAGTAGAACAGAAACGACAATTATAAAGGTAAAGCGCCCGCAGACTGCCGAAAAGAGATTCACTCCGAAATATCGCTCGACCGGTCGAGTGCCTCCGGTGAGCGATATCGTGTTAAAGTGGCTCAAAATGCCCGCCCTATTAGGCGCTCCCGCCGAATACATCCAGAAATTCAAGCCCAGCAGTGCCAGTGACGACGCATATGTAAGCACATGATTATAGAAAACAATAGACAGAAGCGAAATCGGCAATGCAAACAACAGCGCGCCCAATGTGCGCAGCCCAAGATGAAGCCAGAAATACTGCCCCAGACTTAGTATCAACCACGACCGGCGCAGCCCGGGCAGAATTTGTATTGCGCACCCGGCATCCGAAAATCCTTGTGTCAGACCAAAAATGGCGAGATTTTCAAGCGTCATGATAAGGGAGAGGAAAACTGTGATAGTACACACCGCAAGAAGTTTTGCCGCCGCCGTTCTGCCCCTCCCCTGCTTTGAAACCCGGATTATGGGGAGAACGCCGACATCCTTATCACGCGCAAAGGCAAACGACGCGACAATTGCCGTTATACACAGAAGAAGAATTCCGGTTATTCCGAAGGAATAATAGTCCTCCCAGCCTCGGACATATCCGAATTTCAAACGCACATTGTCTCGCACATCTGCATAAAGCTTCTGCACGCGAAGCTGATATTTGCATTCGTAGGAATCAAATTCATAGCCCTGATAAAGATATTCGTTATAATTTATCTCTGTGTTGCGAAGGAATATCCCGGTTTCATCCTTAAATGAATTAACCCATTCAAGGTCTTTGTAAAGAGTCTCTATAAGTGCGATATCCGCGGCATAGGAGCCGTCGGCGTATTTGGCGCGTCTCTCCTCGCCAAGAACATTTTGCATGCCCCCGGCCTCTCGCCCCGCCGCCCTTTGCTCGGCTCGATAGGCGAGCAGCTCTGCGTAGTAATCGTCAACCTCTTTTGAGTGCAGGGTATAATAGCTATAAAACCCTTCCCCCTCATTCCAATCAAGAGAACGCGATTGCGCACTTTTATCAGACCACCAAAAAGCAAGCACGCCGTTTAGCAAGAGAAGGGCAAGAAGGGTTAGGGTCAGCGAGCGCAGCCGCAGGATTTTATTCAATTCATGTACAAACAAAGGCATATTAAATCCCCCTAATTCACCCGACGCCGAATCCTATCCTCCCAAATCAGCATCCGAGCGGGGCAGAATTGTTATTTCACCTGTGTTGAGATTAATTCGACAGTTTGATTTTTGTTCTGCATCGGTGCCAAGTCTCTCATGTGTGTCAGGATTATAAAAAATATAACCTGCATATAAATAGTCGTTATACACACTAAATAGCGGGAAGGATGCTCCGGGCAGTTCCAAAACAAGCTCCTTATTACTGCCGTCATGGTTGCATCGCCAAATATATGCCGATGTTGACCTGATTTCATTTATGGCAGCGTTAAACCCCTCAATATTACCTATGTAATCCTGAGATTTTATCAGACTTAATTCTTGCACCCGGTCTTTTATAACGTAGTAAATATAGTTTTCGGTTACTGTTATTCCATATGCAAAACTATCAGTAATTATATTTTTCTCCCCGGATTTCAGATTGTTGCTCCAGATACTTCCATTATCATCATTATCAATATAATAGGCTGTGTCGGAAAAAATAAATGCGGGGTTGCATTGAAAGTTAAACTCCTCCCTTAAATCATGTCCGCTCGGGTTTATCGAAAAGGTTCGGTCTTCATCTACCGTTAAATGCCCGAAATAAAGGCGGTTGTTGCTTGTGGTCTTAAGATTTATTGATTCCTCGGATGAGTAAATCTCTTCCTCCCGACCCGAGGACAAATTGTATTTCTTTATAACCGACGGGTATACATATTCGTCGGTTTCGGGATCTTTTATTGCATCATATGTAACATGGAAGATATCGTCACCTATGTTCGCTATATAGCCCGAGGCCATATTAGAATGGTCAATCTCCTGGAATATATCTCGGCATTCTCCGGTTTTAAGGTTATAGAGAATATATTTGCTCTCCCTTCCTCTTATGCCGTTTCGATTAATATAAATTGTAACATAAGAAAGCCATTCACCGAAGATTTGGATGCTGTTAAGAGAAATTCCCCCGCATAGCGGACAGCTATCATCATTATGCGCACAAAGCGGATCAACACACGGGCAACTCACCTGCCCGGTTTCAAGATTCATTCTGACCACTCTGCGGCTATTAGGGTTTCCTGTTATCGGTCCCGTTTCTGGTCCCGACTTCTGTTCCGATATCAGTTCCGAGAAATAAATATACTGCTCTGTTAAATAGAATTCAGATACATTTCTCACCTCGACCCTGTTTTTTGCAAAGTCTTCTTGCTCTTTGCCGCAGGAGGGAAACAACAGAATAATTGCCGCAAGCATAAGAGAAGTCAGCTTTAATTTATAAGAAAACATAAAATCCTCCCTGTAGCCCGTCAGGCCCCGCGGCCTGACGGGCAGATTGCTTAAAAGTTGATTATGAAGATGTCCCCATATAGATATAATTGCTTGTTATATTGTCGCTGGTTTGATAGAAATGAAATGAATCAAAAGTAATAATAGGAAATTCAGTCTCAAACATTTGGTAGCAGTGTAATTCGGCGACGGCATAACCATCCACACTATAACTCTCATCATACCAGTAAACAAACTCCTCACAACTGTCGATTTCGCATGCAATGTCAACATATGCAAATGTTACATTCGGTATTTGACCATTTGTTAAAGCATATGAACTATTACGAGAGTTATAATAGACCTCAGCGGATGGTGTTGAATAAGGTGTGCTGAAATACGCAACATTGTATCCTCCGCCAATTTCATACCACGCAGCATTAATACCGAGCGTCAGAGCAGAAAACAGCAAAACAACCGCTGTCATAACGGTGAGAATTCTTTTTTTGTAAGTTTTCATTTTGCATCTCTTTAATTTTTTGAATTTTGATTTGTAGACACCTGAACAACCAGAACACTTGTCACCCCAACCAATTAAATCATCGGACTATCCCCTCTCATCCGTCTTTATGAGAGCACGGCGCCATGCTTTTCATAAAAACTTATTTGTTCACAATCATTCATCACCTTAATTATAACTTTTTGGTGTATATTGGTCAATGTGCAACATTCACGAATTATTCTGTTACATTTTGTGACATTCGTAA
>JBNRMS010000073.1:0-10330 GCA_050309735.1 Eubacteriales bacterium
TTAAGTTGTCGCGTTGATTTGTGATTCCTCCGTTCGGGGCTTCGCCCCTCTCTCCGTCATCACAAATCAAATTACTTAATCGTTACGAATTTACAATTAGTGCAACTTGCTATTGCAATTTACGAAAAAAGTTTCCCCGATATATTTTAAAAGCCAAAGCGGTCCCTAACCATAATCCGGCATGAGACGTTTCTCTTACTCTCCCGCGTCTGCCCATACAAACAGCTGCTTGAGAACCTCATCCCAGAGAAGACTTTCAATAATATAATCCTTACCGTAATATTCCTCAAGTTCGGCCACAGAAGCGCCAACCTGCTCTGCATATCCCGCCGCCCCGCTCTGATACTCGGCGTCAGTAATCTCAAAACCCTCAGTCTTGACTATAGAATAGAAAACGAGGTCTTCTTTTGTATAAGATTTTGCCGATTCATTCATGCTCTCCTCGGTCACTCCCATATAGGCAAGCATGGTGGCATAGTCCATATTATTGCTCTCCGCATAGCTCATGTACTGTGCTTTTTGTGCGTCTAAATAATAATTCACCTGCTGCTCCGGATATTCGAGAACCTCGGCGCCATCGACTATCGCCCGCCACAGCTCGGAATAAGCCTCGCTTTCTGCCGCGGCGGCAAGGTCTGCCTCAAGAGCCGCGCGATAGTACTCACGGAAGGCTGCGGTAGTTGTGTGCTCGCCTGCTGTGTATTTTATCACAAACTCATCGTCAAACGCAGGAATGATATATTCACCTAAAATATAGTTGACAGTGACCTCAAAGGTGACCGGCTTGCCCGCGAACTCCTCGTAATAGTCATCCGGGAAGGTTATGTTCAGCGTCACATTTGACCCGGGCATAACACCGTAAAGCCCGTCTGCAAATCCGTCTATATAACCGCTGTCATCGGACAGCTCTATCTCCTGCCCCGCGGCAGTGCCACCCTCAAATTTAACGCCGTCGATATACCCCTCAAAGTCGATATTAAGCGTGTCGCCCGCGGCCGAGGCACGGTCTGTTATCTCCTCGAAATAGCCGTTTTTCTCAAGCAGCTCGTCAATAGCCGCGTCAAGCTCTGCCTCGCTTACCAGAGGCTTCTCAAGGCTTATACTCACGCCCTTATACTGACCAAGCTTAATATAGCGCTCAAGGTCGACCGAGAGAAAATCCATTGCCTCGGTGGGATTTTCTGTTTGATCGCCCGAAGTCGTTTCGGTCTCCTCGTCTTTTTTGAAGAGTTCTGAGAGCTGGCAGGAGGCGAGCAAACCCGCGATAATCAGAGTCGCGAGTGAGGCGGCGAGCATTTTATGTATCTTCATTTTCAATCTCCGTGCCGCCTTGTGCGGCTAAATTTAATTTTAAAATTTTCGTGCCGACCTTGCCGGCAAAAGTGTGGCAGACCCCATTTAAACTAAATCAGCACGCAAAACAGCTGTACTATAATTTTAAAATAAAACATTCACGCCGATATACTAATTTATTATCCAGAATTTATCATGCCGAGAGGCGATAGTTTTATTGCGTGATTCTATGTGAAAAAGGATCCGGCCTTAAATTTTGTCGGCGCGGATCCCCTTTGACGATGTCCATTATTTTTTATCTGTTTCGGTTTTGATAATTTCTTTACCATCGTAGCTGCCACAGGTTTTGCAGATATGATGCGCAAGAACCAGCTCTTTGCACTTTGAGCACTGTGTAAGTCCGGGAGCTGTCAGTTTTGAGTTGTTTGACCTTCTGCTATCCCGGCGTGCTCCTGATGTTTTCTTCTTTGGTACCGCCATAGTTACACCTCCTTGAAAAAATGCGTTTGACGCATATCTTTTTTAGTATTAATTGTCGTCTCGATTGTCCAGAAGCAGCTTCTCGAGAACGGCAAGCCGGGGGTCGACATTTCTCTCTTTGCAACCGCAACCCTCGCGTTTGGGCTTCCCACAAACCGAGCAAAGCCCCGCGCAGTCTTGTGAGCAAAGGATTCTCATCGGAAACTCAAGGGCAATCGTTTCCTTCAGTTCCTCGCTTATGTCGAGCATCCCGTTTTTGATTATGACATACTCGTCTATGTTGTCGGCAAGCTGTTCATCACTCAGCGTTCCCTCGGTGACGACCGTTCTATCGAAATCGACGGTAAACACCCCGTCAACCTTCGACAAGCACCTGGCGCACTCGGTGCTAAAGGGCACTTCGGCCTTGAGCGACAATCTCATATATCCCGCGCTGTCGGTGACAGAGCCAAAAACAGCAGCGTCACCCGTGCTTTTTACGCCCTGACCAAGATCTCGGTCGGGGGTGAGGGCATAGTCTATCAATATGCGCTCCGTCTCGCCGCGAAGCATCGGCCTCATATCGATTATCATAGGTTCATACCCTCTTTGCGTCGGCATAAAATCTTGTCGGCATAAAACGCGACAATAAATATTATAACCGCACCCGGCCATATTGTCAATAGTTTTTAAAAATTTTTCGATATTCGCTCTTATGTTATTACATATTCTCCCGGCCCCGCCCTAAAGACAAGCACACCTGAGCGCACCTCCCCCGATAACTCCTCGGGCGTGAAGTTAAGACCGTTTATATTCACGCTCCCCTGCCCCGCGAGCAGCGGAAACTCAACCCTTGCGCTTGTGCCGGCAGGGACTTTAAAGCGATAGGTAAACTTGTCGTTCTCATACTCCCAGCAACTCTCAATCCGGCCCCTCTTCGAGTCGTAATAAGCGCTCACCCGGCGAATCCTCTCCTGCCCCTCGGGAAGCTCGCTCGCCTTGCGTCTGTCGGGGCGGGGCGAGAGTATAAAGTGCTCAAATCCTGGTTTTTCCTCATCGGGCATAATGCCCGCCATCCGCGAGAACATCCACTCGGCAACGGCTCCGTAAGCATAATGATTGAAGGAGTTCATTCCGACATCGCCGAATCCGCTCACCTTCGTGTAGGAATTCCAGCGCTCCCAAATAGTCGTAGCCCCCTGGCGCACACTGTAGAGCCAGGACGGGTCTGCCGTCTGCAATAGAAGCGAATAGCATAGATTGTCAAGCCCAACCTCAGATAGGGTCTGGTTGAGAATGCCGGTTCCCACAAATCCGGTTGAGAGCCTATAATTGTTGTCAATAATTTTGCGCTCAAGAGCCTTGATTGCTCTCTCGCGAACACCGTCCGGCAGAAGGTTGAATTTAAGCGCGAGCAGGTAAGCGGTCTGAGTTTTCTGGGTCAGCTCGTCGCCAACGATATATTTCTTTGCGAAATGCTCGCCTATGCGTTGGCGCAGCTCGGAGTAATAGGCCTCGCGCTCGCCCTTGCCAAGAATCCTTGAAAAGCGAACCATAAGGTCGGCATCGTATGCATAATAGCAGATTGCTATATAGCGCTTGTCGGTAGCATCGTAATTAAGCCAGTCGCCGTATGCCGTATTGGGGCCGTCCAGACCGTTTTTCTCAAGATACCGCATATATTCTTCCATTGAATTATAATGCTCGGCCACAGTATCATAATCGCGGTACATCAGCCAAAGGTACCAGGTCACTATCAAACCGGCGTCCCCCCAGGCAGCGTTTGCGTTATTCTTGCCGGCAAAAACACGGGGAATAACGTCGCAATAAGCGCCGTCCTCACCGACCTGCGAGTCACGCGCATCACCGAGCCACTTTTTCATAAAACCGCTGATGTCTGACAGATAGCTCGCAGCGCCTGCAAATACCTGCGTGTCGCCCGACCAACCCAGCCGCTCGTCGCGCTGCGGGCAGTCGGTCGGAACCGAGAGATAGTTGCCCCGCCGCCCCCAGACAATATTTGAGAATAGCTTGTTGACCTCGGCGTTGTCGGTCTCAATGTAACCGGTCTCGGGAATATCGGAGGTTAAGACCTCGCCCGCAACGCTCAATATCTCAATATCAGCGTCGGCAGTAAGTTCAAGATATCTAAAGCCATAGAAGGTGTGCAGCGGAGTGTAGCTCTCCTCAGCCTCGCCCGCGGCGACATAGACCAGCCTTGAGAGCGCGGAGCGATAATTCTTAATGTAAACACCGCCCTCAGGTCCGTCATTTCCCCGCGAGGCCATTCCCGAATCATTGAGCAGTTCGGCGAAATAGCCCTTTATCACAGTCCCAGCTCCTGCCTTAAGAGATATGCGCGGGCGACCGACCATATTCTGTCCGAAATCAAGTATCACGCTCTCGCCGGCCGAAAGCCTGCCGCTCTCGCAGCGCGAGCCGACCTTCTTTGAGAGTATGTGAATCTTCCCAAAGTCACTGCCGTTATCGTCAACCCCCCGGTGAATAGTCGCGCTTATCGGAACCCTCTCAATTTCGCGTATCACCCTTATCGGCTCTCCGACAGGCCTTTGTGGTTGGCAGTCGGTGTCTGTAAAGGGAAGAGCGGCAACCCACTCAAATTTATCGGGTTCAGAGTAGGGCGCGGGGCGGCGCGCGTCGTAATACTCGCCGTCCCAGAGGTCTGCCGCAAGAACACGGCCGCCGAGCGCCGTTTTCCAATCGTCATATATCAGTTCACTCTCGCCGCTCGCAAGCGTCACCTCGATTTCACAGGCAAACGCGCGGGGCTTGAAGCCATAAAATCCAAATGATATCCGTCCGCTCCACCAGCCTGCCGACACCTGTGCCACAAGTATGTTCTCGGAGCAGCAGGCCTCTGTTATGTCGTATTCATATTCAAACACGCGGTGTCTGAAGTCTGTCCATATTGGTTTCAGTTCGTCATAAACCAAGCCGTCCTCGCTTCTGTTCCCAACCCGCTCACCGTTAAGATATAGTTCAAATATTCCGAGCGAGGTCGCGCGTACGATAACCTTTTTTGCGTCGCATGGTATGCTAAAGTCGCGCCTGAAGAGCGAAAGACCCGAGCCGGGATTCAATTCAATGGATTTTGAATTAAAAACCATGCCACCAGGATTCCTCCAGGGGTGTCCGTATGTTTTGCTTATGTCTGCCGCGTTGTAAACAAAACCCGCTTTTTTCATGATCATGACCATATCCTTATATTAATATTGACAGGTGTCACCGTCCACCAGTCGCAAGTGAATCTCTCCCATTGCGCTACCTCGCCGTTGCCACATCGCAGCTGTTTGCAAAAGCTGCCAGTGCATATATTATATCATACGAGCGCTGCATATTCAAGCACATTTTCCCACAGTCAAGCGAATAATCCCCCCTCAAGGCGCAGCACTGCGCCTTGAGGGGGGATATTATATTGAGAATCGCGTCAGCTTCTCACCAGCGTAGCCAGACCCTCGCGCAGCGCGTCGGCAAGGGCGTCAATTTCGGCCTTTGTGTTTGTGTAAGAGAGGCTGATGCGAATTGAATTTGCCGCCTCCCTCTCGTCAAGTCCGAAAGCGAGCAGCGAGCGAGACACCTTCGCTCTCCTTGACGAGCAGGCCGCCCCGCTTGAGACGGCTATTCCCCTTGAGGAGAGAAAATGCACCATTGTTTCGCTTTTAATGCCCGGCAGAGTAAGATTTATGATATGCGGCGCTCGCTCACCTCTGGGTCTGTTAAGCCTGATTCCCTCAAGGGTAACAAGGGCTGACTCGCAATAGTCGCGCAGCTCGGTAATTTTTGTGGCGCGAGCCGATAAATGAGGATAATATTCGGCTGCCGCCCCCCCGAATCCTGCAATTCCTATCATGTTTTCGGTTCCCGAGCGGTATGAATTTTCCTGTCCTCCGCCGCGGATTATCGGCACGAGATTTCTCGACTTGATAATATCGGGCGACACAAGCAGCGCCCCCACACCCTTCGGCCCATGGACTTTATGCGCGCTGACTGTGAGAAGATCAGCTCCGATTCTTTGCGGCGTGAAGGCAAGCTTCATATACCCCTGTGTCGCGTCACAGTGGGTAATAACGCCGGGGCAGCGCAGCTTTGCGCGCTCGAAAATATCGGCAACGTTAAAAACAGCACCGCTCTCATTATTCACCATCATTACGCTCACCATAAAAGCCCCGCCCTCAAGCGCCGACTCATATTGGTCAAGGTCAATAACCCCGCTCCGGGTTGAGAGCCTTATAACCTCAAACCCCTCACGCTCAAGCTGCGCGAGCGGTTGGCTAACCGAGGGATGCTCGGCGTCTGTCGTGATAATCCGCTCAAGAGACCGGCGGGGCTTTGCCCTTGCCGTTCCGCTTATCGCAAGATTGTTAGCCTCTGTACCCGAACCTGTGAAAATCAGCTCATAGCCCCCTCGGGATCGCTGGCCGAGAGAGGCTGCAACAGAACCCCGCGCCTCTTCAAGAAGGCGCGAGGCCTCATACCCAACAGAATGAAGCGACGACGGATTGCCGCAGCAATCCATCGCCTCTCTCATTTTATGAATTGCGCCGGCAGACAATGCAGTCGTCGCGCTGTTGTCAAGATAAATCATCTGAATTTAAATACGCCGAGCATTCCCTCGACCTCGTCCATATGCGAATCAAACTTCTCGGGAACAGAGGTGTATGTGATGACATAAAAATAGCTCCCGTGAGGGGCGATAACCTGCATAACCTTATATCCTGTGCCTATTATATTTGCCGTGAAGGTGTAGCGCATGGCGGGCAGGCTGTCGAGCGTGGTTTCAGCCTCCTCAATAAATGTATATTCGGTGTACGATTTGCGGTAAAGCTCCTCGACATATTTCCAAAACTCTCCGATGCTCTCCTGCCCCGGCTCGGGCGTGTAGAGTGTAACCGACACAAGCGAGCGATCACTTGTCGAATAATAGACGCTGTCCCATCCTGTGCCTTCGTTCACGCTCCAGGACAGGGGCGCGTAAAATCGATATGCCACGTCGTCTCCCGAAACAAGCTTATATCCGTCGGGAACATCGGGGTCGGCGGCGCAGGAGGCAAGGCCAAGACAAAAAATCAGCGCGAGCAGTATTGAAGCTATTCTCTTCATTATATTTACAAGTGTCCTTTCAGTATTAAATCGGCAGCGCGGCAACCCTTCACCGCCCGCCGGGTCTTCTCACACTATTCAAAAAGACCGAACTATAATCTTATTATATCAAAAAAACACATCTTGTCAATAAGCGGACAAAATATTATCCCCCCAAAAAAGGGATTTTATCTCTGTGCCGCCGCGACAAGAGGGCGATGCGAAAGTCAGAGGAGCTCGTCACATCCCCCAAGCGCCGCCGCCGCGGCGAGAATTCCGCGCTTGCCCGATTCGTATGTCAGCCCCCCTTGAAAAAAGGCGGTGTATGGGGGACGAAGCGGACCGTCTGCACTCAGCTCTATCGATGCGCCCTGAATAAAGGTTCCGGCAGCCATAATCACTCGGTCTGAATATCCCGGCATCGGCCAGGGCTCAGGGGCAACAAATGAGTCGACCGGAGAGCCGGCCTGAATCCCGCGGCAGAAGGCAGTGAGCTTCTCCTCGCTTCCGAGTATAACGGTTTGTATAATGTCTGAGCGATTGCCATCCCAGCGCGGCTCAACTTCATATCCGAGTTTTTCAAAAACATATGAGGCAAAGCACGCGGTTTTAAGCGCCTCGGCAACAGTGTGCGGCGCATAGAATAGTCCTTTTAGCATATGACGGGTCTGCCCGAGCGAGGCGCCGACCTCAGCTCCCGAGCCGACCGTGGTAAGTCGGTTTGCGGCAAGCTCAACGGCGCGAGCCGAGCCGACAAGATATCCTCCGGTTTCGGCCATTCCGCCGCCCGGATTTTTGATAAGCGAGCCGATTATAAGGTCGCCGCGCGGCTCCTTTGTCTCGGTGAATTCGCCGTAGCAGTTGTCAACCACTACATAAACCCCCGGGGCTTTCGAATGCACAAAATCCGAGAGGGTGTTTATCTCGTCAACGCAAAGCGTTTTGCGGTTCATATATCCTTTTGAGCGCTGAACATAAACCACCTTAATTCGACACCCCGGCTCGGCGAGAGCAGCGCCGAGTGCGGCATAGTCGATAGTGCCGTCGGCGCAGAGGTCGATTTGGTTGTATTCAATGCCAAAGTCGGCGAGCGAGCCGTCTCCCCTCTTCCCGTCTATGCCGATCACGCCCTCAAGTGTGTCGTAGGGTTTCCCTGTAACCGACAGCATAATATCTCCCGGCCGGAGCAGGCCAAAGAGCCCAATCGCGATAGCATGCGTTCCGCTCACGATGTTGTGGCGGACGAGCGCCGCCTCAGCTCCGAACACATCGGCAAATATTTCGTCAAGTGTGTCGCGCCCCCGGTCGCCGTATCCATATCCGGTTGTGTGGGAGAACATCGCGTCTGACACTCGGTGCTCTGCGAAGGCGTCGAGCACGCGGGAGGTGTTTTCGTATGACATGCGACCTATCTGCATGAAGCGGTCAGATAGGGCGCGGTCGGCTTCTACAGAAAGGAGGGTGAGCGCTTTTGAGAATTTCATTGTAGCTTTATTTCCTTTGGTTTTGATATTGAAAATTGTTGAGTGTTTATTAGTTTTTCGTTTTTCGTTTTGAGCCTTGCGCGCTACCCTTTATACTCTGACACATACGCCGCCGCCAATCTGACCGCAGCATCAAGATCGCCAAGGTCGGCCATCTCCACGCCCGAGTGGATATAACGAGTGGGCAGCGATATCGCGGCGGCTCGACAGCCTGCGCCGCTTATCTGTATTGAACTTGTGTCGGTTCCGCCGGCGGTGAGGATTTCGCATTGGTGTTTTATCTTGTGGTGCTCGGCAGTCTCTATCAATTCGCCCACCGTTTCGGCATGGCATATGACAGACGCATCTTTAATTTTTATCGCCGCACCGCCGCCGAGCTTGACAGCCATAGGCTTCGCGCCCGGTGTGTCTCCGGTTGAAGTAACGTCAAAAACAATGGCAAGGTCGGGCTCAAGCGCGAAGGCCGCTGGCTTTGCCCCCCGGCAGCCAACCTCCTCCTGAACAGAGAAAACATAATAAACGTCATCCTTTATCTCGGTTTCGGCAAGCTTTTTCGCGATAAGCACCAGCGCGACGCAGCCCAGTCTGTCGTCAAGCGGGCGTCCGGCGATTCGCTTGCCCGCAAGGCGCTTGATTCCCGGCTCCTGTACAAAAAAATCACCAATGCGAACCTTCTTCTCGGCCTCCCGCCGGCTCGAAGCGCCGATGTCTATATAGCACTTGTCGTATGTGATTTCGCTCACCTTAACCCCTCTCTCCGGAACCATCACACCTGGAACTCCTCGCCCCGAGACAACCGGCGCATATGACGACGCAATAAAGTCAATCCCTCCGATCGGCGCAAATCGAATGTTTCCTTTATCCTCAATGCATGTCACAATATAGCCAATTTCGTCCATATGAGCGCAGAGCATTATCTTTTTGTGATCTTCCCGGGAGCCACGCTTATATGCGATAAGATTCCCGAGCGTGTCATTATAGCTCTCGTCGACATAGGGGGCGATAAGCTTTTCTATAACCTTGGAAACCTCGCTCTCGCTTCCCGATATTCCGGGGCAGGATACAATCTTTTTAATTATGTCAAGCATTTTCTCAATCCTTTCTTATGCCTTTGTGTCGGCAAATCGGTCAAGCAGCGCATATATTAGCTCCCCAACCGCAAAATAATCAGAAACAGCCCCAACGCAAGACGCGCTGTGCAGATACCTTGTCGGCAGCGAGATTGCAAGGGTGCGAACCCCTCTACCCGAGCGGTGTATAACACCCGCATCGTTCCCGCCCGACACATACTTTTTAATCTGCACCTTTATCCCCCGCTCGCTCGCAACCTCAAGCGCGAGGTCAACAAGTCCTCCGTCGTAAATTGTTGCGCGGTCGGCAAGCGATATCGCGCCTCCCTCTCCTAGCAGCGCCGCTCGAGCGCTATCGGGAACGCCGAAGAGATCTGCCACAGCGGTTGATTCAAGCACGAGGGATATATCGGGGCATATGGTGTTCGCAGCCGTTCCGGCGCCCGAATATCCAATCTCTTCGCGCACGGTGAAACAAAGATAAAGGTCAAACGGAAGAGTTTTTTGCTCTTCGGCTATTCGGCGAGCAAGGCTTATCATCAGGGCGCAGCCCGCCCTGTCGTCAATCGCCTTACCCTTCATAAATCGTTCGTCCTCTCCGAAAAGAACAAAATCCGAATCAAAAACGCCATAGTCACCCGGGGCAAGATGCTTGAGCGCCTCCTTGAGATCTTCAGCACCAATGTCTATATACATCTTGTCGGCCGTTGTAGCAATTTTGCGATCCTCGGGGCTTTGCAAGTGTATCGCCTTTGAGGCTATTATGCCGTGAGTGCGCTTTTTCTCGTCACCAAGCACGACCCCGCGTCCCGAAAGCACACGCGGGTCAATTCCTCCAAGGCAGGAAAATTTTATATATCCTTCCTCGGTAATCTCGCTAACCATAAATCCAACCTCATCCATATGCGCCGCGAGCATAATTCG
>JBNRMS010000074.1:0-3293 GCA_050309735.1 Eubacteriales bacterium
CCTCAAGCGCCGCGCGCAAATCAAGCGCCGCCGCGCCCGGCGTGGCATATTCGGGAGTACCTGCCTCTCGGGTGAGCTTTATTTTAACCTTTATTTCCATGATTAATCCTTATTTGTTTTTTTGATATATTTCGTCCCGGCCGAATATAATCAGCCACACTAAGTATAACATAATATATCGCTCATTTCAATACACCCATGTGTGAAGATTTATTGAAAATTTAGAGGCGCTTGAAAATTTTTCATGATGTCTTAAAAAATCTCGGTCTTATACTAAACCCCAACTAAAAACAATATATCTCAACAATCGCGGAACGGTCAGGACCGTTTCCTACAAGACATCTGCCGTCTGTGGATGCTCGGCAACACGGTTGAATCTGTAGGGGCGAACAGTATTAACCTTTTAATGGAGAATAGTCTTAATATCAACTGTTGACAAATCCTCATTAAGACTTTATAATAAAAAATATAATAATATGAAACGAAAAAAATCTAATCCGGCACGTCCGGAAAAGAAAGGCAGAAATCTATGTCTAAGCCTAAGAAAACAGTCCGCAATTTTACCCCGGTCGCCTCGATAAAGCATTTTAGTGAAAAAATCGCCGATAACGGGTATAAAATAGCCTTTATGTGGTTTGATGAGGCAAGAGAACTGCACGAGATGACCTATCTTGAACTCTCGGATACGATAAAAAATGCGGCCGCCGCCTTTTGTTCAATGGGTTGGCGCGAGCGGCGAATCGCGATTATCGGCGAGCCCTCCCCACAATGGGTTGTGACCTATGCCGCGGCGATAGCATCGGGGAATGTTGCCATCCCGCTCGACAAAGAGCTTGAGCTAAAGGAAATTGAAGGCTTTCTCTCCTTTGCCGAGGCAGATGCGCTTGTTTATTCGGGGGGATTTAACAAAACCTTTGAGAAAACAGTAAAGAGCCACCCCACCGTCTCTCTTTACATACCTCTCTCTCTTGAGGACTGCCCCTATGCCGGGCGCGATAATGTACTCTCCTTTGACGAGCTTCTCGCCCGCGGCGCCCGGCATATCGCCGGCGGATTTACCCTCCCCGAACCCGAAAATCTTGACCGCTTGGCCGTCATGCTCTTCACCTCGGGCACAACAGGAACCAGCAAATGCGTTATGCTCTCGGAGCGGAATGTCACTTCTTGTATCAACGCCGCCTGCGACTGCGTTGAATTCTTCCCCGAGGACACAATAGTTTCGGTTCTCCCGCTTCACCACACCTATGAGCTGTCCTGCATGATGACCGCTCTTAACTACGGCATCAATATCGGCATCAACGACTCGCTCAAGCGGGTTCTCAAAAATTTTGCCTATTTCCGCCCAACCGGACTTATTCTTGTTCCGCTTTTTATCAACACGATGTACAAAAAAATCTGGGAGGAGGCAAAAAAGAAAAAGAAAGACAAAATCCTTCGCGCAGCGCTCGCAACCTCCAAGAAGCTGCGGCGGGTTGGCATAGATATGCGGAGTATTCTTTTCTCCGAGGTGCTTGCCGCCTTCGGCGGCCGGCTCACCAAAATAATCAGCGGCGGCGCGCCGCTTAACCCCGACATTGCCGAGAAATTCGAGGAATTTGGAATCAATATCTGCGAGGGATACGGTATCACCGAATGCTCTCCCCTGATTTCGGTCAACCCCTATTTTGCCAAGAAGCGAGGCTCTGTGGGGCCGACAGTAAACTGCTGCACCGCCCGAATCGACCCGGAGCGGATTAATGAGCTCGGATTCAATGAGGGTGAAATTCAGGTCAAGGGCGACAATGTAATGCTTGGATACTACAAAAATCCCGAGGCCACAGATGCCGTCTTTACCGAGGACGGCTGGTTTTGCACCGGCGACGCCGGGTATATGGATGACGAGGGCTATATATATATCACCGGGCGAATAAAATCTCTTATTGTCCTTGAAAACGGCAAGAATGTCTTCCCCGAGGAAATCGAGGAGCATCTCGGCCAGCTGAGCACAGTCGCAGAAGCGGTTGTCGTCGGCCGCAAAAAGGAAGACAACCCCGACACCATCGTCCTCACCGCCATAGTCTATCCCAATTTCTCGGCCTTCGAAGAAGGCACCGACATAAATACAATAGCCGACGCCGTTCGCGCCGAAATAAATACCATGAACCGCTCGCTTGTCGGTTATAAGCAGGTAAGAACCGTTGAAATACGCAAAACCGAATTTGAAAAGACTACTTCGCGCAAGATTAAAAGGCATTTGGTGAAGTGAGAAAAGTCATTGCTTCTTTTTTAAAAATAAATCAGCTTCAGCCGCGGATAATCCGCGGCTGAAGCTTTTTTTCTCCCGACTAGCTGTCAGGATATTGTCAGTCACGCTTTTTCAATATATGTTACAATACTTCCGGGATAACAGTAAAGCAAAGAGCCGCGGGGCAATATATGACCTGCCCTGAGAGGAGCAGATATGACATGGGAAATTGCTCTCGGCTTCTTCACAATAATCTCGGCGTTTATCGCTGTGATGAAGGTGGTTGTCAGGGTAAACCGCACGCTCACCTCGCTCGAATCGGCCGTAAACCGGCTCAACGATTATATTAAGCGCCAGTCTGCCAAAAACGAGATGATTTTCGACCAGCTAAAAGACCACGAAATCCGCCTTACTCTGCTTGAAGGCATCTGGAGACATGAAAAAGAAAGGAATATTCGCAGAAATGAAGATTAATTGGAAACAAAAACTCTCAAGCCGAAAATTCTGGGCGGCTGTTATCGGCTTTGTCACAGCCCTTGCCGCAGCTCTCGGAGCCGACGCCATGACCACAGAGCAGATTGCCACAATTATATCGGCCGTCGGAATCCTTGCGGCTTATATTATCGGAGAGGCCTGCGTTGATGCGTCAAAGCACGATTCCGGAGATAACCGAGATAAGTGATACTATACAACAATTAAAACATTAACCAATGAGGGTTGCGCAGGGGGAACTTCCCCCGAAAAGTTCCCCCCAGACCCCCCTTGAAAACTTTTGGGCATTTGGCATTGCTTAATTCAGAGCATGGTGCGCCGACCACGGCCGGACCCCACATCCCTCTTTTGGGTTGTGGTGAGGTAACCTGGTATTAAGTTCATGTTTTAATGAGGTAGTAGTATAAAAGAACCAAAGCCAAAAAATGCGCCGGGGAGGGCTTCTTCCGGATAATTTTCCCCGGCACTTTTTCTTGAAATTTTGGAGCATTTTATCCCGCTTTTTTAAGAAATGTGCGCTCCCGAATCTGCAATTCCTACATTAGTTATATATTATTTTAATATATATATTGAAATG
>JBNRMS010000075.1:0-22462 GCA_050309735.1 Eubacteriales bacterium
ATGTAAAGGGGTTTTGATAATTTTGTTAACTTTTTTACATATAGTAAGCCAGAAACTCACATTTTCTGCTTTCATTTATCTTTTTTATTATTGATTTTCCGGATCGCATTATTTTCATTAATAGGACTTGGGGGAGCTTTCCCCAAAAAACTCCCCCAAGTACCCTTGTTTTATTAAAATTTAAAATCAGCGTTATACTTTTTTCTCTCCTGCCCGAGCAGTATCTCTTGTGATTATCAGCCCGCCGTCCTGACGCTTTGAAGACCAAATTATGTGCCGAGGACATTTTTCAACGCATATGCCGCAGTCAATGCACTTATCGTAGTCAATTTCGGCAAGAAAATCTGAAACAGTGATTGCCCCCGTCGGGCAGTTTTTCTCGCAGATACGGCAACCTATGCAGCCAACCTGACACTGCGCGCGGGTTACTGCCGGTTTTTCTGTGGTACAGCAGCCAACCCAGTGTGCGCTGTCGTAAGGAATAAGTCCTATTATTTGTTTGGGGCAGGCGACAATGCATAGTCCACATCCCCGGCATTTTTCATAATCGACCGCGGCCACGCCCTCAATTATCTCGATAGCCGAAAACGGGCAGGCCGCCACGCAGGTTCCAAAGCCAATGCAGCCATATTTGCATAGCCGATCTCCCCCGCCTATTTTGGCGGCGGCAACGCAATCAAGAGCGCCCTCATAGCTGTATTTCTTGGTCGAGAGGCTGCCGGTGCCCGAACACATCACCTGCGCCCTCTTTCGCACCATCTTATCGACCTTAATTCCCAGCACCTCACCCACAGCTTGGGCAACCGGGTCACCTCCCACCGGGCAGGCGTTTGGTTTTGCCACTCCCTTGACTATCGCCTCGGCAAGCGCCGCGCAGCCCGAGTATCCGCAGGCACCGCAATTTGCTCCCGGCAGCTTTTCATTGACAAGAGCAACCGCCTCGTCAGTCTTGACAGCAAAAACCCTCGAGGCCACCGTGAGCACAACCCCCAAAAAAATCGACAATCCCGCCAGAACCCCGACCGGGATAAGAATATCAGTGAACATAAAAACTCCCATGCCGCCAAAGAGGGCGGCTCAAATAAATTTTGGAATTTTCAGCGAGCATACCTGCATGAGTGTGGCAGAGCACGTTATAAGAAAATTCTCGCATAAAACATCATGATTCAATGAATGAGGACGAAATAATCACGCAGATTCACCTCACCTTAGGTTGATACCCGAGAAGCCCGCGAAGGCCATTGCCAAAAGCCCCGCGGCGATAAGGGTTAGCGGAAGACCTCGGAAGGCGCGCGGAGGCTCGGAGAATTCCATTTTTACGCGAAGTCCGGCAAACACCACAATAGCAAGCGTGAATCCGAGCGCTGCTGCGAATCCGAAGCAAACCGACTCAATGAAGTTATATTCGTTTTGAATATTCACCAGCGCCGCGCCGAGCACCGCGCAGTTTGTGGTTATCAGCGGAAGATAGATTCCCATCGACGAATAAAGCGCCGGGATATATTTACGAAGAAACATCTCGATAAACTGCACAAGCGAGGCGATGACAAGAATAAATGCCATCGTTCTCAAATACTCAAGCCCGAAGGGCTCAAGGAGCAGGTAATATACCGCCCATGTGGCGGCGCTTGAAATTGTCATTACAAAGGTAACCGCCATGCCCATACCGAGCGCCGTGTCGGGATCTTTTGAAACCCCAAGGAAGGGGCAGCAACCGTAAAACTTTGAAAAGATGAAGTTCTCAAGAATAATTGCGCTGAACATCATCAAAAGAATCTGTGTAAAACTCATGCCTCTCCCCTTTCCCCGGTAATGCCGGCGTCTTCTTTCTCGTCACACACATATTTTGCATTCTTTATATCGTCAAGCGTGTTCTTAATTTTGTTCACCGCCGCGATGAGGAAGCCAAGCGTGAGGAATGCGCCTGCCGGAAGAATGAATATAATGGCCGGTTTGTATATTCCGCCAAACAAATTAATCCCAAGTAATGTTCCGTTACCGAGCAGTTCGCGAACCGCAGCCATTATTATAAGTGCGCCGGTAAAGCCAATCCCCATTGAAAAACCGTCAACTGCGCTCGGCAGCACCGGATTTTTCGCCGCATAAGATTCAGCACGCGCAAAAATAAGGCAATTGACGACTATGAGCGGGATAAATATACCGAGCGAGCTGTAAAGATCGAGGAAATAAGCCTTCATAAGCAGCTCAAGTGCAGACACAAAGCCCGAAATAATCACCACATAAGCCGCAAGTCTTACCTCTTTGGGTATGATTTTGCGGAGCATTGATATGAGCAGGTTTGAGCAAATAAGCACCGCCGTCGAAGCAAGTCCCATTCCTATTGCGTTTTTAACCGAAGTGGTGGTTGCCAGCGTCGGGCAGATCCCGATAACCTGAATGAAAATAGGATTGTTATCAACTACTCCGTTTTTAAATATTTTTAAAAAACCTTTTAATTTCATCTCATCACTCTCCTCAACTGTTTTCAATGCCGCCGATAAGCCCGGCCTCATAAAGCAGAGCCTGAGCCTTGGATATGCCTGCTTTAAGCGCCCTTGCGCTGACTGTAACTCCCGAAATCGAGTCTATCCCCTCAGTCGACGATTTTCCGATAAAGAGGGAGGTATAACCCTCCTCAGCCACGCGGCTGCCGATACCCGGCGTTTCGCTGTGTGAAACCACGCGGACGCCCTTTATCACCCCCGCCACATCAAACGAGACGAGAATATCAATATCCCCACTAAATCCGGGGGAATTGAGATTTACACAGTAATATGTAGTTCCTGCTGCCTCAATTTCATAAACCTTCTCGCCTCCTTCGGGCTTATAGTCATGCTCTTTGTAGAGAAGTTCCTCGCCGAACATCTCCTCAAACGATTTTCTTATATCTGCTTCATGGTTTGCGGCGATTATATCCTCGGTCAGAAAGTTTACAACTGCGACAACCCCCGCTGACACGACACTGATAAGAAAGAGGATAGCAACAATTCTTGCCGACGAGAAGATTGTTTCTTTTTTATTTTCTGACATTCCGTCTCACACCTCCGAAAGCCCTGGGTTTTGTAACCCTTTCGATATACCACACAAGCGAATTCATAATAAGAATTGAGAACGACACCCCCTCGGGATATCCTCCGAAATACCGAATAAATACAACGATAAGCCCCGCGCCCGCTCCAAAAATCAGTCTTCCCCCGCGAGTGGAAGGTGAGGTTACATAGTCGGTAGCCATAAAGAAAGCGCCGATAATGAGGCCTCCCGCAAGCACTTCATAAAGCATTGAGTCGAGCCTTGAGGCCGAGCCAATCCTCGGAAAAACAAGTGCAAGGAGCGCAACCGTTCCGATATATGATGCCGGAATATGCCAGGTGATAACCCGGCGAACAAGCAGATATGCCCCCCCGAGCAGTAGCATTATAGCCGAAACTTCACCGATTGTGCCGCCGCACCTACCAAGAAAGAGATCAAGCAGACTTGCGTCGGGCTGAATACCTCCTTTAAGATCGGCGAGCGGGGTGGCCGCGCTCAGGGCATCTGCCGATGAGAGAAAGAGCCGATTGAAGGGGCTGGTGAAAGTCGTCATCTCGGCCGGCCAGGCAAGGCTGAGAAACACCCGCGAGGCGAGAGCCGGATTAAAAACATTTTTCCCAAGTCCGCCGAACACCTGCTTAACCACAATTATCGCAAATGCCGAACCGGCTATCACAAGCCATGCCGGCGCCGTCGCCGGAAGGTTCATTCCAAGAAGCAGGCCGGTGAGCAGCGCCGAATAATCATGAACAGTGACAGGACGCTTAAGCATTCTCTGCGATGCGTATTCAAAAAGGACGCAGCTCCCCGAGGCGATGATACAGACAAGCAGCGCCCTAAACCCGAAAACATACACTCCCCAGGCAAGAGCCGGAATCAGTGCGATTATAACATCGAGCATTATAGTCGAGGTCGTGTCGCGATGGCGAAGATGGGGGGCGGGTGAGACGGTAAAAAGATCGGGCGGAGCTACCCTTCGCTTGTCGGCGCCGGGAGCGACTGTGCCGATTGGATTCTTGTCAACTTTTATTTTGAGGTCTTTTATATCTTTTTTTTCTTGGTTCATTTCACAATTCCTTATCGTCTGGCCGCCGCGCGCCGCGCACTCTTGGCAGCCTGTATATACTGAACTATCTCAACATTTCCGGGGCAGACAAAAGAGCAGGTTCCGCACTCGATACAATCGTCAAGATTATAGCCGGCGCAGTCCTCATATTTTTGGGCCTTTGAAAGACGCGCAAGGTAGTTTGGCATAAGCCGCATCGGGCAATGGAAAACGCAGCGTCCGCAGTTGATACAGCACTCGCCGCCAATATTTTCTCGCCCGGAAAAGGCCAAAATCCCCGAGGTTGACTTTCCTGCAACCGCCGTCATATCCCAGAGCGCCGTGCCCATCATCGGGCCGCCGCCGATTATTTTTTTAGGTTCGCGGATAAAGCCGCCGCAGAACTCGATTATGTCGGACACCGGGGTTCCATTTGGTATTAGCAGGTTTTTCGGACTTGCGACACAGTCTCCCGCAACAGTTACTATCCTGTCTATAAGCGGCATTCCCTCTGTAACCGCGCGCCAAACGGCCGCGGTCGTGGCAACGTTTATTATCATATAACCAATATCGCTTAGCCGCACACCGCGCTTAGGTTCCTTCCCCGACAGCGCGTATATTATCTGGCTCTTATCGCCCTGCGGATATTTTGTTTTAAGCAGGCGAACCTCGATATCATCCCGACCCGACACCTTCCCAGCGAGCAGCTCAGCCGCGTCGGCCTTGTTGTCCTCAACCGCAATTATAGTTTTTTCAATACCCACAGTGCGGATTAGTATATCAATGCCACCGATTATCGCATCAGGCTCCTCGAGCATCAGTCGATAGTCGGAGGTAAGGTATGGTTCGCATTCGGCGCAGTTGACAAGCATTGTCTTAGCCTTGCCTATCGAGCCTTTGATTTTGATATGCGTTGGGAAGACTGCGCCGCCAAGGCCAACGACCCCCGCATTTTTTACAATTTCTATCACCTCGTCGGGCGTCAGTTCTTCGGGTCGTTTGCACTCCTTGCGATAGTGCAGAATCGAAGGGTCAAGCGTGTCAAGACCGTCGTTTTCGATAACGACAGCTCCTACAGCCTCGGCGCGAGCCGCGTCGATAACAGACTCAACAGCTCTCACCTTTCCCGAAACACTCGAATGCACCGGGCATGACATTGCAGCATCCGAGCTCCCGACCGCCTGTCCTCGGAAAACATAGTCTCCGGGGGCAACGAGCGGTTTCATAGGCACGCCGCTGTGCTGCCCAAGCGAAATTTTAACCACACTCGGTGCAGGCATTATTTCGACGGGCAGATTCTTTGTTCTTTTATAATCGTTAATATGTACGCCGCCCTTGAAGCTGGGGTTCACTTATTTGGTTCCTCCTTGGGGAATTATATAATAAAAATTAAGGCAATTATATATATTATAACTCCTTACAACCCTTTTTGCAAGTAGTGAGACAAACATGGTTTTATTTATATGTGATGTCATGTAATATAATGGTTTTATTTTGCTGCCGCAACATAAATGCTGACAGGTTTGTCAGAATTCCAGCCTATATCAACCGCCAAAAGGCACGGGATATGCCCGATTTCAGCTATATAATTGTGAAAAAAGGCTCTTGTGCTTTTATCCTGCATCTTGTTAGATTAGTTTTTGTCAATCATAGCGTGATTTTTTTGTCAAAATGGTGTTGACAAAGTAAAGAGCGTATGGTATAATAAGCGAGCGCCGCCCGTCATAGGCGGAGGAGGCGATGGCGGAATAGCTCAGTTGGCAAGAGCAATCGGTTCATACCCGATAGGTCGTAGGTTCAAATCCCACTTCCGCTACCATTATGGCCCGTTGGTCAAGCGGCTAAGACACCGCCCTTTCACGGCGGTAACGGGAGTTCGATTCTCCCACGGGTCACCAACAAAAAGACGGCTTTTCGCCGTCTTTTTTATTTTACCCCGCTCAATATGCTATCTTATATGCACAAGACCTCTGCAAAACCTGCCCACAAGACGGGCGTTCATAGAAACCGTGACCCTCATGCGACGCAGCATTGCCAGCTCTCTCTCATAATCTTCTATGCTCTCGGCGCAGTGCTCGGGAAACGGCCCTTCATAAACGGTATACTTTTCATAAATCTCAATAAGCTGCTTAATCGAGCAGAAGCGCCTCGGGTCGGGTGCATTCTCTACGCCGCAATGCGCAAGCAGTTCGATGGCAAATTCGGCGCAGGTATACGCGCGATCGATCAGAACCCGGCGGTTCACTGTGGCGCAGGCAGCCGAGATCATATTATAAAGATACACTTTATTGTTGCTTGAAAGCTCATGGATGTACTCAACCGCCTTGTTGTACTGCTCGGGTGTAACCGGCACAGCGCAGACTAAAATCCTTGCCGTTCCATCGCTGTTGCGATAGCGCAGGTGGCTCTCTCGAACAAATCCGCCGTAAAATGGGGTGCTCTTATAGTGCCTTCCGAATGAATATATAATCGACAAATCAGGCTCCAGCGCGACAGATACATGACTGTACGGATAGTGCGTTACTTTGCGTATTACTTTACCGATTTTCGTTTTTGTGATTGAAAATATCAAATAAATCCTCTTGGAGTTTTCTTTGTTTTCCATATCAATTCCCTTTTATGTGTTTGATTCTATATCATAGTCGCAAGTGAATCAATCTCATATGTTACCTCACTTTTGCGACATCGCAGCTTTCTGAGAAACTTGCGATGGCGTGCGTTGATTTATGGTCGCAAGTAGCAAGTTTCTCGGAAACCTGCCAATGTGTATATTATATCATAGTCGCAAGTGAATCAATCTCATATGTTACCTCACTTTTGCGATATCGCAGGTTTCTTCGAAGCCTGCCAATGCAAATATTATATCATATCCGCCACCCTTTTTCAAGATTAATTATAGAATACAACGGTCGACACGATAAAATAAAGATGGTAATATTATTACATATTTTACACTTATTAAAATTAAAACAAATTGAAAAAGAGACACGCTGGGGGAGCTTTTCGCGAAAAGTTCCCCCCGAAGTCTTCTCTGTCATCCCATAAACTGCATCATGCTGCTGTAATTCCCCCAATAATATCCGGCGGAATAGGCATCGAAGCTTGTTTTGGTATAAAGGCAGATTGTTATATCCGAGGCGGCACCGTCGAAAAGTCCGCTCTGCGAGACAGACATCGACATTTCGTCCTCATTATATATATGCAAACGTTTGAGCGAGGCGGCTCCGGCAAAGGCGCCGCTTTCGATTGAGATGATATTTGAGCGAATGGTCAGGTCGGTCAGAGCCGAGCAACCTTCGAGCGCTCCGGCCGCGATGGTTATCACGGGCAGCCCCTCGTAAACCGCCGGAATCTCAAGCTTTACAAGTTCGCGCCCCGCCTCAGTAACCCCGGCAACAACATATCCAACCGTGTCTCCCGCAACTCCGACAAACTCGGTATAGGTGTAATACTGCGCCCAGACGTCCTCGCTGCCGTCGCCAATTACAATTGTCGGCCGATCGGGCGCCGGGGGAATCTCTATTTTGAGCGCCTCGGTTCTGCCCTGCGTTCGCCAAAGATCCTTAATTAAGAGAGCCGTGCGAAGGACGACTCCGCTATCGTTGAGGTGCAGGTTGCTGTCAAAGAAATAATTCTCTCCGATAAGATAGTCGTTTACATTGCTGATAACCTCGCAATCAAGGCTCTTGCAGACAAAATGGTAAAACTCAAGAATGCTTTCCTCGTCGGCGTCGGGCGAGAGCGCCGTCGCGTTCATCGGCGGGAAGGAATAGTAAACAGTTGCGCCGCGGCCGGTTGCGTATGCTACATATTCATTAAGATAATCGATAAAATCTTCGCTGTATATCGAAGGCTCAAGCACTATCCGCTTATTAGGGTCGTAGCCGAGCAGCATCTTATTGTAGGGGCGGGGATAATTAATATCGCCGTATTCGTTGAAGGAATCGCGGTGATAGTCGCCCACAGGGTTGAGCTCTTCGCCCGATGTCCACAAAAGAGCCTTAGCACCGACATAATTTATCAAACCGCCAAAGAGGTCGGCATAGTCATCGGGCGAGACATGTCTTAACATTGAGAAATCACTGTCAAGAGCCTGCCACATCGACTCGGCGTTAAAGTATAGCGAAAGGGTCTGCTCGTCAAGCTCGGGAGCGACTACAATTATGTCGCCCTTGTTTATGTTAGCGCGCGAGAGGTCGAGCATAACCTTTGTGCCGAGCGAGGCGTAAAGCCCGAAATTTACGACCGGCATATTCATATGCTCGCTAAGCGTCTTTGAGTCAAGCCCGAAGGCAAGACTGCTGCCCCCCACCATGATTATTTTAGGCTCGTCTGTCTCGCTGAGAAGCTGATATTTGTGAGACAGCTCGCCTAAAAAGGTTTTTGAGTACTGCGCCGGAATAAAGAAGCAAAAGGAGGCCAGCATCAAAACCGGAATCAGGGTCGCTATCGAAATAATCAGCGTTTTCTTAAAATTTCTCATTCGACCTCCTCCTTAAAATTGAAAATAGATAAAGGTGCTCGCGCCGTCGCCGACAAGAATCAGAAGCCACGCAAGGGCAACTGCCCATATTATATAAGCGTTTCTGAAGCCGTGGCGAAGGCTTATGCGGCCGTCCTCCGCGGTTATCATCGTGCTCGTGTCAATCCGGCTCATAACGATTACCGACAGGAGCGACACAAGAGCGCCTGCCATGGTCAGCCCCATTGAGGAAAAGGTGCTCGTGAAATATTCGGCCTTGAGCGACCAGTCTGTGAACAGCTTTGTAATGAGGACAGTCAGGTCGGCGAAATTGTTTGCGCGGAAGAAAATCCACGCAAAACAGACCAGCAAGAAGGTGTTAAGCCGCCTTAGCGCGCGAAGCCACCCTGTGTCTTTTGTGACGCCAAAGCGCGCCCAGAATTTATCGCGCGGTCCCTTTGTGAAATATCCTGCAATTTGATAGCCGCCGTGCAGGGCGCCCCAGATAACATATGTCCACGACGCGCCGTGCCAAAGACCGCTTACAAGAAACACAATGAAAACGTTTAGCTGGTGGCGAAAAACCGAGCAGCGATTTCCGCCAAGGGGTATGTAAAGATAATCGCGGAACCAGGTCGATAGGCTTATGTGCCACCTTGACCAAAATTCCTTTATACTCGTTGAGACATAGGGGCGGTTGAAGTTTTGCATTAGCTTGATGCCCATAATCTCGGAGCAGCCAATGGCTATGTCGGTATAACCGGCAAAATCGCAATAGATCTGAAAGGCAAACATAACAGTCGCTATCACAACTCCGAATCCGGTGGCACCATTGGCGTCATTATAAACCGCGTTGACATATACCGCTAACAGATCGGCAACCACAACCTTCTTAAAGAATCCGATCATCATCTTGCGCAGGCCGCTGATAGTATTTTGCCAGGACGGTCGATTTGCCGCGCGAAGCTGCGGAAGCAGGTTTTCAGGCCGCTCGATAGGGCCGGCTACAAGCTGCGGGAAAAAGGTAACATAGAGGGCATAATAGCCGAAGTGTCGCTCTGCTTTGACGCCTCCGCGGTACACATCAATGGCGTAGGACAGGGTCTGGAATGTGTAAAAGGATATGCCGACCGGAAGGATTAAGTCAAGCGTGAAGTCCGCGGCCCTCCCGCCGAACAGATTAACCAAACCGGTAACAGAACTTGAGAGAAAGTTAAAATACTTAAAGAAAAACAGCACACCAAGCGAGGAGACCAGGGTCACCACAATAGAGACCTTGCATATTAATTTGTTGTGCCGATATTTCTCGATTATTTGCGAACTGACATAGGAGATTACCGTTGTAAAAAGTATCAGCGATATCAGGTTAATGTTCCAAGAAAGGTAGAAATAATAGCTTGCCGCAAGCAGCATTGTCCAACGGTATTTGGGGGGCAACAAAAAGTAGAGCAGTATGACCGCCGGGAAAAAGATCAGAAACTCTATTGAATTAAATATCATTTCTCTGCCCCCTTCTTCACAAGACCCACCGAGAGCGACAGGAGCAATACAATAAGAAGCTCCTCGGCTCCCGCTCCGTTAAGGAGAAAATATGCCGCTAAAATTATATGCAGCAGAAGATTGCCCGCGGCTATCAGAGCCGATAACCTCTCTTTTTTACGATATATGTATTCAAAGAGGTGAAGCAGCAGTATGCCGAGCAGCATTCCTGCAGACGCGAAGGCGTGTTCAATAAAAAAATCCATGGTGCGATTATCTTCCCTTACCTTTCCGAAAGTCTTGTGACATGAGCGGCATGTCCCTCCCGACGCGTATATGCCGCGCCTTGATTTTACAATCTGGGAATTATTATTTTTCCTTGGCAAACTGGGCTTTTATGTCACGAATCAACATGTTTGTTCTTATAACCGCGCCCTCGGTATTCAAATGATAGTCGCTGTTGAAGAAATATTTGTTCTCCATAATATAGTCGCCCGGGGTTGAGATAACTGTGGCGTGTATATACTCGGCGGCGGCATTCATGTATTTGTCCTGCTGCGCCTTTGTGCGCGAGGTTGCATTTACCGCCTCATAATTGATCGCTGCGAAGGAGATATAGCATCGGCCGCCGGCCGCACTCACCATATCAAGCGCGCGATTGAGGTATACATTATAGCTATTGTTTATCCGCGCCACATCAAGGTTATATTTCATGCTGGACGGTGTGTAGGTCTGGCCTTTTTTTTCTTTTATATAGTCGCCGTAAATATTAACCGTCTCTGAGGAATACTGCTCATATGTATTCACCGCTCTTGACTGGCGCGCCGAGTTGAAGGCGGAAAACGACGAGAAGAGCTTGATATAGCTTCTGATGTCCACATAGGAAAAAGCATCGTATGCCCCCTCGAATATCTGCCAATGCGTTGTGTTAATCTCGTTGTATCCCCACTGATAATTTATTATTTCGGGAACGTGCAGAAGTATGTCTCCCTCGTTTATAAATTTCGAGGCAACCTCAATATAAAAGGCGGCAGGCGTGCTCTGATTGCAGCCGTAGTTAACAACTGAATATTCGCCCCCAAGCCCCTCCATAAGCTGCTCGGATATAACTCCGTATGCGCAGTTTGACCCGGCAGTGATAATGAGCTTCTTTCCGGGCGCGGTGATAAGCCGCTCAAATTTCACCTGATAGTTGCCGTTTCGCGAGGTCATATATCTGGGCGGGTTCACGGCGTTCATATAAAGCGTGCTGAAATTGGGGCAGCTCTGATAAAACTTGTCGGTTATAACAAAAATCGAATCTGAAAAATAAAGCGTTTTAAAGTTTGTGCAGCTGACAATAGCATTGTCGGCTATCTGAAAGAGATTTTTCGAGAAATACATCGTGCTAAAATTGCACTTTGTAAAGGCTCCGGGGGCGATTGAGGTTACCGGATTTCCGTCTATACTCTCGGGTATCACCACCGTCTCGTCGTTGCCGGTGTACCCGGTGATCTGCACCTTTCCGCCGCTTATCTTATATCTGAAGCTTGACGGGTCGGTTTCTTTCATCCACTGCGCGTAAAGATTTACGACATTTTCGTCCATCACTATATTCCACCCGAGGCCATAGTAGCGCCCGCTGCCGTCGGGCTCGGTGTTGTAACCATAGAGCACATAACCCTCGCGGCTGAAGTTCCCCCCGTCATAAAGGGCATTAGGGCAGAGATAGCGGGAATTGGAAATCTCAACATATATCTGATTCATTGAGGAGTTTACCACCGATCCGCCGTTCGAATCGTATATCACAATCCTGCTGCCCTCCTCCGCGTAATTGGCGTAGAGGCGTATGTTTTTATCGACAGTGAATGTATATTCGGTTGAATACCCGACTATCTCTCCGCCGTTCTTGAGATATCCGCCGATCGAATATCCAAGAAACATAGCTCCGGCGTTAGGTGTTGCTGTGAGGGTTACCTCTGTACCTTCGAGCACTCTGCGCGACTCCTCGCTCGAGGTCAGCTTTCCGTATCTAACATCATATATCGTCTGGTATGTATATTCCTCGCGCAGGCGGGACGAGACTTCGACCGTGACCGGATAATTCACATTCTCAAGGACAATCGCACCGTCTTGCAAAAGAGCGCCTGCCCCGACCTCGTCTATAATATAGGCGGGGTCAACCTCAATATTAAATTTCGCGCTTCCCCCCGCTAAGATTTTCTGCGGATTCGGGCTTGTTATGGTGTATCCCTCGCCGTCTGTCAGCACAACAGTGAGATAAAGCTCCTCAGCGAGAAGCTCACCCCCTGCGACGCACCCTGCGACCACCAGCGCCGCCAATATTAAAATAACAGCCAAAATATATTTTTTCATAACCGCTCCATCTCCGTCCCCGGTTCAAAAATCAAATCCGCTCGTGGTTTTCCATAATTTGCAGCAATGCTCTCAAGGCAAGTTTGAATTGTGCAGCTCGGTTCTCTTTGGTGCCCGCAATTAATAACAGCGGCAAGCACACAAACTCACCTTAAAAGATTTATCCCTCAAATCTCCCGCAAATCGGTCTTTCGTCCCGCAATATGCGGTTTGCACATATATCAAACAATAATTTGTACAACTTGCACAATCTTAGCGCTAAATATAATTCAAACCTAAATATATCACACAAGAGCCATTTTGTCAAGCGTACAAAGCATTTTTTTATATTTTCTGCAGTATGCAAATTTTACCTTTCGCTCCCAGCATTCGACTTATGATCTGAACAAAAAAGCATCGCAAAAAACCACACTTATCCCCGATTAGTGCATATGTCTCATATGGAATAAAGATATCGCTCTTTATCTAATACTTGCTCGGCTTCCTTACCCGGTTTTTTAATCGAAGTTCAGCTTGCCCGACGTATAATTCTTCAAGTTTTCGTGTCATGGCCGCGGCGGTGAATTTTTCGGCATAGCGCAAGCGAGCCCTCTTTGACATACGGGTGAGCAGCTCTCGGTCGCTCTCAAGGAGCATAAGCGCCCGCGCGAGAGCCGCGGCGTCGGCGGCGGGGTAGACTATTCCGCTTATCCCGTCGTCGACCATATTCGGATTTCCTCCGTAATCGCTGACCACCGCCGCCTTGCCAAGGCTCATCCCCTCCGATAGCGCAAGGCTTGATGTCTCGGTTCCGACAGAACAGTTAACATTGACGTCGACAGCGCTCATATACGGCGCCACATCCTCGACAAAACCGGTGAAGGCCACCCGGTCGGCTATACCAAGCTCAACCGCTCTCCTTCTCAATTCATCCTCAAGGCTTCCCTTCCCGCAGATGAGAAGCCTAAGCCGCACCTCACCTCTATCGGCCGCAATTGCAAGCGCGCGCAAAAGATATATATGCCCCTTGCACTCCTCAAGACGCGCGAAAATCCCGGCAACAAAATCATGCTCTGAAAATCCGAGCTTCAGCCTTGTCCGCAGCCGCTCGTCATCGTCAATCTCCCGCAGCGGCTCGACCCCGTTTATAATGACGGTGATTTTATCGCGCCGTATACCGGTCTCAATAAGATCGGAGGCAGCCGCGTCTGCCACCGCGACGATGGCGGTCGAAAGTGCGCCATTCAACGCCCCTGATAGCTGCTTTATGGGAAAAGAGCGCCGGGGCAAAGAGGGGCGAAAGGCACAATGGCGGGTGTAAATCCGCACAGGAACTCGGCAGAAGTGTGCCGCCACCCGCGCCGAAAGCGCCCCGTGACAGTGGACAATACCAGGCATTGCCGAGCGAATTAACGAGTAATATTCGGATATCGCAGCCGGCTCAAACGATCGGTCGGCACCGCGTTTTGTCTCGATCACAGGATATCCGAGCGCCCCCACCCTCGGAACAAGCTCGCTCCCGCGCGGCAGGACAACCGAAATATCGAATTTTGTTCGGTCAAAATGCTTTAGTTGATTGAGCAGCAGCACGCCCACGCCGCCGATGTTAGTATCTGTCAGAATATGCATAAGCTTTATCATTGATTTTTACCCTCCGCCAAATGTGCCAAATTCCGGTAATTTCGTTTGTCAAACTGTTTTATGCAAAAAAATTCCGGAAAATGTGCTATCCCAAAAAACGCGCTTTCCTGATACTTCCTTGTCAATCTGTATTCTTGACCGGTGAGAGTGAAAATATCCGTTTTGGAAGTGAGTGAAGACACCAACTTCCCGAATAAATAAAATGCCTGTTCATAAAAGGACTAAAGTATTGGTTTTTGCGTGACGGCGCTTTGCAATCCGCAAAAAAATAAAAACGCACCCCCTAGCACAAGCCAAAGGATGCGTTGCATAGCAAAATTAAAAATATGCAGAAAGCATTTTAATGCTCATTGATTTAATTTAAAGATATAAAGCTCGATCCCTCAGAATTCCAAGATAGACAAAACGACAGTTCACCCTCACAACAGCATTTCAAGCGACATTGCTCGCTTTTTATTTCCTCTTGAGCTTCCCCACGACCCGCCCGCCGCAGTAAACCTCTGTGAAATTCTTCAGGAGTATATCCCCGTATTTGGGGTTGAGCGAAATCAGCCGGTCGCCGCCGAATTTTTTGAAATATCCGTCGCCGTCAAGTATATAAATCGCCAAATCGCCAACTTCAACAGCGTCGCAGTTCTGGACGAGCAGGACGTCACCATCGCGGTATTTCGGCTCCATGCTATCTCCGTTAATGCGCAGCGCATAATCGGCATCAGCCGTTTTTGCGTTGTGCGGGATTGTGATTTCCTCGGCTTCGCTGTCATCAAGATACTCGCCGGGGCCGGCAGAAACCGGAAGATTGTAGAGCGGGATCTCGCGCTTTGAAAAGCCGGGAGTGCTGCGAACGGCCGCAGCCCCACCTCTTACCCTTGCAACCGGCAGGATCCTCGCGCGCGGCGCCGTTGCACTCTGATAGGCCTCGACAGACAGACGCTCGCACTCCTTGTCAAGCACAACACGCACTATCTCCCGCCCGTGCCGGTCAAGCCCGCGATAGTCCTCAATAAACCTCATTTCGTCGGGCTCAAGCGTATAATTATTCGTGTTTTCAGGGATTCCGCTTACAATATATCCAATAGAACAATCGAGAGCATCGCAGATTGCAACTATGTTTGCAAGCTTCGGAGAGTCGGAAAAACCGGCAAGCAACTTCGAGAGGGTGCTGAGCGGTATCCCGGTCATAGCGGCCAATTGTTCATTAGTGATCTTTTTTTCGCTTTTCAGAGCTTTTATCCTATGAATATAATCCATAATTCGCCTCTTTTCGATATTTTTCTTTCCACGGAATCATTATACCACAATATTTCCGTTTTGTAAAGAGCTTTCGAAAATTATTTTTCCGTTTTTTGAAATTTCCTATTGACAAACAAAAAGACGCGTGCTATTATTATGTCACAGGAAAGATATACGCAGAAGCTTGCGTCAGGAAATAGTTCCCATTTTTTTCGGCGTTTCCCGTGTGCGTTCTATGCGGGACAAGGCCGAGGATGTGGGGAACAGGGCGCTATCTGATTTGAAACGCAAAAGGCAGCATGGAGATTAAAATGGACATTTATTGCGGAGATTTTCAAAAGAAAAAGAATAGATATCCGGATTCGCTTCGCAAAAGGAGCGGGCGCGACACCAAGAGTCTCCCCTCTTTCTCGGGCAGCACTTTGCCCATAATTCTGCCCGCAAAAGCAGAAAAAGCGGACAAGCTCAATACCACGCCCCTCAGAGCCGAGGCCATGGATGTCGCCGGAAATATCCCCCTTCGGGCGTCGGTGCTTCGCAATAGTTTTGAGGCCTTTATCGAAAAGCTTCTCTCCCTGCTCGACGGAATAATCAACGCGCTCACCTCGTCCAGAGCACTGGCGATAATCCGTGTCTCGGTCAGTACCGCATGCTTTATTGCCGTAGTCGGCGTTATCGGCGGCCTTGAGAAGGGCACCCTCAGCTGGGGAACCGGAATTGCCGCAACCCTTGCCACAATACTAATTGAGACGGTGTGTATCAGAAAATGCAAATAATTATTCTACATATAAACACAAGGACCGACAGAACCTCTCCCCCTCCGGCACAAAAAGAAACCGACCTCTCTCAAAAAACAGAGCGAGCGCCGCAAAAGCCGCCGCGGGAAAACCCGCGGCGGCTTTGTCTGAATTATAAATTAGTATAAGTCATCCGAAAAAGCTATCGGCGCGCCGAGTTTATCAGACTCAAAGGCTGCCTCCATAACCTTCATCACACGCATAATCTGTCTGTGGGTTACAAGCTGCTCCTCGCGGCCGTCGACCGCCCGAACAACATTTCGGTAGAAATCGTGTACGTCCGACTCGGGGCGCTCGATTATACTCTCGGTTATAGTTTTTTCGTCGCGCGGAGCCATGGTTTTTGTAAGCCCCGCTGCGGTGACCACCGGTACAACATCCTTCTCATCCCAATTGCTGCACGAGACAATGCGGAGATTGTCGCGCCAGTCGTTTATTATCGCCGAACCGTTTGTTCCTGTTATGTAAAAACGCGGCATTGAGATAAAGTTGCTGGTACCGACCTCAACAAGAGCTGTGAGCGAATTTTCAAAATACAACTCAAGCCTGAAGCCGTCGTCAACCTCGTAATTTGTGATATGGTTGCAGCGGCAGTATATCCGCTCGATTTTCCGGTCGCGCACAATGCCCAGCATTTGGTCGATAAGGTGAACGCCCCAATCGAGCATCATTCCCCCGCCATGCTCTTTTTTGCCCCGCCAGTCGCCGGGGATTCCGCGCGAGCCGTGTATTCTCGACTCAATCGAGGTAACCTCGCCGAGCGCGTGCGAGGTGTAAACCTCGCGCATCATGAGATAGTCGCAATCCCATCTGCGGTTTTGGTGGACGGTGAATAGCCTTTTATATTTTTTTGAAGCATCAATAATTTCGGAAAGGTCACTCGAGGACAGGGTGACCGGCTTTTCGCATATCACAGACTTCCCCGCCGCCATCGCCGCTATCGCTTGCGGCTTGTGAAGCTCGTTGGGAGTTGCTATTACGACAATTTCAACATTTTCATCTGCGAGAAGTTCGCCGAATGCCCTATAGGCGCGAATGCCGTTTGTCTCGGCGAGCGCGCTTCTTTTGGCGTCGATATCGTAAATTCCAGCCAATTCAACCACATCACTTTTTAAAATATGCCGCGTGTGCCACCCGCCCATTCCGCCGTAACCTATGACGGCCACTCTTTTTTTAACGCCTGTTTTCATTACTGCCCCCTCTGAGAATTTATTAACTACATTATATATCATTTCATTAATTATTTCAAGTCATAATGGGGTGAAATAATATCCTTTTTGTCAAGATTTCTTATAAGGATTCTGACATTCTGTCTTTCATTGCAAACCTATGCCGATTCGCCGCCCCTCTCATTGAGCGGGCGGCATATACCTTGAAATTTGTGGCAGAATATAGTATAATGCAAAGAAACAAGTCAGAAAAGAGGCAATAGCATGTCAGATAAATTCAACCCTGTAACAATCGACTTCATGGTAGAGTCGTATGACCGGACAAAGCTTTTCACGCGCGTTATATTGCCGCGGGAGGCGGGGAAGGATGGTTTTCCGGTTGTCTTTCATCGAACGCCCTACGAAACCGAAGCAATGGCGGCCGAATTTTCGGCTCTCTATATAAAAGACACAACGCGGGATTTCCTTGAGGCGGGTTATGCCGTGGTCTATCAGCATTGCCGGGGAACGGGGCTCTCCGAGGGGGTGTTCCGCAACATGATGAACGAGCGAGAGGACGGTCTTTCTGCGCTCGGCTGGATAAGAAAACAGGACTGGTACGGCGGCGAAATATATCTTTACGGCGCAAGTTACACGTCCTTCGTACATTCGGCATATATATCGGCGCACCCACCCGACGTCAAGGGCGCGGTTCTCTCGGTGATGCCGTCAAATATGTTTTATGTCTGCTATGAGAAAAACAGCTTCAAACACGACCTTTACACACTGTGGTTTGCTCGCCACTATATGAAAAATCATCTCGACACCAATGAAAAGTTCAAAAAAACCCGGGAGGAGCTAAAAAATCGCCCGCTAATAGAGCTTGCCGAGCGAGTGTATGGCCGCCGTGTTCCCGAATTAACCGACGCATTTCTTCACAACACGCCCGACGACGACTTCTGGAAACACGGCGTCGGCGTTGGCGACTCATACCTCGCACCTCACGAGATAGACTTCCCTCTCTTGCTTATAGGTGGCTTTTATGACATACATTTCAAGGGTACACTCGATTTTTGGGAGCGCCTGAACCCGGCCGCAAAGTCGAAGTCAGCTTTTTTGTGCGGCCCATGGCCGCACAGCCGCAACACGCCCCCCGAGCACGAAGCCCTCTTTCCGGGCTCAAGGCGCGGACATCCTGAGGTCGAATGGTTTAATCATATCCGCTCAGGAGGGCGGCCGGCAAATCTTGTCCCCGGCAAAATCACCTATTATTGTGCCGGCGAGGGCTGGCGCAATTCTGCCTCGCTCGGAGCCGGATTGAATAGCTCGCTCACCCTTTACCCCACAACAGACGGCAGGCTTGTCGGCTCGGCGTCAAGCGGCAGCCGCTCTTATTGTTACGACCCCGAGAATCCCGCCTTCTTCCCGGGCGGGGCAAATGTCTTTCAATCGGGAAATGCCGGTCTGCAGCCCCAGCCCGAACCAAATTTCCGCCCCGATGTTCTCAGCTTTATCAGCGAGCCTTTTGACTCGGACACAACGATTGACGGCGAGATTCGTGTTTTCCTCGAGGTCTCAAGCGATTGTCCCGACACCGCATTTTTTGTCCGCGCCGATATAGTAAGACCCGACGCCACCTGGTATATGCGCGACACCATAATCACTCTTTGCGACACGCTCGGCGAATACACCCCCGACAAGAGAGTTTTGCTCAAATTCACACTCGACCCCGTTGCATGGAAACTTCGCACGGGCGAGCGCCTGCGTTTTGATATCTCCTCATCGAATTTTCCAACCTATAACGCACACTCAAATACCGCCGAACCTTGGTACGAAGCGGCAAGAACGCGCGTCGCAAAAAACACGATTTATATGGACGGCACTTCTTTTATACTTCCGGTGAGATAAGCCGGGCAAAAAATCGGGGAACGCAGCTCTCTGTCGGGAGCTGCGTTCCCCAAAAAATATTCTACATCATTCAAGAATCAAAAAGATAATTTACATTCCCGGCAAGCAGCGCGAAAACTCCGCGGTAAATAACCTCGGGGCGCTCCACAAAATTGTCCTTCATGCGCTTTACCCGGTCAAGCGAATCAACCACGAGCGATATTTTAAATATTTCGCTGCGCTTTTCGTCAAAGGAGCAGGTAAAGTTGTATTTTCCGTCTTCACGTGGCTCAATAGAGCAATTAGTCTCAATTCCGCGCCGGTTAAAATCTATGTAGCGCAGGGCGCAGGCCAGCGACTGGTCAAGAATTGAGGAGAGAATGTCTGAGCGAAGCTCGCGGGCAACGCATCTACCCTTCTCTGTGACAGCGTATTCAACCTCTCCGTCTCGCCTCTTCAGTTCCTCAATCAGCCCGGTGTCGAGCATCTCGTTGAAGCTCTCGGCAAAATCGAGGAAGAGAACATAATCGGTCTGCATTACAATATCGTTGATTGTAACATAATCAAGGGGATAGTTGATATTTTCCATAAGATTCAGCACGAAAATCTTGACATTGTTTTTGCTTCCGATAGGTGAGCTCATCTTAATTTATTCCTTTCCAGCAAAAAGCATTTTAATGCGCCGGGCAAAATCACCGCAACGACGCCTATATTTATATACTATCATATTTTTCTCCTTATTTCAATAGTTTTGTTTGCAATGGTTAATGTTTTATGATATAATGATTATTATTTATTTGTAATATGATTACTTGGAGGTACCATGATAAACATCGCATTGCTCGGCTTTGGAAATATCGGGGGCGGCACAGCCGAGGTGCTTATAGAAAACCGCGCCCAGATTGAGCACTATGTAGGCTGCCCGGTGAATATAAAATATATACTCGACCTGCGGGATTTTCCCGACAGTCCTCTCGGTGGGCTGGTTACACATGACTTTAACACAATCCTCTGCGACCCTGAAATTAGCATCGTCGCCGAGATGATGGGCGGCTCGCACCCGGCGTATGACTACACAAAGGCCTGCCTTCTCGCCGGGAAAAGCGTCGTAACCCCAAATAAGGAGGTTGTCGCAAAATTCGGAGCGGAACTGCTCGATATTGCCGCCGAGCGCGGCGTTCGCTATCTCTTTGAGGCAAGCGTCGGCGGCGGGATTCCTATAATCCGCCCGATGATAAACGACCTTGCCGCAAATGGGATTATATCGGTCAGCGGCATTCTCAACGGAACCACCAACTATATTCTAACCCGTATGGAGCAGGGCGCTCTTGACCTTGCAACGGCGCTCGCCGAGGCTCAGGCGCTTGGCTATGCCGAGGCAAATCCCGCGGCCGACGTTGACGGAATCGACGCTGCGCGCAAGATAGTGATACTCGCGGCGCTTGCATTTGGCAAAATTGCCGACCCCTCTTGCGTCAGCACCGAGGGCATAGGCAAAGTTACGCTTGAGGACATGAAATTCGCCGCGGCACTCGGCTGCTCGATAAAGCTCATAGCGCACACCGAACTTGTCGGCGGCAGGATTTTATCAATGGTAAGTCCCCGATTTGTCATGTCAGACAGCCCGCTTTATAGCGTTTCCGACTCATTCAACAGCATACTCGTCGAGGGCGATATGCTCGGCAAGGCAATGTTCTACGGGCGGGGAGCCGGCAGACTGCCGACCGCGAGCGCCGTCGTCGCCGACATAATCGACATCGCCGCGAATATGGGCGCCGCGCCTCGTAAACTTCATTGGGATGTTGCAAGCACCGACGATTTAGCTGACATATCGGGCTACTCCTGCCGCTCCTGCTTTATCTTCGAGCAAAGCAACGACGCCGAGGCGAAAATCGAAAGTGCCTTCGGCCGCCCCGAGATAATCGTTCGCGAGGGATCCCGCCTTGCCTTTATCTCGGGCGAAATGACAGAGAAAGAGGCCGCTGATAAGGCCGCCCGATGCGGCGCGCCCTTTGTAAAGCGATACAGGGTAATGTGAACACTATAAAAACACAAGGCATACACCGGTGAAATTGCCCGGTGTATGCCTTGTGTCAATTATCGGCAAGACGAAATCGCCTGCCGCAGCTCTTGCGCGGTATCCCGCTCACCGGGCTTACAAGGCGCTCCCGCCGCCACTCGGCTCGCGTGACACCCTAAGCTTATTCACTCTCCCGCGCTTTGACAAACTCATCTTTATATACCCCTCGGTTTGCCTCACCACCTCACCGCTCATCGGACAGATGACGGCAAGGTTGAGTAGCGTCATCGCCCCGAGCGCAAGATCGGCCACACCCCAAATCTCACCCGGAGCGCTAAGCGCCCCCCAAAGCATCGCCGCGCCGTATGCTCCGATAAACAGATATTTCGAGCTCTTCCTCGTCGAAAGATATCTTACGCACTCCATCCCGTAGTGCGCCCAGCAGGTTACCGTCGCGAAGCCGAAAAAGAGAACCATCGCACAAATGCAATACTCCGACCAGACTCCAAGCACAGATGAATAGGCTCGCATAGTCATCATCATCGAGTCGCTGCCGTGCACAGCGGCCTCGCCATAGCCGATTATTATTACAATCGCGGTAATGGTGCAAAGGAGTATCGTGTCTACAAAAACCTCGAATATTCCCCAAAAGCCCTGTTCGGCAGGATATCGGGCGCTCGAGCCGGCGTGTGCTATCGGCGCAGTTCCGCAACCGGCCTCGTTTGACATAAGTCCGCGCATGGCACCAAACCGAATCCCTCGCATAACAAGATAACCCACCGCCCCCCCTCCGACGCTCTCGGGCAGGAAGGCATTTTTTATAATCGCGCCAAGGGCAGGAGCAACCTCTCCCGGGCGCGAGAGCATCACCGCAAACGAGAAGATAATGTAGAGAGCCGCCATAAAGGGCACAAGTCTCTCGGTCAGCTTTGAAATCCCCTTGGCGCCGGTGACTATCACGGCAATGGCAAGAAAAGCAAAAGCCCCGCCGGTGAAGGCTCGGTCAAGACCCACAACGCCATAGAAAGCGCTTGTAACTGCGTTGACCTGAATAACGCAGCCCATTGTAAGAGAGTCTGCAATACAGAGAATTGCAAAGAGAGCCGCAAGCAGTCGCCCGAAGATGCCCATGCCTCGCGACGAAAAATAATCACGTATATAAAACATCGGGCCGCCGTGATACTCACCGTCGATCCCTGTTCTGCGGTGGCAGAGCGCAAGGACTGTCTCGGCGTATTTCAGCAGCATGGCCGCCAGCGCGCTTATCCACATCCAAAAGATGGCGCCAAAGCCCCCGAGATAGATAGCAGATGCGACGCCGACGATATTGCCAACCCCGAGCGTTCCCGCAAGGGCAAGCGAAACAGCCCGCACCGGCGGCATTCC
>JBNRMS010000076.1:0-48706 GCA_050309735.1 Eubacteriales bacterium
AATATAAATAGCGCCGGGGAACTTTTCATCGAAAAGTTCCCCGGCGCGCCTTTAATTCTCTTTGACTTTTAATCGAGAATAAGTATTACTCCTCTAAAATTCCCGCGACAAAATGTCTGCCTATAGCCGAGATGAGATTGAGAAGCTCGCTGTGAATCGCTTTCGGGAAGATACTCATGCAGCGGAATGTTTCAAAGCAGATGTCGCCGCGATAGGATATATCGCGCAGACCCCGTATGAGACCGTCCCAATCGGTGAGTGTGTTCTTTCCGTTTCGAGTGTATGAATAGGGAAGCATATGAAGGTCGTTTAGCGCGTCGTTATCGTGCAGGTGAAGGATGGTGAGGCGAGAGCCGAGAGCCTTGATATACTCATAAATATTGCGCGACATGAGGTTTGCGTGGCCTATGTCAAAGCAGAAGCCGAAAACATCCCCGCCGGCCTCGGCGTTTAGCTTATCGATGTAATAAATAGCTTCGGAAACGTCGGCACAGGGTCCCTCAGAGCAGCGCCCTCCACCGCCGACGAAAAGATTTTCAAGGCATATTTTGACACCATATTTTTTTGCCGCGGGCATAAGCGCACGGTAAATACTCAGGTTTAGCTCGCGCTCACCCTCTTTGCCCATAGTCTTCTGAGCATAAACAGGGTGAACCACAATTGCAGGGCAGCCGAGATAGGCCGCTATGGCAATGCACTTTTCGGTTGCCATGATGACATAGGGGTTCATGTCGTCGTCGCGCCCGTCTACCCAGATCGGGAAGGGGCCGTGCATCTGCGCGAAGCTTATGCCGTGTTTTTCGGCTGCTTCACGGTGCGGACGGTAGTGCTCGCACAATTGCTCAACAGTCTGGTCAAAAAAGCCGCCTGGCTCGCCTTTTCTTATCTGCTCGCCGGGGAGAGCGTTATCGATGTTAAAGTCTACACATTCAAATCCGTGGTCACGAAGAGTGCGGAAATTCGCGTCTATGTCGGCGCCGAAGATACCGCCCGATTGTACTCCGATTTTAAGCATTTTAATGCCTCCTCAAAATAATTCGATATGAGTTTATCACAATCGGGTGAAAAAGTCAATCAAAAGCGGCAAATTACCGAGATATTAATTGTTAGCGCGCAAGTTTTTTTAGTCTGCCCGGGGGCAGTTCTTCATTGACAAGCGGGGCGGCTTGTGGTATATTACTTATATGAAAATGAAAGAAGGGAAAGATATATGAGTTCAGCCGACACAGCCTTTGTCGCCACCTGCCGGGATATACTTGAGCGCGGCTCATGGGTGAGAGACGAGCGCGTCCGCCCCCGCTGGGAGGATGGCGAGCAGGCCTATACTATAAAAAAATTTGGCGTCATGAACCGATATGACCTTGAGCGCGAGTTTCCGCTGCTTACCCTGCGTCCGATAAATCTCTCGGCCGCGGTTGACGAAATTCTTTGGATTTGGCAGAAGAAATCAAACAATATAAAAGATCTCGGGAGCCGCATATGGGATAGCTGGGCAGATGAGAACGGCTCTATAGGTAAGGCATACGGATATCAGATGTCGGTCAAGCACAAGTATAAAGAGGGCGAGTTTGATATGGTTGACCGTGTGCTCTATGACCTTAAAAACAATCCCTACTCGCGCCGAATTCTCACAAATATATATAATTTTGCAGACCTCTCAGAGATGGCGCTCTATCCCTGCGCATATAGCATGACCTTTAATGTTGTCGACGGTCGGCTCTCTGCCATTCTCAATCAGCGCTCGCAGGATATGCTTGCGGCAAACGCTTGGAATGTCGCGCAGTATGCGGCGCTCCTTATGATGTTCGCACAGGTGTCGGGACTAAAACCCGGCGAGCTTGTTCATGTTATTGCCGACGCGCATATATACGACCGGCATATCCCAATCGTAGAAAAACTGATAGAGCGTGAAGCATTCCCGGCTCCTCTTGTCGAGCTTGACCCGAACATCACTGATTTTTACGACTTCACGCCCGGCAGCTTCAAGGTGACCAATTACAGGCACGGAGAGAAGATAGGAAGGTTTCCGGTGGCGATATGAATTTGGTTGTCGCGGTTGATAAAAACTGGGCTATCGGCTATCGCGGCGAGCTGCTCGCCCGCGTTCGAGCAGATATGAGAAATTTTGCGGCGCTCACTACCGGCCATACAGTCGTGCTCGGCTCAAAGACGCTTGCAACCTTCCCGGGCGGCAGGCCGCTCAAAAACCGGACAAACATCATTTTGAGCCGCAGGCCTGATTTTGCACCCGAGGGCGCCGTTGTGGTTCGTTCACAGGACGAGCTTTTTGAAGAACTAAAAAAATACCCGCCCGAGGATATTTTTGTTATAGGCGGGGAGAGCGTGTATAAAATGCTGCTGCCTCACTGCCGCCGCGCATATGTCACCGAATTTGACAGGGAATTTGAGGCAGACGCACATATTCCGAATCTGGCGGCGTCGGGCGAATGGGAGCTGATAGGTCGCGGCGAGCGGCAGACCAGCGACCCGGCGACAGACAGCGAGGGTGGGCTGGGCTTTTGCTTTTCAGAATATGTAAGAGTGGGATAGATAGGGGCGAGAGACGTGCGGGAGGCGTATCTCAGGAGTTATTATGTAAAACAAAGGCGGAGGAGCTTTAATGTATAGCTCCCTCGCCTTTTTTAAAAAGACGAGAAGAGGCGATATCATACGGAATAAGTCCCGATCGCCCTCTCACGCGGCTTGAAGATATATAATTGATTGAAATAAATTTATCAATCAAACAAAATTTTTATAAATGATATTGATAAATTAATAGCGATGTGTTATACTAATTTGCGGTATGTTTATTTTGTCATAACATGAAAGGCGGAAATAATTATGACCTACAACAAGAAAACAATTGAGGACATCACCGTCTCCGGAAAAAGAGTTCTGGTGCGGTGTGATTTTAACGTGCCCCAGAAAGACGGAGCTATAACGTCGGACAAGCGCATTGTCGAAGCTCTGCCGACAATTAAATATTTGCTCGACCACCGAGCCAAGGTTATCCTATGCTCGCATCTTGGAAAGCCTAAGGGTACTGTTGATAAAAAATACATCCTTGCGCCGGTGGCTGCTCGCCTTAGCGAGTTGCTCGGCTTTGAAGTTGCGCTCGCGTCTGACACTGTCGGTCCCGACGCTAAGGCAAAAGCGGCCTCGCTTGAGAGCGGACGAGCCATACTGCTTGAGAACACCCGCTTTGATCCTCGTGAGGAAAAGAACGACCCCACCCTTGCCAAAGAACTTGCCTCGCTTGCCGACATATTTGTAAACGATGCTTTCGGTGCGGCTCACAGAGCCCACGCCTCGACAGCCGGAGTTGCAGCTTATCTGCCCTCTGTTTGCGGTTACCTAATTCAGAAAGAAATCGGCGTTATGGGAAAAGCGCTTGAGAATCCTGCTCGCCCCTTTGTGGCGATTCTTGGCGGCGCTAAGGTGTCGGACAAGATAGGTGTTATCAACAATCTGATTGATAAGGTTGACACGCTGATAATCGGAGGCGGAATGGCCTATACATTCTTCAGAGCCAGAGGTAGCCAGATAGGCAATTCTATCTGTGAAAACGATAAAATCGAGCTCGCGGCCGAAATGATGGCAAAGGCGAGGGAAAAGGGAGTTAATTTCCTGCTTCCGGTGGATAACATAATAGGCAGAGAATATAAGGAAGACACTGTATGCATGCGCATATATTCAGACTCTATTCCCGACGGCTGGATGGGGCTTGACATCGGAGAGAAGACGCAGGAGCTTTTCTCAAAATCGATAATCGGAGCCGGAACTGTGGTTTGGAACGGGCCGATGGGTGTCTCGGAGTGGGAAAACTTCGCGGCAGGAACCCGCGCTGTGGCAAAGGCTATCGCCGAGAGCGAAGCGGTTTCGATAATCGGAGGCGGTGACAGTGCTGCGGCAGTTGAAAAATTGGGATACGCTGAAAAAATGACACACGTCTCAACCGGAGGTGGAGCCTCGCTCGAATTCCTTGAGGGGCTTGACCTTCCCGGTATTTCCTGTCTTCAGGACAAATAATAAACGAACAACAAATCGCGGGAAAGCAGGCGATGCGTGCTTTCCCCGATTGTAATTATTTTGGAGGTACATATGAACCTGAAAAAAAGAAAAACAGTAATTGCCGGTAACTGGAAGATGAATTTTACTCCCGACGAAGCCGTGGCTTTTATTGAAAAAATAAAACCGGCGTTGGTGGGAAAAGATAAATGCGATGTGATTTTATGCGCGCCCTATGTTTCAATCGCAGCCGCGATGAAGGCGGCTGAGGGTAGCAATATCATAATCGGCGCCGAGAATGTTCATTTCGCACCTAAGGGAGCTTACACCGGGGAGGTGTCTGCGGAGATGCTGGCAGCAATTGGCGTCGGGGTGGTTATTATCGGCCACAGCGAGCGCCGCCAGTATTTCGGAGAGACAGATGAAACGGTAAACCTGCGCGTCAAAGCCGCGATTCAGAGCGGCCTTCGCGTTATCCTTTGCCTTGGTGAGGTTAAGGAGCAGAGGCTTTCGGGAATTACAAATGAGGTTGTCGGAATACAGACAAAGCTTGCCCTGGCGGGTATTTCCGAGCGCCAGCTAAAGAATATTATAATTGCGTACGAACCGGTCTGGGCTATCGGCACAGGACTCACCGCTACCCCCGAGGAGGCTGAGGAAACCTGCGGAGTTATCCGCGAGGTAGTTGCCAGCATCTATAGCCGGAAAGCGGCTGATGCCCTCACGATACAATATGGCGGCTCAATGAACGAGAAGAACGCGGCCGAGCTGCTCGCAAAACCGAATGTAGACGGTGGTCTTATCGGCGGAGCCTCGCTCGTTCCCGAAAAGTTTATCGCCATTGTGGATGCGGCTCAGTAATTATCAGATGTGCCGGCGGTTTCTGCCGCCGGCATATTCATATTTATTTTGGGGTGGGAAACGAGGATTCGGAAGTGCCGCCGACCCCGCTTTACGATAATTTTTTGATGAACAGAAAGGCAGAACAGGGAACATGGCAAATTATAGAAGAAATCGTATAAACGACGAGGTGCGAAATGAGATGGCGGTCATTCTTCGCGGGGTGAAGGATCCGCGGGTGAGAGACGCATTTGTCAGCGTTACCGCCGCCGTGGTGACCCCAGACCTGAAGTTCGCCAAAATTTATTACTCGCATCTTTACGGCGATACAAACGAGGTATCAAAGGGGCTTAAATCCTCAGCCGGATATATCAGATATCAGCTTGCCCAGAGCCTCAACCTGAGAGTTACCCCCGAGTTGACCTTCATCCCTGATGAATCGATTGCTCACGGGGCGCATATAGCGTCGCTGATAAACAACCTTGAATTCTCGGATGAGGACGACGAGGACGACGAGGACGGCGAACAAAATCAATCGAACAAAGGAAAAGACAACAATGCCGACTGACAAAAAGCTTTACAGATCAATAAACTTCGAGCAGCTCTGCGACATTCTCAGCGAGCGCCGGCCGACGCTAATATTATTTCACTCGCATCCCGACGGCGACGCTGCCGGCTCGGCTTTCGCGCTCTCGCTTTTGCTTGGCGCTGTCGGCAGCCCGACATACTGCCTTTGTGCCGACGAGTTACCCCGGCGATATTTATTCGCCTTTGAGGGGCTTCAGGAGAGTGTGCTTCCGTCCTCGCTGCCCGAGGGCTTTGATTCGGCACTCATAATAGCGGTTGATACCGCCTCAAAGTCTCAACTTGGCAGCCTTGCTGATCTTTACGGCGACAAGATAGATCTCATGATAGACCACCACGCGCGCGGGGAATTTTATGCTGATCACTACATCGAACCCGATGCCGCCGCTGCCGGTGAGATAATCTTCGACATCTCGCGCGAGATGTTGCGCCGCGGAACAATAGAGAAAATACCCGAGGGATTTGATCTGCTCGCCTATATCGCAATAGCCGCCGACACCGGCTGCTTCAAATACTCCAATACCACGCCCTCAACTCACCGGCGTGTCGCCGAGCTTATGGGGAGCTTTGACTACGCTGACGTCAATTTCCGTATTTTTGACGCCAAAACGCCCGACGAGCTAAAAATCACCCGTGTTGCCCTTGAAAATGTTGCATATTTTTATGAGGGTAAAGTCTCGGTTGCCACCCTTGATTTTGATCAGAAACAAGCACTTGATGTTTCTGACGAATACCTCGATGCGCTTATAAATGTTGCCCGCTCGGTCGCGGGAGTTATGGTCGCCGCCTCAATCAAACAGCCGGGCCGGGACAATACCTACAGAGTTTCACTTCGCTCAAATAGCGATATAGATGTCTCGCTCATATGTTTAAAATTCGGCGGCGGCGGACATCGCAAATCGGCCGGCTGCACACTTAATGCCCCCTCTATGTCCGATGCTGTCCGGATGATTGTGGAGGCGATTAGAGAAGCAATAGAGTAAGGGTAAAACAAGCCCGAGCGATCTTTTATCAAAAAAGTTCGCTCGGGCTCTATTAATAAGATTTCTGCGCATTACAGGTATGAAGGATGCTTTAATTTTATGTTTAGCATAGTGCGCGGAAAGTTCTTGTGGTGGTCGGCGGGGAGCTTCTTTCAAGAAGCTCCCCGCCGGCATTCCTTTTCCCTCACCCTATAGCTTCTCTGAGCTTTACCACATTCTCCTCAAGCGAGCTTGAGGGCATATATAGGCTTGAGCTGCCTGCGACGAAAATATTTGCGCCGGCATTAGACATAAGTGTGGCATTTGCGAAGCTTACATTGCCATCGCATTCTATTTCGACTTCGGGGCGGCCGGCGTCGTCGAGCAGGCGGCGGAGGCGGGCAATTTTATCTATTGTTTGCATGATGAGTCTTTGACCGGCGTATCCGGGGTTGACTGTCATCACAAGTACTGCGTCGATATCGGGGATGAGATCCTCAAGCACTGTGAGCGGGGTGCCGGGATTGAGGGCGAGCATGGGTTTTGCTCCTGCTGCGCGGATGCCCGCGAGCGTGCGCTGAATATGGGGGGTAGACTCGTAGTGTACAGAAACATAGTCGCCCTCCCGAAATTCAAAACGGTCAAGTTTCATGTCAGGGCGGTCTATCATCAGGTGAATGTCGAGCGGAATGTTTGTGGCAGAGCGGACAATCTTGATGAAGTCGGTGCCAAGCGTATAGTTAGGAACGAAAACGCCGTCCATTATATCAATGTGGAGGTATTCGATGCCAAGGCGCTCAAGCTCGGCGATATCCCGCCCGAGATTGAGAAAGTCGGCGCACATAAGGGAGGGAGAAATTTTTTTATCCATATATCTTATCAATCCTTTAGAGTTTTGTATTCGATTTAGTTTATCATGATTTGCACAATATGTCAATTGTTCTGAGTTAATTTTTGTGTTTGTGAGGTAATAATTGGTCAGGGAGTGAATAAAGTCCTTCACAGATGCCGGAAGATATGGTGTGAATCAAATAAACAGGATGGACTTTAAAATGAAAAAATTACTTATTCTCACAATTTCAATTTTAGTAGGATTCAGTCTTCTCGGACTTATGCCGGTTCACGGCGAGGGCGAGATATACGACAGCGTTGTAAGGCTTCACGTTATCGCTAATTCCGACAGCGAATACGACCAGCAGCTCAAGCTTATGGTTCGAGACGGCGTGCTTGCAAAGGCCTCTGAAATAGTGGCCGGATGCACGACCCGCGAGGAGGCCGAGAGCGCTCTTTTGGGGGGGCTTGAGCAAATTGGAGCCTCGGCAGCTCGGGTGATAGCTCGTGAGGGCGCCGATTATCCGGTTACGGTTGAGCTTGGTGAGGAAGAATATCCGACAAGGAGCTATGAGAGCTTCTGCTTCCCGTCCGGAACATATATGTCGCTGCGCGTCTGTATCGGAGAGTCGGAGGGTGAGAATTGGTGGTGCGTTCTTTTCCCCAATCTTTGCTTCTCGGCCGCGACCAAAAAGAATGCCGAGAAGGCCTTCATCGAGGCGGGATTGACACCCGATCAGTATAAGATAATTACAGAGTCAGACGGCACAAAATACAACATTCGCTTTAAATTCCTTGAAGCCTTTGAGGAGCTTGCAAAAAAATGCAAAATTAAAAGAAGATGAATATCGCTCAATAGGTTGATTTATAGATAAAAATAGTATAAAATGATACCGGCGCGGAAAGTAACCGCACCGGTATCACTATTTTATGGAGGAAATTTGTATGAGATATCAGGAAGGGCTTAGAAAAGCCACATCGCTCGCCTTCTGCCGCAGGTTCGACCGCGACGCGCTGCGCGAACTCCGCTCGGTAGGAATAGGCGTGGTTGAGCTTTCTTCTGGTTATGATTATTACATGAACAAAATCGACTTTCCGAAAAATTGGCTCGATTACGCGGTGATGGCGCGCGAGGAGGGAATAGAGTTGTGGTCAATCCATCTGCCCTTCTCATCAAGGCTCGATATCTCACACCCGAACAACGAGCTGCGCGCGATAACTCTTTACACAAACCGAACGCTTATTGAAGCTGCGGGGAAGGCAGGAATCAAGGTTGTGGTGCTGCACCCGAGCAGCGAACCGATAAGCGATGACGACCGCCCCGAAAGACTTCGCCGCAGCAGGGAAGCGATAATCCTGCTTGCCGCCGAATGTGATAAGTATGGGATGAAGCTTGCTGTTGAAAACCTGCCCCGAACCTGCCTTTGCAACAGCGCCGACGAGATGATAGGGCTGCTTGAGGGCACCGGCGCCGGAGTTGTTTTCGACACAAACCACTCTCTTGTCGAAGATAATGTCAGCTTTCTTGGCAAGATTATTGACAGTGGTCTTGCGATTCATTCGCTGCATATATCGGACTACGACTTTGTCGACGAACGCCACCGCCTCCCCGGCAACGGCATTAACAACTGGGGGGGAATATTTGCTCAGCTTGAGCGCGGACGATACAACGGTCCCTTGATGTACGAGGTCTCGCGGCATCCAAAGGAGCGTGACGAGCTGACCTACGCGCAGCTCTACGACAACATGAAAAAGCTTTCGGCGGGAGAGATTTAATGTCGGGGGAGAAGTGGAGTTTTGGGGAAAGGGGTGCGCTTGGAAGACTCCTTAAAAGAAGTTTGCAAAAGCCCCCCTTAAGAACTTCGCGCAAATTTGGCCTAGTTAAGGCAGGGAATTGTTTTTTAACTATAACACTTCGGGGGAGCTTTTTTCAAAAAGCTCCCCCGGCGTATCTTTTGTTTGGTTTTTATAGTATATTTGAAAAATCACTTTACAAATTCATGATATATCGCGGCGAGCGCCGTTTCAAAATCGTTTTCATCGACTCCGATAATTATATTGAGCTCGCATGACCCCTGATCAATCATCCGAATATTGATATCCGCGGCCGAGATTGCGCTAAAAATCCTTGCCGCAATACCCTTAGCTTTAATCATTCCCCGACCGACGACTGCGATGAGCGCAAGTCCGTCCTCGATAGTTATACTGTCTGCGCGGGTTACTCGGTTTAGCTGTGTGAGCAGCTTATCGCGGCGATTCTCAAGGTCGGCTGTCGAGAGAATAAGGCTCATAGTGTCGATTCCCGAGGGCAGGTGCTCGAAGGAAAGTTCATTATCGGCAAGTATTTCGAGTACTCGGTGCCCGAAGCCTATCTCTGAGTTCATCATGTCCTTGATGATGGTTATAACCGAAAAACCGTGCTTGCCCGCCACGCCCGTTATAATCCGCTTTTTATCGTAGCTCGGGGCATTGGCTACTATCATGGTGCCGCTGTCCTCGGGCGAATTTGTGTTGCGTATATTTACCGGAATTCCGGCATAACGAACCGGGAATATCGCGTCCTCATGCAGCACACCGGCTCCCATATATGAGAGCTCGCGCAGTTCCCGGTAGGTAATCACGTCGATAACTGCCGGGTTATTAACTATACGCGGGTCTGCCATCATGAATCCCGAGACATCTGTCCAGTTTTCGTATAAATCGGCTCTGGCCGCGCGGGCGACTATAGAGCCGGTTATATCCGAGCCGCCGCGCGAGAAGGTTTTGATTGTGCCGTTGGGCATGATTCCGTAAAAGCCGGGAATAACCGCGTTTTTATGGTTTTTTAGCTCCTCGCGCAGCGCGGCATCGGTTTTTTCTTCGTCGAACGTGCCGTTTTCCTTAAAGAAGATGACATTTTCAGCATCGATAAAGTCGAATCCGAGGTATTTTGCGAGAATTATAGCATTTAGGTACTCGCCCCGGCTGGCCGCGAAATCGCGCCCCGAGCGGTGGAGCAGCGAGTTTTTTATATACTCGAATTCGCCCGACAGGTCGAAATCAAGATCGAGATCGCTGATTATCGAGTTGTAGCGCTCGACAATAGATGCGTATGTAGTTTCAAAATCACCGCCCGATTGAACCTGATCGTAGCAGCGGTAGAGTAGGTCTGTGATTTTTGCGTCGCCCGAGTGGCGCTTGCCGGGCGCCGAGGGGATGACGAACCGGCGCGAGGGGTCGGATTTTATGATAGAGGCAACTTGCCTGAACTGCTTTGCGTCGGCAAGAGAGGAGCCTCCGAATTTTACAACCTTGAGTGACATAATTATGACCATGCCTTTCTGTGGGAGAGAGATTTGTGCCGGTGCCGGCCCGGCAGGTATTGCTGCCATCAACCACGGCTCCAAAGGCACAAAGCCCGTTGTTTGAAAGGAAACTTGTTTTCTTTCAAACTTGCTCCCTTTAATATAAGATGTGAATAAGAGATATTATATGTGTTTTCAAGCGGTGTGTCAAGAGACTTGGCCGAAAAATCTTTATTTGCGTCAAATATTGTGTTTATTTAATATATAATATGTTTTTTGTGCGCAAAGTTCACCTAAAGAACATAATAATCCGCGCTCCGATGCTCACGATACTGCAATCGGGCGCGGGAATATTATGATAATTATTCTATCGTGATGCCATCATATTTGTCGATTTGCTCGGGCGAGCGCCGAGGGCGCCGCCGCTCGCCATTTTTCTTATCCGGCTTTTCTCCCATATTAAGACCCTTGCCAAGTTCGCCCCGCTCGTCCTCGCCGAGATATCGCTTTGCCTGTGTCGAGAAAAGCTCATAGTATCGCCCGCGCCGCGCCATAAGCTCCTTGTGGTCGCCCTCCTCGATAACCTCGCCATACTCAAGAACAACAATTTTAGTTGCTACGGTGGCGCTTGAGAGGCGGTGTGAGACGAAGATTGTCATTTTATCTTTGCGCAAGCGGTCGAACTGATTGAAAATTTCCTGCTCTGCCATCGGATCGAGCGAGGCGGTCGGCTCGTCAAGAATCAGGATATCCGAATCGCTATAGAAGGCTCGCGCGATGGCAAGCTTTTGCCACTGGCCGATTGAAAGCTCTGTGCCTTCCTGCTCGAATATGCGCATGAGCGGGGTATCATATCCGTGAGGAAGCTTTGTGATATAATCGTCGGCGCTCGACTGTATCGCCGCGTTGCGTATCTCGGTGCTGTCAGGTGCTTTGCTAACCTCGCCGAAGGCGATGTTGTCCGAGATTGTGACGGCGTATTTCCCGAAGTCCTGGAATATGATTCCGAAGATTTTATAAAGCTCTTTTGTATCGTATTCACGTATGTCCCGTCCGTCAAGCATTATCACGCCCTCGGTGGGATCGTAAAGCCGTGTGAGCAGTTTAATAAGTGTGGTTTTTCCCGCTCCGTTGAGGCCGACAAGAACCACCGTTTCGCCCGCTCTGAAGTTTAGGTTGATATTTTTAAGTACATATCTATCAGTGCCGGGATAGGCGAAGCTTACATTTTTAAATTCAATCGTATGAGGCTGACCCGCCGCCGGTATCTCGGGGATTTTCTTTGTCGGAACAAGCGTTTGCTCCTCTTTCATGAAGGAAATCAAATTGTCGATAAAGAGAGTTCCTTCATATATTGTGGCAGACACGCCGATAAGTGAGGAGACATCCGAGGCGATATTGGTCAGTGCGCCTGTGTAGAGCGAATAGTCGCCGATTCGGAAGAGACCGCGAAAGACGCCGAGCCCCACCAGAGCATAGCAGAAGCAGTTAACCGTGGCCGAGATAACCGCTATGAACACATGCCATAAGCTCTCGCTGATAATAAGACGGCGCAGCCCCGAATAATAGCGACCGAAAACCTCCTCATATTTGTCAATGAAGGTGTCGGATAAGTCGTACATCCGAACCTCCTTAACCATATCCTTGTCGACAAGCAAACCGGAGTAATAGCTCATCTGGCGGCGATCCTTTGAGCGGTGGCGAATATACTGAAAGTTCTTTCTGCGGTAGATAAAATTGATAATGGCCGAGGGAATCGACACAAGGGCGATGACGATAGCCATCCACCACATACCGGGTGCTGTGGCGAGGATGACAATATAGCTCGCAAGGCTTATGCTTGTACTTATCATCGTGAAGGTTGAGGAGAGGATTGAGATGGGTCGGCTTCCCGCCTCGCGGTTGGCGTTTTCGAGTTTTTCGTAGAACTCGGGGCGGTCGAAGGAGGCGAGATCAAGCGTTTTAGCCTTCTCCATGATTTCAACCTTCACGCGCCGGACGACCTTCTCGCCTGCCACGCGAGTGACGGCGTGCGAAATTTGGTGTACAACCCTGTTGAGTATTCTATAAGAAAAGAGAATAATCAAAAGATAAAAGACAGCGGAGCCGAGAAAAAGCGCGACAGACTCACCTCCGGTTGAGTTTTCATAATCGTGCTGCAATTGGTTCAGGACATTTTTTGATATAATCGAGCCGACAACCGGCATAACGCCGTTGAAAAGAGCGATAAGGCTCATGAAAATCATTATCCACGGCCCGGTCTTCCAGACAAGACCGAATATGTAAAAAAGCCGATAGAAGAAGCCTCCGAGCAGTTCGTTAAGATAACGGAAGATATCTACAAAAGATTTTGGGGGCTCGACTCGTTCATGTTGATAGCGACCGCCGCCGCCGAACCCCATGGGGGGACCACCCATCATATGCAATAACCAGCCTTTCATTTAATCAAGTTCTACTAATCAAGTTCTACAAAAGCACATAGTCGCAAGTTTCTCTCAAATCTGCAATGTGTATATTATATCACTTATTCGTTGCGATAGCAACAATATTAATGAAAATATATATGTTGATTTTTGTTGCGGTTTCGTGTACAATAGAAAGGTGAAATATTTATTCCGGCCGGGCGAGTGTTCCCGGCAAAATCAGACAAAATCAAAAAGGATGGTTATTTATAATGAAGTGCTGTTTTGTTCCGGCCGATATAATGCTGCCTGATTTTAGATATGTAGACGGGGAGAAGTGGGCGACAGTTGCTTGCGACCAGTTCACAAGCCAGCCCGAGTATTGGGAAGAGGCAGCAAGATTTGTCGGCGAGGCACCGTCAACGCTCGCCCTCATTCTGCCCGAGGCATATCTTAGCGAGAGCGAGGCGAGGATGCCGACGATTGTTTCGCGAATGAAGGAGTATTCCAAAAGCTTTTTTGTCGAGCATAAGAATACAATGATATATATTGAGCGCACACAGTCGGACGGTAGGGTGAGGCGAGGAATTGTCGGTGCTGTTGACCTTGAGTGCTATGACTGGCGCCCCGGCACAGAGACACCGGTTCGGTCTACCGAGGGAACGGTTCCCGAGCGCATTCCGCCGCGCGTTAAAATCCGAAAAGCCGCACCGCTTGAGCTGCCGCATATAATGCTGCTTGTCGACGACCCGGAGCGCAATATAGTTGAATATTTTGACGGGCAGAAGGAAAAAATGAAGCCGGCATATGATTTTCGGCTTATGGCGGGCGGCGGGAGTATTCGCGCGTGGTTTATAGACCGAGAGGGAGGAGCCGCGCATATAGCAAGCCAAATTAATTTGCTCACCCAGCCCGACGCAACTTATCGCAAATATGGGGTTAAGCAAAAAAAGCCTTTTGCAATTGCCGTTGGAGACGGCAACCACTCGCTTGCAACCGCCAAAGAAGTCTACGAACAGCTAAAGTCAGAAATCGGCGAGGCCGCCCTCTCTCATCCTGCGCGCTTTGCACTGGCCGAGCTTGTCAATATTCACGACGATGCGCTCGATTTCGAGCCTATATACCGGGTTGTTTTTGGCGTTGAGCCGAGCCGCCTTATCGGCGAGTTAAAAAAATATACGGCCGCCCTCGGCGGGACTGCCTCACCGCAGACGATCAGAGCGGTTTGGGCGAGCGGAGAGGAGATTATCAATATACCGAATCCTGAGCATCAGCTTGCGGTCGGCACGCTTCAAAACTTCCTTGACCTGTATCTCAGGGATAACCCCCGCAACTCGGTTGACTACATTCACGGAGTGGACGAGACACTCTCGCTTGCAAGCGAGCCGGAAACCGTTGCCTTCATCTTTGATGGAATGACAAAAAACGAACTTTTTCGCTCGGTGCTATGCGACGGCGCCCTGCCCCGCAAAACCTTCTCGATGGGTCACGCTGAGGACAAGAGGTACTACATAGAGGCGCGGAAAATCATAATATGAGTGAAATCAAGATAAAAAGCGCTAAAAATTATAAAAAGCCCTTGCAAAAGCCGGCGATATGTGGTATAATCCTTTGGTATTGTGCAAGATAACTTTTTTCCATATAAGAGTGAGGTGTTAAAAATGAAAGATGGAATCCATCCTAAATATCAGACGGCCATAATAAGGTGCGCCTGCGGCGAAACGGTTGAGACGAGATCCACAAAGGGCGGGGATATCAAAATTGATATCTGCTCGAAGTGTCATCCCTTCTTCACTGGTAAGCAGAAGTTTGTGGATGCCGGCGGACGTGTCGACAGATTCAAAAGAAGACTCGAAAATCGGTAAGTGCAAACTGTTAATACGGCGGGATGGAAGCTCGGCAGAATGCCGGGAGATTATGCTCGCCGCCTTAATAAAAGCAGGCAAGGAATGTCGTCCTATGGGCGCGTTGCTTGCCGCTTTTCATGAGGTGAAACAAAAAATATACAAGCCGCCCGCCGGGCGGAGTGGAGGCATATGGAAAAAACTAAAATATCAAGAGCGGTTTTGGCGGGGATTGCCAAGGATTCAAAGGATGCCGAGCGCCTTGAGCGCCTGCTCGACGAACTTGAGCGCCTGCTCGAAACAGCGGGCGGAGTGGCTGTCGCACGGGTTACTCAGATTCGCGACAATCCCGACCCTGCCATATATTTAGGCACCGGCAAGATAGCCGAGCTTGAAGCATATTGCCGGGCGGACGACATAGACCTTGTGGTATTCGACGGGGAACTCTCGCCCTCGCAGATAAGAAATATTGAAAAGGCACTCGGTGGCGAGGTCGAGGTTATAGACAGGTCAATGCTGATTCTCGACATTTTTGCGCTGCACGCGGTGAGCGGAGAGGGTAAGCTTCAGGTTGAGCTGGCGCAGCTCAAATACACCGCACCCCGCCTTATCGGGAAGGGGATAGAGATGTCGCGTCTGGGCGGCGGAATCGGCACAAGAGGTCCGGGAGAGACAAAGCTTGAAACAGACCGCCGCCACCTCAAGAGGAGGATTGCGGCGCTTAGCGAGGAAATAGAAAAGCTTGAGCGCAGCCGGAAAACTATGAGAAGCTCGCGCGAGAAAAGCGGCATACCAAAGGCTGCGATAGTCGGATATACAAACGCCGGGAAATCAACCCTTCTTAATTATCTTACCGGTGCGGGAATCCTCGCTGAGGATAAGCTTTTCGCAACCCTTGACCCAACAACCCGAAAATACACACTTCCCGGCGGCGGCAGTATCCTGCTCACCGACACAGTCGGTTTTATACGAAAGCTGCCCCATCATTTAATCGAGGCCTTCAAGTCAACGCTTGACGAGGCGGTTACTGCCGATATACTGATAATAGTGGTCGACGCTTCCGACCCCGAATTCTCCGAGCAGCTCATGGTAACCGAGGGATTGCTCGAAGAGCTCGGTGCTGCCGGTAAGCCGACACTCTATGTCTTTAACAAATGCGACCGAGGTGTTTGTGACACATTCCCCACAAGAGAAGGCGCCTCAAAGGAAACGGTTTATATTTCGGCCGCCACAGGGCAGGGAGTCAACCGCCTTGTTGAAAAGCTTGAGGAGCTGACAATGCTCGGCCACAAAAAAGTCACCTACCGAATCCCTCACGCCAACCAATCAGCCCTGAATCTTCTCTACCGGAATTCAACTATTGAGGCCGCCGAGTTTCTTGACGACGGCGTCCATGTGAGCGCAATTGTGGATGCTAGGACAAGAGGGATGATGAGGGAATATGAAAAGATGAAGAATGAAGAATGAAGAAATGGCTGAGAACAAAGATAAAACAGCTCTTTACACTACAATAAAGGGCGAGGCGCTCTCGGAGCATGAGGAAAAACGCTCGCGCTTCATAGGGCGCGCGCGGCCTGTCGCGAGCGAGGGCGAGGCCGCGGCATATATTAAAGAAATAAAGAGCGAGCATTACGATGCCCGGCACAATGTCTGGGCATATCTGCTCGACGGTGGGAGGATTGCCCGCTATTCCGATGACGGCGAACCGCAGGGAAGCGCCGGAATACCGGTACTTGAATGCATAAAAAAAGCAGGCGTTGTCGACGCCTGCGTGGTAGTGACAAGATATTTCGGCGGGATACTGCTAGGTGTAGGCGGGCTGGCGCGCGCCTACACCAAGGCGGCTGCCGGAGCAATTGAAGCTGCAGGAATTGTGACCTATGAGGAGTATGCCGAGATGAGACTTGTTTGCTCCTATTCGGATTATCAGAGGATCCTCTTTGAGTTGACCGACAAGGGCGCACTCATCGACGGCAGCGATTTCTCAGAGGATGTGACAATCAATTTCGCCGCTAAAAAAAGTATTGCCAACGCGCTTTGCCAGAGTCTGATAAGTCTCACCTCGGGCAGGAGCTGCCCTGAGATAACCGGAGAGAGATACGATGTCCGGTAATTTCCTATATCAGCTCAAGCATATCTCCCTTGAGCTTCTTTAAAATCTTTTTCTCAAGCCTTGAAATATACGACTGCGATATCCCGAGAAGGTCAGCAACCTCCTTTTGGGTCATTTCGCGCCGTCCGCCAAGGCCGTAACGCAGCTCGATAATCAACCGTTCGCGGTCGCAGAGCCGAGAGACCGACCGGAGTATCGCCTCGCGTTCTTCGCGCTGCTCAAGATTATAGGACACGCCGTCCTCCTCGCTGCCGAGTATGTCCGAGAGGAGCAGCTCGTTGCCGTCCCAATCAATATTAAGAGGCTCGTCTATTGAAATTTCACTTCTGATATTGCCGTTTTTTCGGATATACATAAGTATTTCGTTCTCTATGCAGCGCGAGGCATAGGTTGCAAGCTTGATATTTTTGTCGGAGCGAAAGGTGTTAATCGCCTTGATAAGCCCGAGTGTGCCGATTGAAATCAGATCTTCAAGCCCGGTTCCTGTGTTCTCGAATTTTTTTGCTATGTAGACAACAAGACGAAGATTGTGCTCAATCAGGGTTAGCTTTGCTTTCTCGGAGGCGTCCTGCCCGTCTCCCTCGCCGTCGAGCAGGCAGATCATCTCGGCCTCGTCCTCGCGCGAGAGGGGCGCTGGAAGAGTGTCGGGGCCGTTTATATAAAATATCCCGCTCTCGCGCCGCCGCCTAAGCTTTTTTATAAAAGAAATAAGTTTAACGAATATAGTCATTTGGCCGGAGCCTCCTTTCATATGTTAAGTTCGCCCGGGATTATCGCCCCACACCCCTCGGGCATCTTGGGAACCGACAGGGGGGCGAAGAGCGCGGCGACATCGGTGTCGCCATGCTCGCCGGACAGGACGATTTTGTCGGGTACGATTCCTAGCAAAAGCTTGCTGCCCGAAACACTCACGCTCGGGATTATTTTTATCCGGGTTGAATATTTTGCGGGCATTTCGGTTATTGGGTCAACGCTCCCCATAAGTACCGCCCGACTGACCTCCTCGGGCAAAATGGGCAGGGTGGCCTTTATGTCTGTTATTATCACCGGCTTCCCGCTCGCCGGGTCGCGCAGGATGTTCCCGGTGTCTGTCATCCCGGTTAGGGTGACGCTTTTTTTATCAAACACGATCTTTACCGATAAGAGCCGGCGCGAGGCTATCCTCTTGAGTATATTCCCGCTTTTCATCGCCGCCAGACCGCTCAGGAGCGCAAGCAGGAAAAAAAGCCAGGATGATATGCTGTCACCGCCGCTCTGAAGGGGAAGGTCAAACCGGTTGAGAAGATTGAAAAGGGCGGTCATTATGCCGCCGACGGCCGTTGAAACCAAAAGATATACCGCCGTTTCTTTGAGAAAAGCACCCAGCGTCCTCCCGCGGCGGCGAAAGGTTATCGCGGTGAGCAGCGCGCAGACCGCCGCGTCTGCAATGAGCGTCGAAACTTTTCCAAAGGGCAGAAAGAGCGAAACGACAGAGTATACCCCGCCGACGACTGCCGCGATTGTGATAAGCGTCGGATATATGCGCCGACGCAGAAAACGAGCGGTCAGATAAAGGCATAAAAAATCCATGCTGAAATTTATTAGAAACAAAAGGTCTGCGTAAACTTCCTGACGCATATCTGTTGCCCTGCCTTTCTCGGGAGCCGGAGCTTTCCAGTCGATTTATTATACATCGGGCAGCCCTTAATTTTATGTCGCACTCGGGAGGTGATGTGGGAACTATTATTGGCGCCCAACGTCATGTTTCGTTAAGGAATGGCGCAAGTCGGATTTAAAAAAAGAAATATCGCATAAATAAGAAAATTGCGCGAATAAAAAAGTATAATCGCGTTTTGCTGCGTATATTATAAAAAGGTTAGTGTTGATTGATATTAATATTAAGGGGGTATAAAAATGGCAAATATCCGCGACTTTTTTCTTGAGCGCGAACGCCAGACTCTGTCGGAGTACGCTTTTTTCACTTCCGAAACACGCGGCAGAGAGCGTCCGTACGCACCCTCGGAACTTCGTACCGAATTTCAGCGTGACCGCGACAGGATTATACACTCGCAGTCCTTCCGGCGTCTGATGAATAAGACTCAGGTGTTCTTAGCACCTGTGGGAGACCATTACCGAACGCGTCTCACTCACACGCTTGAGGTGACACAGATAGCGCGGACTATCGCCCGCGCGCTGCGCCTTAATGAGGACTTAGCCGAGGCGGGCGCGCTCGGACATGACCTTGGTCACACTCCCTTCGGGCATGCGGGCGAGGCGGCGCTTCGCCAGTGCTATTCGCCTGACTTCACGCACTATAAGCAGAGCCTGCGGGTGGTAGACAAGCTTGAGAAGAATGGAGAGGGATTGAACCTTACATGGGAGGTGCGCGACGCCATTGTAAACCACACGGGCGATTGCGTTGCTTCAACTCTTGAGGGTGCGATAATAAAATACGCCGACCGGATAGCCTATATAAATCATGATATTGACGATGCCTGCCGCGCCGGAATACTCACCAAAGAAATGATTCCAAAGGAGCTGAAAAAAACGCTGGGCGAGACCCATTCCGAGAGGATAAACACAATGATCACAGCCGTGGTCGACGCCAGCCGAGAGAGACCGGCCATAAAAATGACACCCGAGGTTCAGGAGGCGACAAACGAGCTGCGGCAGTTTCTTTTTGATAATGTGTATCTTAATCGGGTTGCAAAATCGGAGGAGAGCAAAGCAAAAGCGCTTTTGATACAGCTCTTTGAGTATTACAGCAAACACCCCGACAAGCTGCCTGAATTCTATCGGCGAAATATTGCAGAGGAGGGCGAGGCGAGGTGCGCGGCCGACTTTGTGTCGGGTATGACCGACAGATATGCTATTGAAAACTTCAAGGAGCTTTTCGTTCCGGAGGTCTGGAGAGGAAAGCTCTGAGGCTAATATAAAACAGTTAAAGGCTTGTAACTATTACGGTAATGGTGGATATTACATAACCGTTTTTGAAAAAAGAAGCATTGTGCTTATATTATTATAGAATGATAATGATAATGATTTGCCGAGCGATGGGCGCATCGCTCTATACGAAATTAAGGAAAGGTAGTTGCCGGTGCTGATACCGAAAAACATAATTGACGAAATAGAACAGAGAAACGATATATCCGAGATTGTGGGTTCTTATGTAAAACTCACAAGAGCGGGGTCTAATCTCAAGGGATTATGTCCCTTCCACAGTGAGAGGACTCCCTCTTTTACAATTTACCCCGCAACAAACAGCTTTTATTGCTTTGGCTGCGGCTCGGGCGGAGGAGTGATTACCTTTATCGAGAAAGCCGAGAACCTTGACTATGTGGGTGCGGCCGAGTTTTTGGCCTCGCGTGCCGGAATCCGAATTCCGAGAGATTTAAGAGAAGAAGGGCGAGAGGGCTTGCCGCGCAGGCGGGTTTATGAAATAAACCTTGAGGCGGCAAAATTCTTCAGGAGCTGCCTTTTTGACCCAGCGCTCGGCGGGGCAGGGCTTCGATATCTTAATGAACAAAGAGGATTTTCGACCGCCATTATAAAGAGATTCGGTCTTGGCTTCGCCCCCGATTCCTTCTCGCTTCTTCGCGATCATATGCGCTCGTTGGGGTACACTTATGAGGAATTGAAGGAATGCTATCTTCTCGGCCTTTCCGAGCGAACGGGGAGGTACTATGACCTCTTTCGCAACCGAGTGATTTTCCCGATTATCGACACGACCGGGAATATAATCGCCTTTGGAGGGCGGGTGATGGACGATACAAAGCCAAAATATCTAAACTCGTCCGACACGCCGGGCTTTAAGAAAAGCCGAAACCTTTTTGCACTAAACTTTGCAAGAAGGAACTGCGCTGACATGATGGTGCTCTGCGAGGGGTATATGGACGTTATCGCGCTGCACGCCGCGGGATTTGAGATGGCGGTGGCAACGCTTGGAACGGCTATAACAAGCGATCAGGCACGGATTATGGCGCGCTATACAAAAAAAGTGATTATTTCATACGACAGCGACGAAGCGGGGCAGCGCGCGGCCGACAAGGCCATGAGGCTGCTTGGCGAGGTTGGGCTTGAGGTCAGGGTTCTGAAGCTCAGAGAAGCTAAAGATCCCGACGAATTTATCAAGAAATTTGGCAAGGATAGGTTTCGGATTGAGCTTGAGGGAAGCAAAAGCAGCTTTGAGCATAAATTCGGCAATATAATCGTAAAATACGATATAGATACTGCAGAGGGTAAGATTCGTGCGGCGGGCGAGGTTTGCGGACTTATCGCCTCATCGGGGCAGAGCGTGGAGCGCGATGTTTATATTGCATACGCTGCCGAGAAGCTCGGACTTTCGGCTGAGAGCATAAAAAACGACGTTGAGAAAATCCGCGCGAAGCGCCAGAAGGAATACCGCCGCCGAGAGGGGCGGGATGCTGTGAGTGCCGCGAAGTTTTTCGGAGACAAAGTAAATCCCGATGCCGCAAAAAATGTCGCGGCGGCGGGAGCCGAGGAGGTTATTCTTGGCTTGCTCTTGTTGTATGAGGAATATCGAAGCTCGGTGGTGTCGGGCAGGGTCGACATAAAAGAAGATGACTTTTTCACATCATTCGGAAGAAGGGTCTTTTTGAAAATAATGGAGTTGACGGCGAGCGAGAGCGGTTTTAGTCTGGCAATGCTCGGTCAGTATTTCTCGTCAGACGAAATGGGGAGAATTCAAGGCTTTATCATAAAACGCTCGGATCTTGACAATAACAGCATAGAGATACTTCGCGCGGCAGCCGCGGCGCTAAGAGAAGAAAAGATTATATCAGAGGCTGAGCAGAGCGGAGACCGCTTTGCGGCACTAAAGCTAAAACGGCGCAAGGCTCAGAATCATAAACAATAGACACTACATAAAAAGGAAGGAACAAAGGATGGATTTCAAAGACAGAAGCCGCGCGGCGGCAGACGGCGCGGGGGACAAGGACAAGGAAATGCTTTACGGAGGCGTAGAGGACGATTTGCACATTTATGATATCGAGGACAACCTTGACGCTGAGGACGAGCTTGACGATGAAGATATAGAAGAGGACGACCTTGAGCCCGAGGCTGAATTTGACGAGGAGGAGTTGGTAGACAGCGACGATTTGTTATTCGATGACCTGGGCGACGAGGGCGAGGAAGAACTTTTCGACGATACAGGACTGCTTTTCAACGATGATATAAATAATGCAAGTCTCGCCCCTGCCGGAATTGAGCACACGGCAGCCGGCTCGAACGAAGACAAAAAATATGATATTAACGAGCTAATAGAGAAGGGCAAGAAGGGTGCTCTCACAATCGAGGATCTTGACAAGATAATCGAGGAACTCAACTATGACATGGAGCGGATAGATAAGCTCTATGAGGCGCTCGAAGAAAACGGGATCACCCTGCCCGACGATATGTCAAAGCGTGATATGACCGATATTCAGCAAGAGGTGGAGACTCTTAGCGCCGCCGGCGAGAATATGGAGCGCCTGCTTCAGCAGGAGGGGCTGGCTATAGACGACCCGGTGCGAATGTACCTCAAAGAGATTGGCCGGGTTTCGCTGCTTGATGCAGACCGCGAAAAATATCTTGCCGAAATAATGGCTAATAACACCGACCCCGCCGAGCGCGAGAAGGCAAAAAATGAGTTGGTTGAGGCAAATCTGCGGCTTGTCGTGAGCATCGCAAAGAGATATGTCGGCAAGGGTATGTTTTTCCTTGATTTAATTCAGGAGGGTAATCTCGGGCTTATGAAGGCCGTTGATAAATTTGATTACCTTAAGGGATATAAATTTTCAACCTATGCTACCTGGTGGATTCGTCAGGCAATCACACGCGCCATCGCCGATCAGGCAAGGACTATCAGAATCCCGGTGCATATGGTCGAGACAATACACAAGGTTTCGCGCTATTCGCGTCAGATGCTCCAGGAGCTTGGCCGAGAGGCCACGGCTGATGAAATCGGCGAAAAGATGGGAATGAGCGCCGAGAAGGTTCGAGAGATAATGAAGATAGCTCAGGATCCGGTTTCTCTTGAAACACCGATAGGCGAGGAGGAGGATAGCCACCTTGGCGACTTTATCCCCGACGACGACACCCCGGCACCGGCCGAGGCAGCGTCGGCCTCGATACTGCGCGAGGTGATAGAGCGCGAACTCCATACACTCACCCCGCGCGAGGAGCATGTTATTAAGCTGCGCTTCGGGCTTTATGACGGGCGCACAAGGACGCTTGAGGAAGTGGGCAAGGAGTTTGACATAACCCGCGAGCGTATTCGCCAAATTGAGGCGAAAGCCCTGAGAAAACTTAGGCATCCGAGCCGTGCGCGGCATCTGCGCGGGTTCCTTGATTGACCTGAGCTCCCTGTTGTGGGAAATATACAAATAAAATAAAATATAGCTTGACATTTCAATATAATCGGTGTAAAATAAGAGAGTATCTATGTCTGGTAGTGCCCGGATAAAACAAGGAGGAACTTTGATTATGAAGAAAAAACTCATGTGCTTGGCGCTCTGCGTCGTTATGCTGATGAGTTCGCTGTTGTTCGTTAGCTGCGCGTCGTCGGGCGATGAGGAAGATTTGCTTGATAACCCAGAGGTTTCAAGAGGAACAAGAACGCTTAATATTGCCCTGATGACAGATGAGAGAACCACGGCAGAGGCCGCCGAAGAGGTGGAAAAAGAGGTAAATAAAATAACAAAGTCAAAATTCAAGACAAAAGTAAACCTTTATTTCTACACAGAAAACGAATATTACGAAGCTATAGAACAGGCCTTCATTGCCAAAGAGGAAGAGGCCCAACTTGCCGATGAGGCACGCAAGGCTCTTCGTAAATTCCTCAGAGACTTCAAGGGTGAGGGGTCGCAGGATGAGCTTAAGGAGAGATTCTACGAGGAAAATCCTCAGTACGCAAAATATGCCGAAACCACAGTCGACCCGCTGGCCGAAACTACCGCAGAGGAGACCTACTACAACCCTGAGACGGGTCTGCTTGAGCTTAAGTATCCCGAGGCCGATCCCAATGTTATAGATATCTTCTTCCTTGGCGGATATGATAGGCTTGTTGATTATATTGAAAAGGAATGGGTCTCAAGGATTGACGACGAGCTGACAAGCGGCTCGAAGAAACTCAATGACTATATAAGCGGAGCATTCCTTAATTCGGTAAGAGTAAACGGGGGAACTTATGCGGTTCCGAATAACCGCACGATAGGCGAGTATACTTACATGCTTGTCAACAAGGAACTTTTGGCTAAATATTATTACAATATCAAGGATCTCCCGGATCTCACAAGCTGCCGCGATTTCCTTGAGGATATTGCCGATTTTGAGCCCGATGTAGTTCCGATACACGGCGAGCCTGATATTTATAATGTGCTTTACTGGTCGATTGACCCCGACACGCTCGAAATAAACCCCGATAAATTCTCGATAATAGGTCACACTTATACACCGAGCGCAACTCTTGGCTCACAGCTTCAGTTTGCCAGCCTTTTTAACTCGAAAAAGATATACAGAGACCAGCTTCTCATGAACAAGCTTTATACCGAGCGCGGTTATTTCAAGAGCGATGTTCCGAACGATGCAAAATGTGCGATTAAAATAGTCAAGGGCGGAGCCGAGCTTGAGAATATATACGGCGAAGATTACGAGATGATAGTTCTCGAGTCACCCAGAGCCACTCAGGATACAATTTTTGGCTCAATGTTTGCTGTCGGCGGATACACGGTCGATGTTAAGAGAAGCATGGAGATTATAACCTATCTCAACACAAACGCCGAGCTCCGCAACCTGTTGCTCTACGGAATCGAGGATGTTAACTACACATTAAACGATAACGGACAGGTGGTAAGAACCGAAAACAACGGTTACTGGATGGATCTTAATAAAACCGGAAACACGTTTATCACACTCACCGAGGCCGGTGTTGACCCCTTGATTTGGGAATACGGTATGAGCCAAAACCGAGATGCGACAACAGACCTGATTCTTGGCTTTACATTTGAAGGTGAGAAGGTCAACACCGAATTGATAAGGGCGATAGAGGCGCTGTCTGACGAGACTGAGGCAAGGATAGAGGCCTGCAAAACCTATGATGAACTTAGCGTTCTTGTGGAATCGCTTATACTTGAGTTAAGAGGACAGAGCAACGCAAACATCAGAGACTATATCAGCCCACTTACCGAGTCAAATGCCGAAGGAGAATCGACACCATATGTTATCTTCTATAACTGGATGACCAGCATGGGCTTCATCGCGAGCGAATGATTTTCATATGACAAATCTTTATTAACACTTTTTTATAAAAATTCAAAGAGCCTGAATGAAATTCAAAATTCATTCAGGCTCTTGTAGGATAGAGCCATAGTTTTGTGCTTGTTATTTATTAAGAAATATCCGGAGGAATAGTCATGTGGTTGAGAAAAATAATTTTATTGCTGATGTCCTTAATCCTTGCGGTCGCTCTAATGGTGAGTTGTGGGGAGAGATACACAGGGTCGGACGAATTATCAGAAGGCGATGACACAGAGGAGACATCACAAAAATGTGAATTGCTTGTTTCAGAGATTGGAAAGTATTCTGTTGTGAGGGGAGACAATGCAGACGACAAAGAAATTGAAGCGGCTCAGCTAGTTTTAGGCGCTCTGAAAGACAAGCTTGGAATTGACGTAAATATTAAAACCGACTTCATAAAGCCGGGCGACCCCAAATATTCGGCAGGCGAATTTGAAATAATCATCGGCAACACAAACCGGGAGGAGAGCGCAGCCTTCCGAGAGAGTATGCGGGTTGACGATTATGGATACGGAATGGTGGGAAAAAAATTGATTATCACCGGCATATCGAGCGGCGGCACATATCTTGCCGCCGAGAAGTTTGTGGCCGATGTTGTAGCCTCCCACTCTGTCGGTGACGTGCTCTTAAGCGAAGAGGATGACTATATTTTCTCGGGAAGATATGCTCTTGATTCGCTCGCTTTAAACGGTGTTCAAATTTATAAATATGCGATAGTTTATAAACACGGTGAGAGCAACACCGACAGGCTGCTCGCCGGGCAATTGCGCGACGCCATCGCCGCCGCCTCGGGATATTTGCTTGATCTTTATTCGGATGCGTCGGACAGGGTTAAAGAGCACGAGATACTGTTCGGTGTCACCTCAAGGGAGGGCGGCTCGGCCTATTCCCATACACTTGACGCGGACGAGTATTTTATCGGCACACATGGCCGGCAGATTATACTCTGGTCAGACAGTCTTGAAGGAAGGGTAGCGGCAATTGAGGATTTTGCGCGAAGAATAAGCTTGCTTTCAGCCTCCGGGGGAGATGCGGAGCTGAGTGTCGGAGATGCTGAAATTCTCCGGGTTGAGGTCGACATGACAATCTCGGCGATGAGCTTTAATGTGTGGGTGAGCAACCTGAATGTCGAGCGGGCAAACCGAGTAATAACGATGGTGGAAAACTACCTCCCTGATTTAATAGGTTTTCAGGAGGCCTCACCAATTTGGATGGATAGGCTCAGGGCAGGACTCTCGGGATATTATTCCTATGTGGGGGAAGGGAGAAACGGCGGCAACTCGGGTGAATATAATCCGATATTCTACCGCAAGGATAAATTCACGCTTATTGAGAGCGGAACGAGGTGGCTGTCTGATACGCCCGAGCGAGTGTCGAAATATAGCGAGTCGTCGCTCAATCGGATATTTACATATGCAGTGCTAAAAAGAAATATTGACGGCAGAGTTTTTGTCCATATAAACACTCACTTTGAGCATACAAGCAGCGTGGCAAGAGTAAAGCAAGTGACTCCTCTTATTGATTTTGCTGCGGGATATTCCGAATATCCGGTTATCATGACAGGCGACTTCAACTGTATCCCGGGATCAGCCGAATACAAGGCAATCGATCAAACATATCTTGTGTCATCGTCCGACATTGCCTTGAAAAAGGAAAATGCCGGAGCTACCTTCCATAACTATGGCTCAGCAAGCAAAATAATCGACTTTATTTTTGTGTCGGAGGACAATGTGATAGTTAAATTGTACAGGGTTGCAAGCGAGAAGATAAACGGTGACTACGCATCCGATCATCACCCGGTTTATATCGAGGTTTCACTGGTCGGATAAAATATATGCTTTGATGCGCTTTACAAAGATAAGAGTTTAGAATAAGGACACGCAGACTGAAACTTCCACAAGGAGGTTTGAGCCTGCGTGTCTTTGTTTTTTATATGTAATTGCTGAAAAAATATAGAAAAAAATTATCTAACCTCTTGCAATCGCGGCGAGTATGTTGTATAATGATACCATAGTGGTTAAAAGTGGTGAGAAGTGTTTAAAGTTTGGAGGGAAATTATGCTGTCGGGTGAATTCAGACATGTGCTTGATTCAAAAAACAGAATATTTATCCCCGCAAAATACCGTGAGGAGTTGGGCGCGTCATTTATGGTCACGCGCAGCATCCGCGGGAATTTTATCTGCTTTTATTCAATGGAGGCGTGGGAAGAATTTATCGCGCCCCTGAAGTCGGTTCCCCGCAAAACGGCCGAGGACACGCTCCGCTACCTTTACCGCACCGCTGCCGACGTCACACCCGACGCGCAGGGCCGAATACTCCTTCCTCAGCAGCTTGTCTCTCACGCGGGGATTTCCAAAAACGCGGTTGTTATCGGTTGCGGCGACTACGGCGAGATATGGTCTGAAGAAAACTACACAGAAAAGATTGAGAATGAAAATGCTGACGGGATAAGAGAAGCTCTTGAGCTTCTTGGGCTGTGAGAATGAGAGCAGATGATTTTTCGCACAAGCCGGTGATGTTCGATGAATGTATCGATGCGCTCGCGATAAAACCCGACGGAATTTATATTGACGGCACAGCGGGCGGCGGCGGACATTCACGCGGAATCGCCCAAAAGCTCACGACCGGACGCCTCATAGCGATAGACCAGGATGGAGACGCTATAGCGGCGGCAGGTAAAAATCTCTCCGAGTTTGGCGAGCGGGTGACGCTTGTCCGCGACAATTTCAGCAATATTAGCGCGATTTGTGCCGCGCTCGACATTGCCCGCATTGACGGCCTGCTGCTCGACCTTGGCGTGTCCTCCTATCAGCTTGACACACCCAAGCGCGGATTTTCCTACAGCCAGCCCGCGCCGCTCGACATGAGGATGGATGCACGAAATTCGCTCAATGCCGCGGATGTGGTCAACCAATATCCCGAGAGCGAGATGAAAAGAATTTTATATGAATACGGCGAGGAGAGATTCGCGCCGAGAATCGCCGCAGCTATTGCTCGGGCGAGGAAAATAAAGAAAATAGAAACCACCTCGGAGCTGTCCGAGATCATAATGTCGGTCATTCCCGCCGCCTCACGCGAGAGAGGACATCACCCGGCAAAACGAAGCTTTCAGGCAATAAGAATCGAGGTTAACCGCGAGCTTGACGTTATCGCCCCGGCGATCACCGAGGCGACAGGTCTCTTGAAACCCGGCGGGAGGATTGCGGTGATAACCTTTCATTCGCTTGAGGACAGAATTGTAAAAAAGACTTTTGCATCGTTTGCCTCGGGTTGCAACTGCCCGCGCGATTTCCCGGTTTGCATTTGTGACAGGGAGCCCGATATAAAGGTTATAACAAACAAGCCGATTTTACCCTCGGCAAAAGAACTTGAGATAAATCCGCGCTCAAGAAGCGCAAAGCTCCGCGCGGCACAAAAGCTATAAGGATGGGTGAGAGGATTGAAGGGCGATATCGGTAACATACGGTATAATAGTTCATATTCGGCGGGTGGCCGGAGGGAACTTGGCTCTGAGGAGTTCAAGCGATATTTTTACGCTCGTCGCAGAATGAACAGATCATCAAGCGACGTCGGGAGCGAAACTTCCCCTTCCTCAAAAGCGAACGTCGCTTGCTCGGATGTTAAGCGGAATTCGACGGTTCCTTCTCGTGCTGCTTCGCAGGGCGGCGCAAGAACGGGTAAAGATGCCGGCAGGTCAATTGTTGAGAGGCTTGGGGTTGTTGTCAGAAAGAAAGATATTGTCGGCATAACAGAGCGCGCCGCTAAAGAGTGGCTCGACATTGATCAGAGGGAGCGCCGGGCGGAGGGCGAGAAAAAGAAAATGCCGGTTACCACAATGGTTGCAATCCTCACGATTGCCCTCTCGCTGCTACTTGTTGTGGCAGGCACCGTTATTACCTCGCAGGCCTCAACCGAGCTATATGCCGCCGAGGCAAGGTTTCGCGAAGCCACCGAGGTGAAAGAGGAGCTTGAGCGCAAAATAGAGATTAAAAACGACCTGAAATACATAGAAATGATGGCAAGGACAAGGCTTGGCATGGTGGACCGCGAATTTGCTGCGGTGAAATATATAGGCGGCGAGTCCGAGGAAAAAGTGGTTATTTATAATAACGACGGCGACAGGAAGTTTGGCCTATCAACTCTTCTTAGTGCTCTCGGCTTTCCTGGTTAAAGTCACTTTCATATATTCAGATATACGTTAATATAATAAAAGGGCAGGGGATTTTGAAAGATTCATCTTTCAGTTGATGAGCTTTGCGTCTTTGCCGTCTTAAGGATGACAGCAATTCGGCACAATGCTCAGATTCTCAGAGAGGTATGGTCAAAAGCACGAAAGTGAGGGAAGCAAGTTGAGATCGGATTCCATATCGACAGGCGCCATCAGAAGATCGGCGGTAATCGGACTTCTCCTAATCTTTTTGTTTTCGTTTTTGCTTATCAGAGTTCTTTTTATACAGACAGTTGATTTCGAGAGATTTCAATCAAAGGTTATAGATCAGCTTACCACCGAATCTGTGATAAACGCCGAGAGAGGCAATATATACGACGCAAACGGCGTTCTTCTTGCGACAAGTGTCACTACATACCGTGTTTTCATTTCGCCGCGCGGAATCGCAAATTTCGATGGCAAGGCGGGACTTGCCGCCGGAGAGACTGCCGAGAATATCGCGCGCGGGCTATCGCAAATACTTGGCGAGAAATACGGCGTTACATATGATTACGTCATAAAGCAGACCGGATATAAAAAATATCTTGATCGGACAATCGCACGCAACGTTGACGAGGCGACAACCGAAAAAATACGTCAATTCATAGACCACAACAAATACAACGACCAAATATACGCCGAGGCGACCAGCACACGATATTATCCTCAGGAAACTCTTGCCGCCCATGTGATAGGTTTCACAAGCAGCGATGGCAGCGGTCTTTATGGGCTTGAACTGAAATATAACGAGCAGCTCGCCGGCAGCTCGGGCAAATATATAACCGCCCGCGATTCCTATGGAAATGAGATGCCCTACGAATACGAGAGCTATGTCCCTGCAAAGAACGGCGACAGCTTAATTACCACAATAGACGCATATGTTCAGGCGGTGCTTGAGGAGCAGCTTGAGGCTACTCTGATTGAGTCGGGCGCTAACAACCGCACCTGCGGAATTGTGATGGAGGTCAACACCGGCGCCATAGTAGCGATGGCTATCGCCCCCTCCTTTGATCTGAACGACCCTTGGATTCTCAATGACTATTCGCTAAAGAAGTTATCTTCAAGCAACTTCCCCGAGGGGAGCGATGAATACGCCGCACTCAAGCGCGAATTGCTTTTGACAACATGGTCAAACAAAGCGATAACCGAAATATATATGCCGGGCTCGACCTTTAAGATAATGACCGTGGCAATGACTCTTGAAGAAAAGCTCGCAAATCTAACCGAGAATTTTTTCTGCCCCGGTTCCCACAATGTACTCGGCACAAGAATACGCTGCCACAAGATACAGGGACACCTGAGTATCGACCTTGCGGGCGGGCTTAAGCATTCCTGCAATATAGTGATGATGACGCTCGGAGCGCGGGTTGGCACATCAAAATTTTATGACTATGTAAAACAGTTTGGTTACCTTGAAAAAACCGGGATAGACCTGCCGGGCGAGAGTCCGAGCATATTCTATCAAAAAAATCATTTCGGAGATATCGACCTTGCCGTTTCTTCTTTCGGGCAAAACTTTAAAATCACAGCTCTTCAGCAGATAACGGCGGTAGCATCGGTGGCTAACGGAGGGTATCTTGTCACCCCGCATATAGTTGATAAAATTGTTGACAAGGATGGAAAGACGGTATATCAATTTGAGAATACAGTAAGACGTCAGGTGGTCAGCAGCGAGGTCTGTCAGACAATATCAAAAATCCTTGAGGAAGGTGTGTCGGGCGAGGGAGGCGGGAGAAACGCATATGTTCCGGGCTACCGCGTGGCGGCTAAGACCGGAACCTCCGAGAAAATCGGTGACAATAAGGATTTGCGTATCGGTTCCTGCGTCGCTTATGCTCCGGCTGATAACCCGCAGTATGCGGTGATAATTATAGTAGACGAACCCTCGATAGGCTCGTCATACGGCAGTGTGGTGGCCGCTCCCTATGTCGGCCGCGTTATGGATAAAATTCTGCCCTATCTTGGAGTTGAGGCCGTTTATACCGAAAAAGAACTCAAAAATATGGCGGTGAGCGTTCCGAACTTTGTTCACTGGAGTACTGCGCTATCGACAACCTATGCCGAGAGCCTTGATATAAACATCGAAATCAGGGGAGACGGTAAATACGTCACCCGTCAATCTCCGGCGGCGGGCAGCTCGATGGAGCAGTCGTCGGGCAGGGTGATACTCTACACAAGCAATGACATACCCGAGAAAACCATCACCGTCCCGAGCGTAGAAGGGAGAACGGCCGCGGCAGCAAACAGCATGATTATAAATGCCGGACTTAACATAAAAATCGAGGGGACCCGCAATTACCTTGCCGGAACAGGTGCTGTTGTGGTGTCGCAGTCTCCGGCGGCGGGCAGTGTCGTCCCCGAGGGAACGGTTGTGACGGTGACATTTAGATATCTTGATGATGTTGAATAAAGCAGCTTTAAAGCAAGTTTTGTGTTTTTTAACTCAGACATTCCTTGGCCGCCGGGGCGGCATGAAGATTAAAAAAAACAGAAGCCGTAAGCCGGGAGATGTGAAAATAATTAAAATCTCGGAGGGGCGGTATGGAACTGAGAATGTTATGCCGGGAGGCGGGAATTGTCTGCCCGGAATATGAGGGGGCAATCGAAATCACAAAGGTTGTCTCCGACTCGCGGCGTGCGTGTAAAGGCTGCCTTTACGTTGCCATACGCGGGCTGCATCACGACGGACACTTATTTATCCGCGAGGCGCTTAGCGCGGGTGCCTCGGCGATTGTTGTAGAGGAGGGCGCGCATTGCGGACGCGAATTTTATGCGTCAGCTCAAATCATCACCGTACCCGGAACAAGACAGTCGCTTGCCTGCCTGTCAGACGCCTGGTACGGCTTCCCCTCCCGTAAAATGAAACTGGTAGCAGTGACAGGAACAAACGGAAAAACCTCGGTTACTCATATACTAAAAGCAATATTTGAGGCGGCAATGTATAGGTGCGGTCTCATAGGAACAGTCAGCTGCCTGTCCGGGAACAGGCGGCTGTTTTCTGAAAATAGGGATAAGCTTGCCAACATGACCACTCCAGACCCCGAGGAATTATACGCCTTGCTTGCCGAGATGGCGGCCGATAATGTCGAATATGTCTTTATCGAGGCAACCTCGCACGCACTTCACCTTGAGAAGCTGGCCTCTCTTAAATTTGAGGCCGGAATTTTCACAAATCTCTCGCCCGAGCATCTCGATTTTCACGGCACAATGGAGAAATATCTTTGCTCAAAGCAGAAACTCTTCGGTGTATGCTCTCTTGCTGTAATAAATGCCGATTCTGAATATTATAATGATATTGCCGCCTCGTGCGCCGGAAGAATTATATCCTGCTCGGCCACGGGCAGGACGGCCGATTATTCAGCGTCGGACATATCTGATGACGGAATCGACGGGATTAGCTACACGCTGACCTCGGCTCGCTCGCTCCTCAGAATAAAAGCGCATATGCCCGGCAAATTCAATGTTATGAACACGCTTGAAGCCGCCGCTCTTGCCGCCGAGCTTGGGATAAAGCCTGTAATTATCTCCTCGGCAATTGCCGGACTTTCCGGCATTGACGGGCGGCTTGAGCGAGTAAAACTTGGGCATGAAGCCGACTTCACTGTTTTTATTGATTACGCTCACACACCCGACGCGCTTGAGAATCTGCTAGTATCGATAAGAGGATTTCGCCGCGAGGGCGAGAGAATAGTCCTGCTTTTCGGATGCGGCGGAGATCGCGACCGGCGCAAGCGCCCGGTAATGGGCGAGATAAGCACCCGACTTGCGGATTTTACTGTAATAACCTCGGATAACAGCCGTAGCGAAGACCCGGCGGCGATAATTCATGACATTCTTGAAGGCGTTAAGGGGCGCGATAACTACCGAGTTATAGCCGATAGAAAAAAAGCTATAGAAAATACTATTGCCAATGCCCAAAAAGGTGATATAATAATACTCGCGGGCAAGGGGCATGAAACATATGAAATAAACATTAAAGGGAAGTTTCCCTTTGATGAGAGAGCGATTGTCATCTCGGCATTCAATTCGCGATATACGGGCGATTTATAATCGCCCCTACAATGTCGAAACAGTGAGGCGGCGCATGGGAGAAATTCATTTGCGACTATGGTATAATATACACATTGGCAGGTTTTGAAAAAACCTGCGATGTCGCAACGGCGAGGTCACGCATGGGAGAAATTCATTTGCGACTATGGTATAATAGCGTAGCGTATTTTGTCTGACACTTCGTCTCAAAGTACGCGTAAATTTCCGGCATATCCGCCGCAGGCGGCAAAAAAAGAAACAAGAGGCTTTTATGATTATTAAGTTAGGAGCGGGCAGGCTGAGCATGGGCGAAATAGCCCAGTTTACCGGAGGCTTTCTCATAGGCTCGGCCGAGACAGAAATAGGGGGTATTTGCACCGACTCAAGGGAGGCAGGCCCCGGCATACTATTTGTCGCACTGCGCGGCGAGAGAACAGACGGCCACGACTATATTCCGCTGGCCTCTCGCGCCGGCTGCCGGGCGGTACTCGCCGAGCGGTCGGACACTTCTGATTCGTCGCTTTCCGAGGTGATAGTGCCTGACAGTCAGCGTGCGCTGAGCGATATCGCTCGGGGTTATCGCGACAGAGTGGGCTGCCGGAGGATATGTGTGACCGGGAGCGTTGGTAAAACGACGACAAGGGAGTATATCGCCGCGGTGACCTCGGAAAAATATATTACTCATAAAACAAGAGCAAATTATAACAGCCTTATCGGGATGCCGCTGACCCTCTGTGAGACCCCCGGTGACACAGAAATCTCGGTTCTTGAGCTTGCGATGAGCGGCCTGCATGAAATTGAGGAGCTTTCGCTAACAGCGCGCCCCGACATTGCGGTTATAACAAATATCGGAACGGCACATATGGAGATGCTCGGATCAAGAGAGAATATTTGCAGGGCTAAATTTGAGATTTTGGCGGGTATGCCGAGCGACGGAATACTAATACTTAACGGCGATGAGCCGATGATGCTGAACTATCCCAAAAAGCCCGAGAGGACATTGTATGTCTCTGTCAAAAACAGCCGAGCCGACTATGTGGCCCACAATATACGCCAGTATGAGGGAGAGACTGTTTTCGACATTTCGGCCGGGATAAAAATGATATACGACATAAGGATTCCCGCGCTTGGCAATCACAATGTCCTTGCCGCTGTTTTTGCTTGGGCGGTGGGTGAGGCGCTCCGGATCGACGAGGAGGAAATCTGCCGCGGGCTGATGAAATACAGACCGGCCGATATGCGGCAGAAAATATACAAACGCGGTCGGATTACCATAGTCGAGGACTGCTACAACGCAAGCCCCGAGTCTATGCGGGCGGCGGTAGACGTTCTCTGCGGGCTCAAGAAATGTCATGGCTGCCGTGCGGTGGCGCTTCTTGGAGATATGCGCGAGCTTGGAATGAACACCGAGATGTACCACCGCTCGGTGGGAGCATATGCCGCCGAATGCGGAGTTGATAAACTTCTCACGCTCGGCAGTCTGTCTCGCTATATCGCCGCGGGGGCGCTGTCAGCCGGTATGAGGGAAGACGACATATTTGTAAACCTGGATGAGAATACTTACGAGGCTACCGCCGCAGAACTCACCGGCCTGCTTCGTCCGGGCGATATACTGCTCATCAAGGCAAGCCGAACGATAAGAGCCGAGCGCGTTATCGAGAAGCTTGGCGACATTTAGTTTTAAAATGTTTTTTAAGACCCGGCGGGGACTGACTAAAGAAAGGAATAACCACAATTAATGATAAACAAAGCTCTTCTTATCGAATTTTTAATTTCGTCGGCGGCGGTGTTCACCGTTACGGTGATTGTGGCGCACTTCATAATACCGATACTTATAAGCCACAAGGTTGGCCAGAAGATACTTGAGATAGGCCCGCGCTGGCATATGAACAAGCAGGGAACTCCGACAATGGGGGGGCTTTGCTTTATCCTGTCAATTCTGATTGTGATGGCCGTCGTCTCCGCTTATACTGCCTTCGCGGGCGACACAACCGAGCTGATTCCGCTTGCTCTTACCCTCTGCCTTGCAGTTTTCAATGGCATCATCGGTTTTTTTGACGACTACTGCAAGCTTGTCAAAAAGAAGAACGAGGGGCTCAGAGCCTATCAAAAATTCCTCTTGCAGCTTGTCGCCGCCGGTGCCTATGTCTATATCATGGTAATAACCGGTAATATCAGCACCGCGCTGCACATACCCTTTACAAACACTGTACTGCAGCTTGGTCGTTTTTATTATCTGTTTGCAATTGTTATAATAACCGGCGTTGTGAATTCCGCAAATCTGACCGACGGAGTTGACGGACTGCTCTCAAGCGTGGTTTTTGTTATCGGTTCTTTTTTCGCGGTGGTTGCCTTTATGTACGAATATCGTGCGCTTGCGCTGGCCTCGGCCTCGCTTGTCGGGGCGACGGCAGGATTCCTTGTATATAATTTTTATCCTGCAAAGGTCTTTATGGGCGACACAGGCTCGCTCTTTTTCGGCGGAATGATGGCGGGCATGGCATTTATGATAGACGAGCCCTTGATTATAATCGTTGCGGGATTTATAATGATGGTTGAAACGGCGTCGGATATTATTCAGGTGTCGTATTTCAAGCTGACACGAGGCAAGCGAATCTTTAAAATGGCGCCGATTCACCACCATTTTGAGAAATGCGGCTGGAGCGAGAATAAGATAGTTTTCGTTTTTTCCTTTGTAACACTGATATTTTGCGTAATATCATGGTTTGCTTTGTTTTAAAATAATATTTGACTAATAATAACTTTTCCGGAGGGAAGGCATGGTTGACCGAAAAAAACAGAATAAAAGCGGTGGCACGCCTGTCTTTCGTCGGATAATCCGCAACATAAGGAAGTGGCGCCTGCGCGAACTTGATGAGAACGACATAATATTTCGCGAGCCGCTGACACCGGCGCCGGCAGCGCCGCCCGGCACTATGGTGCGCGGTAGCATTGATATGTGGTTTATGCTGCTTGTTCTGGTTCTTATCGGCTTCGGCGCTGTGATGTCTTATAGTGCAAGCTCGGTTTATGCGGAACTTTATTATGGAGATAGCACATATTTTCTTCTAAGATACATACTTTATGCTATACTAAGCATAGCCGCAACTCTCCCTTTTGTCCTGTTCACGCGGCCCTGGTTCTGGCGGCTCTTTGGGGTGTGTTCCTATGCGGTTTCAGTAGTGCTGCTCCTGCTTGTTCTTCTTATCGGAGACGAGGGCGGGGGAGCGCAGCGCTGGATCGCCATAGGTCCTCTGACCCTTCAACCCTCGGAGGTTGCAAAGCTTGCTGTGGTGCTTGCGCTGGCTCTCTTTATGAGCAAGCATGAAAAACAGATAACCTCCGACCAAAAGTTTGGCGGCAGTTTTAGATACGGAGTCGTGGCGCCTGCAATTATATTTGGCTTAATATGCCTGCTTGTGGCGCTTGAAAAGCATATATCGGGGCTGATGATTATCGGAATGATAGGGATTGCTGTTATGTTCATGGGGGGAACACGGCTCCGCTATATCTTCCTGATTATCCTTGCTATCGCAGCGGCGGGTGTGCTGCTCATTTTAGTTTCGGATTATGCGCAGGAACGGGTTACAACCTGGCTGTTCATCGAAAAGGCCGACCCCCTCGGATCTGCTTGGCAGATTTGGCAGGGACTATACGCAATCGGATCGGGAGGACTTTTCGGTCGGGGGCTTGGGAACAGTCAGCAGAAGTTCGGCTATGTATCGCAGCCTCAAAACGACTTTATTTTTACGATAATCTGTGAGGAGCTCGGCTTCCTCGGAGCGTTTTTAGTGGTTTTACTTTTTGCGATGCTCGTCAGGCGGGGCTTTAAAATAGCGGCAAAGGCGCCCGACAAGTTTTCCTCGCTCGCGGTGTACGGTCTTTCCTTCAAGCTTGCGCTGCAGGTGATTATGAATATCGCAGTGGTCACAAACTCGATGCCTAACACCGGCGTTTCGCTGCCATTTTTCAGCTCGGGCGGAACATCGCTTGCGGTTCAAATCTTTGAGATGGGGATAATCCTCTCAATTTCAAGGTATAGCTTGCAAAAAAAATAGTTCAAAACTGGGGATTTATATGAGAGTATTAATGACGGGCGGCGGAACCGGTGGGCATATCAACCCGGCTATCGCCATTGCAAACACAATAAAACAAAACCATCCCGACGCTGAAATTGCCTTTGTCGGAACTCGGCAGGGAAAGGAGACAGAGCTGTTGCGCCGCACCGACTACAAGCTCTATTACGTTGAGATTCAGGGGATACGCCGCTCGCTCTCCCCGCAGAATCTTATAACCGCGTGGTATATACTCACAGCCCCACGTCAGGCAAGACGGCTCATAAAAGAATTCAAGCCCGACATTGTTATAGGCACCGGAGGATACGCTTCATGGCCGGCGCTTGTGGCAGCGGCCCGACTTGGGATACCGACGATTGTGCATGAGTCTAATGCGCTGCCGGGAATGGCAGTGAAGCGATTGCAGAAAAAGGTTGACCGGATTCTTGTCAATTTTGAGGAAACGAAAAAACTTTTAAATTGTCCTCCCGAAAAGGTGATAAAGGTTGGCAATCCGCTGCGCGGCGGATTTGGGGGAATTACATCTCAGGAGGCTAAAATCAAGCTTGGACTTGATAAATATAAGTGTTTTGTGATGTCGTTTGGCGGGAGTCTTGGCGCTGCCGAAATGAATCGCGGCGCACTTGAACTTATGCGTGAGTGCGCCAAAAGTCGTCCTGACGTTTATTATCAGCATGCGGTCGGCGTTAGATATTATAAACAGATGCGCTCGGATTTTTCTGCCGCGGGGCTTGAGGTTAAGCCTAATGTGGAGATATGCGACTATATTTATGATATGCCCCTGAGAATGGCGGCGGCAGATATAGTGATAACCAGAGCAGGCGCTGTGACAATCTCGGAGCTTGCGCTTATGAAAAAAGCCGCCATTATAATTCCCTCGCCTAATGTCGTTGATAATCACCAGTACAAGAATGCAAAACTGCTTGCCGACGCCGGCGCCGCTCTATTGTTTGAGGAGAAAGAGCTGCGCGAGAGCGGAAAGTTTGCGTCTGCTGTGCTTGCCCTTGCCGATGACCCCTCTCGTCGTCGCACTCTTGGAGACAGAATAGAGATGTTTGCAGACAAAGATGCAAATAAGCTTATATATATCGAAATACAAAAATTGCTTAAAAGCAAAAAGGCATAAAGGACGCGTATCAACCAAAAGAATCACAGGCTTGCCCGACGCGAAAGGTATGGTTAAATAAATGGATTCCGAAAAAAACAGCAGAAATATAAAAAGCGCAGCACCCACTGCAAGGCCCGACAAAAGTCCGAGAGCGCACAGGAAAGAAAGCCGCCAAATCCTTGCGATAGCCGCGGCCGCACTCGTGATGCTGATTATATGGGGAATATGTGCGCTGGCCGGCTCGCTCCTTAAAGTTAAAAAAATTGAGGTTTTAGGATCCTCGCCCTATTCGTACAGTGAGGTTGTCGCCGTCTCGGGAATCAGCGTCGGGGACAGGGCAAATAAAATTGACAGGGGAGAGGCCGAGCGACAGATCATGCGGAAGCTTTCGTATATTTCCAAGGTTAAGATTCGGTCGGGTCTGTTCGGTCGGGTGAAGATAACGCTCAGCTCTGACAAAGCTGCATACTATGCATTGATTGCAGGTGAATATTACTCCCTATCCGAAGAATTCAGACTGCTCGAAAAAAATGATAGCAAGATTGCATATAAATCGGGCGGGCTGATTTATATATCACTTCCAAAGATAAAAAGGGCGATATTAGGGGAAAAATTATTGTTTTATGATGAAAAATCAGATTATGTAGAGCTGTTTATGGAGGATTTAAAAGATTCGGAAATTCTGCCTGACGTAAGAGCGGTTAAGCTTGAGAATCGCTATGAAATAGAAATAACATATAAAAAGTTTACTGTTAAAATAGGTGCCTATAAAGATCTTAAGACAAAATTAAATCTTGCCCGAAACATGTCGGAAGATCAAGTTTTAATATCGGTAGAGTCGGCGATTCTTGACGTTTCAGACCCCGCTAACGCAACCATAAGATTGAAATAGCCGTAAAATTATGTATTATCGAGCAATCGTCGGACCGAACAATCACAATATTCTGTAGGATGAGCTGGAAGCATAACAACAAATAGTATTTTATGTCTAAAAAACAATGTCACATAACAAGAAAAATCGGCAACAAATGGGGGTATTGTGATTGAATTGTGCATTGTTAAAAGAATTTCTCCAAAAGATATTGCAAAAAAAGTTAAAATATATTATTATATAAGGTAATATATAGTGGTGCGGCTATTGAGCCCGGGTATGTATTAAAACTACGGACATTTAATAAACGAGGAGGAATTCAACAGATGACTTTTGAACACGACGACAGTCTTGAAAGCGGTGTTAATATTAAGGTTATTGGCGTGGGAGGCGGCGGAAACAACGCTGTCAACCGCATGATAAACACAAATATCCGCGGCGTCCAGTTCGTTTCTATAAATACAGACAGACAGGCGCTCCGAAAGTCAGACGCCCCGAACCAGCTTGTCATCGGTGAAAAAATAACAAAGGGATTCGGCGCCGGCGCAAACCCCGCTATCGGCGCCCGAGCCGCCGAGGAGTCGCTTGAAGATATAAAAATGCTGCTCTCGGGGGCGGACATGGTCTTTGTCACCGCGGGAATGGGGGGCGGAACCGGAACCGGCGCCGCACCTATCGTTGCGCGGGTTGCTAAGGACATGGGCATTCTCACGGTTGGAATAGTCACAAAGCCCTTTGCTTTCGAGGGCAGAAAAAGGATGGACTTGGCTGAAGAGGGGATATCGGAGCTCAGTCAGTATGTAGACTCGCTTGTGGTTATACCCAACGAGCGGCTCAAGCAGGTTTCGGAAACAAGAATAACCCTCTCAAACGCCTTTGAAATTGCCGACGACGTACTCCGCCGCGGCGTTCAAAGCATATCCGAGCTTATTAATGTTCCCGGGTTTATCAACCTCGACTTTGCCGACGTTACCTCGATAATGAACGACGCCGGATACGCACACATGGGTGTTGGCGGCGCTACCGGTAAGGACAAGGCCGAGCTTGCTGCAAAGGCCGCCATTTCAAGTCCGCTGCTTGAGACCTCGATCAAGGGCGCGCGCGGAATTCTTATCAGTATATCAGCATCGCCCGATGTCGGACTTGAAGACGTTGACCTCGCTTCCTCAATGATTGCAAACGAGGCTCACCCCGATGCGATCGTTATCTGGGGAGTTGCTTTTGACCCCGAGCTTGAAGATGAAATGCGCGTGACAATTATAGCCACCGGATTTGAGAAAAAGCCCGAGGATAACATTATGGCCGAAAAAAGGCTTGCGGCAAGAAGTGATAAAAGGCAGGACAGGGGCATATCTGCCTATGCGCCCGCTCCTGCTCTTGAAACAGAGCGCGAAGCAAGACCTGCCCCGGCAAAGGCCGCGCCCGAGGAAGAAAAGAAAAAGGTTCTCGAATCATTCGAGGAGGAGCAGGATACAGACGAGGACAACAGCGGCACTATCTCTGACAGCGATTTTGACGAGATTATGTCGATACTCCGCAAATCAAAAAACCGCAGCGGCACTATTAAAAAATAAAAATACAATCCGAACGATAGAATTGTTAAGGCAATAAAATCAATAGCGGCATGAATATCCGTAAGCCCTGAGCGCGCCCGCCTTGCGGGGTATGGATACTTTAGTAGCTATGATTCTTAGTTGCTAATCATCGTTCGGATTGTTTTTATCGGCTGATGAATAATGAAAAACGGCTGATAGAAGCCCGGATTGTTGATATGAATAGCTTAAAATGGTATAATTCAAAAAGCAAAACATTATATTTTATGAGCAATAGTTTGAAAGATAAGTTTTTCAAATGGCGAGTTTTATGCTGTGGAAGCACAGGCGAAGCTGATAACTCGGCATGCGCCGAATCTGCACAACCCTTATGCTCTCGGAAAGGAATGGTTTTAAATGCAAAGAATACTTGACGACCTTAAAACAACGAAAAAAAAGAAGATTATACTTGACACTGACACCTATAACGAGATAGACGATCAGTTCGCACTTGCCTATGCGATGCTCTCGCCTGAGCGGGTGAATCTTCTCTCGGTCAATGCAGCACCCTTTCTTAACTCGCGCTGTAAGAGCGCGAAGGAAGGGATGGAGCTAAGCTATAGGGAAATCGGCAGAGTTATAAAGCTGGTCGACCCCGGCGCGAGCATTCCATATTATCCCGGTGCAGACCGTTTTCTTGAATCAAAGTCGACGCCGGTTGAGTCTGAGGCGGTTGATAATATAATAAGCACTGTTATGAGTTCGGAGGAGATGATTTATATAGTCGCTGTCGGAGCCATAACCAATGTCGCCTCGGCCATAATAAAGCAGCCCGAAATAATAAATAAGTGCGCTGTGATTTGGCTTGGCGGCCATGCGCTCTGGTATCGCGACACAAAAGAGTTCAATCTTCTCCAGGATATCCGAGCGGCGCAGGTGGTCTTTGACTCGAAAATACCGCTCATACAAATACCCTGTCAGGGCGTGTGCAGCGAATTTTTAACGACTATTCCCGAGCTTGAATATTATCTTTCGGGGAAAAATGAGCTGTGCGACTATCTTGTCGAAATCGTTCGCTCGTACACAAAAAAGCCTTATGGCTGGTCTAAGGTGATATGGGACGTCACCGCTGTTGCGCTATTGACGATGCCCGAGGCTCTTAGGTGCTCGGTGATACCGGCCCCGTATATTTCGTCTGAGTGTCGCTACTCCTTTAACGCCGAACGGCACCACTATATTTACGTCAATAAAATCCTGCGCGACCCGATTTTCGCTGATCTCTTCAAAAAACTTGCAGGCAAATAAAGCTGCGTGCGAAGAAATATAATTGACATAAAGCCTTTTTAAATTTAAACAAAAGTTTCACGTTCAAATTTTCCAAAAAAGAATTCTATTCGATTCGATTTTTGGCGGCTTGTCGTTACTACCGAAGCCGATTTAATAATTATAAATTTATTTGAGCCGCTGTGAGCGGCATGGAGATTATAAAATGTTTAATAGCAATCAAAGTTTGGCTGTCTACCATGCGAAACCTGAATTTGTGCTGCGTGGGCATGATTATTGTGTCGTTGCCGCCGCCCAAGTCAGCGCGGCTAAAAGTGCCTCTTTTGACCTTGCCTGGTCGGCCGGTGAGGCCGACGGTCGTGTGTGCATGAGCGAATTATCGGTAGGAGGAGGTATGGGATATTCACTTGTTTCGGCTACCATTCCCGCATCGGCCCTTGCCGGTGTTGACAGTGTGAAATACCGCTTTTTCTCGGGCGGTAGCTCGTCGGAGGAATACGCCGTTGCTGTTGCCGACGAAGGTCTGCTGCCACCTCTGATTATAACCGAGTTTTATGCCCGGCCGAAGGGGCTTTCTCTGACCTCGTTTATCGAGATTATGAATCCGACTGAGGAGCCGGTCGACCTATATGACTATAAGATGATAGTCGTTCCCGGCGACGACCCCGAAGCAAAAGCTATTATTACGCTCGACCTTGCCGACAAGAAGGGGCAGCATATTATCGCCCCGCGCTCACTGGCTCTTCTCTGGCCGCAATATCCCAAGCATCATGAACCGGAATACGAGAAATATTCAACACCCGAGGGTTTCTGCGAGTTGCTTAATTCCGAGCTTCCGCCCCCCATGTTTAAGGTTTCCCCCGAAGAAATTCAACTGATAAAGCTTGAATTCTGCCGATATGATGAGGAGTTGGCGTCATATGTGTATAAAGAGGGTGCGAGGGCTCTTCCGGCAAAGATCGAACGGACGACGCTCTTCTTCGCGCCGCGCTCGGGCAGTGCGTCCGACGCGATCTACTCAATGACATATAATGAGGACGACGGCTGTAATCGCTCTACCCCGGTACGTCATTCTTCGCTCTGGCAGGTCGATGTGAGAGAGCCCTTGCGCGGAGTGATGACAAAAAATAGAGTTCGCCCCACCCCCGGAGAGCTTTCGCACGGTCAGGGCTTCCCCGACACAGCGACGGGCTATCCCGCTCTTGTTCCGCTTATGGCAGGGAAGAGCATTTCAGCCTCGCAGGGAGGGGAAGGTGACGGACTGCGGATAGAATTTGAGGTTGTTTCGGGGAATGTCTGCGGCGTTGAAGTTAGTCTTAAAACGGCGGACGGCGGATTTATTGAGCGGGACGCCAAGGCGGGGGAGGGTGGCAGATATACCGTAGAATTTCCGGTAGAGGTTACCGATCGCCTTGAAGTGCTTGAATATTTTGTTACCATCTTTGACGGGGTGAGAAAATCATCGCTCGGCTCGTCCTCCGCCCCGCTTGTTACGAATATTGACGACGACAAGGGGCCGACCATACTCTCGCTAATGCCGCCCAAGGGCTTTGCGTATGACGGGAATCGAACACCCGAGATATCGGTTGAATATTTTGACGTGTCGGGAGTTGATACCGGCAGATCACTTTTGTATGTCGACGGAAAAAATGTCACTCAAAAGGCCGACTGGGGCGCAGAGCGGGTAAGCTACACGCCGAGCTCGCCCATGCGGCGCGGCCGACATAAATTTGAAATAATTCTTGTTGATACGCTTGAAAACGAGACGCGCCATGGCGTTTCCTTCTCGATTTGCCGCAAGGATGAGCTGAATCTCTATCGGGGCGAGGTTCATTCTCATACTGCCGATTCAGACGGAATTGCGGGGCCGGAAGAAGCTATTACATATGCTCGCGACGTTGGGCAGGTCGACTTTTTCTCGGTCACCGAGCATTCGCACTATATGGCTCACGATGTTTATGCCGAGCAAATAAAGTGCGCCGATAAGTATGATGAGCCGGGGAAATTCGCCGTTTTATACGGTTGGGAAATGACTTGGAATGCCTCCACTGGACTCTGGGGGCATATGAACATACTCAACACAAAATGGATAGTTAATGACATAAATGAAAACAGCCTTCCCGATATTTATAGGCGTATAGCTGATGACCGGGGAGCGGTTGCTATGTTCAACCATCCAGGGCTTGCTTGGGGCAATTTCCTTAATTATTCCTACTACACCCCCGAGGTTGACCGCAACATATGCCTTAGCGAAATCAAGAGCGCGGGATACGATCGCGAATATGTAAATATGCTCTCGCTCGGCTGGCACGCTTCGCCTGTGTTCAACGAGGATAACCATTCCTTCAACTGGACAACCGGCTCAAAATCAACGACATACGTGCTCGCCCCCGCTCTGACAAGAGAAAATATACTTGATGCCTTCAGAAGGAGAAGAACCTATTCGACCTCTGACCCGACTATGAAGATTTATTTCAAAATTAACGGCGAATGGATGGGTTCAAGATTGATAAGTCCTGAGAAACTGAATGTGGATATTAAGATTACCACCGAGAGCGAGCGTGGAATAGGCAATATATCTCTTGTGACCGAGGACAATATTATTGTCTCCTCGATAAATGTCGGGGCTTTGAGGGAGTATCACTGGAAGCTAAAACTTCCCCCCGAGTTTGACTATTATTATGTAAAGGTGACCTCACAAGGGCAGTATACCGTCACAGCACCAATTTGGCTTGAGGAGGAATCGGGTGGCAAGCAGCCGCTTAATATAAATAAAATATCTTTTTCAATAGGAGAAGATGATTATAAGCCAAACGTTATGACAGCCGAAATATCAAACGACGGGAAGAATTCGCTGCGCGAGCTTGTTGCCGACTTTTATCTCACCCATCCGTCGGGAATTGACCTGCGAAGCACCGCACCTTATGCGTCGATAAGCCTGCCCGACCTCCCCGTGGGAGAGAGCGTAAATGTTAGTTGCTCCTTCCCGAACCTTGCGGGAATGCGCCGAGCGACGGTTATTGTCGGCGGCGTCAGCGCGAGGCGACGCTGCTGCGACACAGCGGCCGGGATGCTCACACCACTGCGGATTTCCGAAATTTGCGCCGAAACCTCTCCCGCTGAGGGCTCGGAGGGGAATATGATAAAAAACCCATTCCCCTATGTCAAGATTTACAACGCGTCTAACCGCGATGTGCTGCTTGACGGATACTACACCCGCCACTGGGTCTCTACCGGCAAGGCTCCGCTTGAGGACAGAATGCTAAAGCTTGACGGCCTCTCGCTTCCTGCCGGGCAGACGCTCACGCTCTGGAGACGCCCGAAAGACAGTGCGCTCACCGCCGCCGACTTCAACGAGCGCTACGGCACGTCGCTTGTCGAAGGGGAGGGACTTGTTGTCAGCGAAATTCCTTTTATCTCCTCCTCGCCCGATGCTCGGCGCCTTGAGCTTATGTGCGGAAACGAAACACTCTCGCGCATAGAGTATAATTTCGGCGCTCGTCTTGGGAAAGATGTGGTTGCAGATAAAGCAATATTCTTTGATAATCATCCCAGCTTTATAGGAACGTCAAAGATAGTTGAAAAATAAATCTTATAAGAGTTGAGTTTTGTGCCTATATCGCATTGAGATGGCGGCAAAGAGGGCGCAATTCAATAAAATAAAAACAAGATACCGGACGCCAATTGACGTCCGGTATCTTGTACAGACAGGTGTTTGTGATGTTTATTATTTGAGCTCGACTTCGGCGCCCGCTTCGGTGAGCTGGGCTTTGAGCTTCTCTGCCTCGTCCTTGGAAACGCCTTCTTTGAGCGCCTTGGGAGCGGATTCGACAAGATCCTTGGCGTCTTTAAGTCCAAGACCGGTGATCTCGCGGACGATTTTGATAACGCCGAGCTTATTCGAGCCAAATCCGGCGAGAATAACGTCGAACTCGGTTTTTTCCTCGGCAGCGGGAGCCGCCGCTGCAACAGCGACGCCAACGGGAGCGGCAGCGGATACGCCGAACTCGGCCTCAACTGCCTTTACGAGCTCGGAAAGCTCAAGAATTGTGAGGCCTTTTACCGCCTCGACAATAGCTGTAATTTTTTCAGATGCCATTTTAATATACCTCCGAATAATAGATGGTTTTTTGTGTTTGCGCGGCGAACTTGCCGGCTGGTTTTGTTTTCTTTAACAGAATCAAATTAAATGGGGACTTACGCCTCGGCCGGTGCGTCGCCTTCTCCCATTTTGTCGACAATCGCCTGGAGCGCGTATGCAAGTCCGGTGATGGGCGACTGGATACTGCCGAGGAACTTGGCAAGGAGAACTTCCTTCGATGGAATGTCGGCAAGCTCCATTACTGTGTTCGCGTCGATAACCGCTCCGTCAAGATATCCGGCGAGAATCTGGAAGGACGCGATTTTGCTCGTGTATTCCTTGATTATTTTGGCCGGGGCTATCGGATCCTCTCCGCTGATGGCTATCGCCGTCATTCCGGTGAGGTGTGCTTTCATTTCGCCGTATCCGACCTCCTCACAAGCTCTGCCTGTGAGAGAGTTTTTCATGACTACATACTTGACGCCGGCCTCACGCAGCGCGCGGCGCATTTTTGTGTCGTCATCAACCTTGATGCCCTGATAGTTAACCAGCACACCCGAGGGTGAATTGCGGATTGCTTCGGCAAGATCGGCGACCACTTGCTTTTTTTGTTCAAGTATTGCATTGCTTGGCATTGTTTTTCACCTCCCAATGTGAAATAATGAAATAGGGTAAAAAAAATATCTTTCTCCCGAAAGGCAAGCTTCGGCCGAGAAAGATAACAGATATGCGCGGAAAAAACACGCCGCTTTTCTATTAAAAATCCTCGGCAGGGAAGCCTGTGGCTTTTACGGGAACCTGCTGTCTTTGGATAACGTGAGTATGATAACATATTCTGATGGTTTTGTCAATACAAATGTCAAATATTTTTTACATTGCAAGAAAACCTGCGAAAGCTATGGCGCTCGGCTGACATTACTGCCTTAATACGCAGCCACTGCATTGCGACTATTCGACATTATTTCTTATAATCCTCTCTGCGGCGCGGACAATGCGGGAACGCAGCCAGCTTGGCTTGACTATGCGAATGTCGGCGTCAAGAGCGAGAATGACGCCCATAAACTTCTCGATGCTATGGAATTCGCAGAGATAGGAGCCGTCCTTGTTTCGCTCTTTGATGAAGGGCTGAAGTTCAATGGCAGTCAGCCTGCCGTCAACGCTGACGGTGGCAGAATAGGGAAGTTGGGTCTGGATGACGGTGCTTTCGGCGACCGCCGGAGAGAGTGACTTTTCTGACGCCGCCGCAGCTACAACGCCGGTGTAATCCTCGTCGTTGTCGGAGGTCAGGGCAACCGGAAGGGAATAGGCTGTGGTATAGTAAAAACCCTTGTGCTCGAAATTATATCTTATGGGTGCGCCGAGTTTGTTTTTAAGAAAATCGACGTCGCGCTGAGCCTGACGGTGGGAGATTCCAAAGCGCTCCGATAAGCGCTTGGCATTTGGATAGCTTAATTCGGCTATTTTTCGGTGAAGCCACTGTATTCTCAGATTTGCAGACATAAGAACCTCCGAAAAAATTACTGTGTTTGACCGGATGTGTGGAATATTTGGTGCGAGAGAAAGTCAAAAACCCGGAAAAGCATATATCCGGTTAGCGCGAGGCTCACGCACGAGGAAGCAACAACAGAGGCGAGAAGATATTTGTCGGTAAGCGCGAGCGTAGCAAAGGGAAGCACGTAAATCGACGATACAAGCACCCCTATAAGCGAGAAAATGAGATAGAGCCGCGGCATACCCCTTTCGAGACGGAAGCGCAATTCGAAAGAGATAAAGAGCATGAAGGACATCATGGCCATCATATAAGAGATTTTAATGGGATTGTTCATGGCGATGTTTTTGTTGACATACACCTCGGTCATTGACAGAGCCGCCCAGAAAATCGGAGCGAATCCGGAGAAGATTAAGCCTGAGGAATCCTTCTTTTTAAGCGCAACAAGGAGAAAATAAATCGAGGAAAGCGCTCCGAAAAGAATGCAAGCATTTGACAGGATTTGCGGAACTGTTTCAACCGTTCGGTTCATAAAAAGACGATAAAGCGAATAAGCGGAAAAGCCGGTAAAGGAGATGCCTGCAAAAATATTCGAGCCGGTACTTGAAGGAGGGAGGTTTGCTCTCAATTCTCCTTTTTTGATGGCGACGAGCGAGGTTAAAATCCAGAAAAATGTAAGTACTGTCATTAAAGTTGCCCATCTTGGTACAAACGAAGATGAATTAAAATATCCGATAACCGAATCAAAATTAAATAGATATGCGAACGAAAACAGCAGGGTGGATATGAGCGTGAGGAGAAGAGAGGAGAAGACATAAATTCTGATGTTTTTAGAAACTCGTGTCATAAAAAACCTTCTTTAATATATAATTATTTTATTATAAAC
>JBNRMS010000077.1:0-24922 GCA_050309735.1 Eubacteriales bacterium
CCTCCCTGCCCCGCCCCCGAGCTTCCGAAATCAGGCGAGTGACCGCAAGGTTAATCCCCGAGGTGGCAAGTGTAATACCAAAACCGTAAACCCCACCGATAAGCGAGTAGACCCCCATTGCCACGGCTCCGATTCTGTTTGATATATAGACGTTGAAATATATGCCGACCGTCCGCATGATGAGCGAAACGCCGATAAGCAGCATTGCATTATATAGAAAAGTTTTTGTTTTTTTCATTTACATCGGCCTTCTTTGTGTTTTGATATATGCAATTTTATGCTCGAGGGCGCCACGATAGACCGCCCCCCTGGGTGTTGTCTCAGCGCTTGACATATTTGGCGCTTTGTTTTTGTGATAAATAGTCAATGATCAATTGCATGTGCCGCGAGGCCGCCTGTTTATTATTGACAATAAGGGCAAAATAATGGTATAATGTACACATTGGCAGCTTTCTCTGGAAGCTGTGATGTCGCAACAGCGAGGTAACACAGGGAGAAATTCATTTGCGACTATGTAACAAATTAAAATGATAGAAGGGTATAGGCTCTGATGAAGAAGCTGCTTATTGTTGACGGCAACAGTATAATAAATCGCGCGTTTTATGGAATTCGTCCTCTTTCCACGTCGGACGGACAGCCCACAAACGCGATTTTTGGAACGGTGAATATTCTTGCGAAGCATATCGAGGCGCGCAAGCCCGATTATTGCGCCATTGCTTTTGATTTGCGGGAGCCGACCTTTCGGCACGAAATCTTTGGGGACTACAAAGCCGGCCGCCGGGCAATGCCCGAGGAGCTGGCGGCTCAGTTTGATTTAGCAAAAGAATGCGCCACAGCTCTCGGCTTTGTGCCTTTGAGCGCCGTCGGCTACGAGGCAGACGATATTCTCGGCACGCTTGCAAGGGTTGCCGGGGAGGAGAGCAATATAAAGACATATATTGTCACAGGAGACCGCGACTCGCTGCAGTTGATTGACTCAGACACAACCGTCCTGCTCGAAACTAACGGCGGGACGGTGGAATTTGACGATAAAAAATTCATCGAAACCTACGGAGTAGAACCCGGTCAGTTTGTCGACATCAAGGCGCTGATGGGCGACAGCTCTGACAATATACCCGGGGTTCCGGGAATCGGGGAGAAAACGGCGCTCAAATTAATTTCGGAATACGGCTCAATCAGCGCGATATATGAGAGGCTCGACAGCTCGGGCACAGATGCCCTGCCGGGGGTGACACCGTCTCTCAGAGCAAAGCTTGAGACGGGGCGCGAGTCGGCTCTCTTGTCGCGCCGGCTTGCCGAAATAGAAAAAAACGTGCCGCTTGACCTTGAGTTTGACAGTCTTAAGATGACCGGTCTTAATCGCGAGCGGGCGCGCGAGCTCTTTTTAAAGCTTGAATTCTCGGCCTTTATAAAACGATTCGGGCTTGATGCGCCGGTGAGCGAGGCCGAAAGGTTGCCCGAAATTACAGAAATCGACGCGCGCGAGCTTGCCGGCATTTCTGCCGAGGAAATAGTCTTTGATTATTCGGGCGAGGAGAGCGCTCATTTTGTAATATACGACGGCAGGATGATCTACAAATATTCAGGCTCCCCCGCACCGCTTGGCGATTTTCTCGAAGGACGCCGCGTTATCTGTTATGACTGCAAGCGGCTCTATAAAATTCTCTCGGGCATGGGGGTGCATTGGCGAGGCTGCTCCTTTGACGTTATGTTGGCGGCCTATGTGGTCAATTCGAGCGATTCAAGCTTTGAGCTGCCGCGGCTTATAATAGAATATCTCGGGGGGATCTGCGACGAGAATATACCCGACGCAGTCAGTATTATGCGCCTCTCTGTCATTCTCGACAAAGCCGTCAAGGAGAGCGGGCAGGCAGAGCTTATGAATAATATCGAGCTTCCCCTCGCGGGCGTGCTTGCAGACATGGAGCTATCGGGATTTAGAATTGATCTGGACGGTATTCGGGAATACGGCGTCCAGCTTGACGCCGTGGCGCGCGAGCTTGAGGAGCGGATTTATTATCTTGCCGGCGGCGAGTTTAATATAAATTCACCAAAGCAGCTTTCCGAAATTCTCTTTGTGCGGCTTGGCCTGCCCAACTCTAAAAAAACAAAAACCGGCTTTTCGACAAGCGCCGAGGTGCTTGAGAAACTGCGGGGTCACCCGATAATCGAGGATATACTTGATTACCGAAAGGTTACAAAGCTGAAGAGCACATATGTCGAAGGGCTTCTCCGGGTGGCAGACCAAAACTCGCGGGTTCATACCAACTTCAAGCAAACCGGAACGGCAACCGGACGGCTCTCCTCAACCGAACCTAACCTTCAAAACATCCCGATTCGCACCGAGCTCGGGCGCGAGCTGCGCCGTTTCTTTGTACCGCGCGGCCACGATTATCTGCTTGTCGACGCAGATTACTCACAGATTGAGCTGCGCTTGCTTGCCAGTGTCTCGCAAGACGAGAATATGATAAGCGCATTTCTCTCGGGAGAGGACATTCACACAAGCACAGCGGCGACTGTGTTTGGCGTCAGCCCCTCTGAGGTTACGCCCGAACTGCGAAAGAGAGCAAAGGCGGTTAATTTCGGAATAATGTACGGTATCGGCGAATATTCGCTCTCGCAGGACCTCGGAATATCAGTAGCCTCGGCAAAACACTATATCGAGGGCTATCTTGCAAGCTTCCCGCAGATAGATGAATATCTGAAAGACACAATAAAAAAAGCCTATGAAAGCGGATATGTCACCACGATGTTTGGGCGCCGCCGCTATATAACAGAGCTGAAGGCGCAAAACCGCAATATGCGCGCCTTTGGCGAGCGGGTGGCGATGAACAGTCCGATACAGGGAACGGCGGCAGATATAATTAAAATCGCAATGATTAATGTCTCAAGGAGACTGCGCGAGAGCGGCATTGACGCAAGGCTAATCCTGCAGGTGCATGACGAACTTTTGATTGAAGCAAATAGAAATTGCGCCGAGGTGGCGCGGGAAATTCTGCGCGAGGAGATGGAGCGGGCGGCGGTGCTTCGCGTTCCTCTTTTGGTTGATGTCAGCATGGGCGAAACATGGCTTGATTGTAAATAGCATGGCTTGAGTAAATCAATGACAAAAAAACGCCCCGACCGATTTGTCCGGGGCATTAAAATAAAAGAAGTTGGAGGTGTTTGCTGATGAAACTTCAGGGAAAAGATATTTATCTTGACACTCTGAGCCGCGAGAATTGCCGAACCTTATGGAATGACTATGAATATGATTTCGACAACCCCACCGAGGAGTTATCGCTCGGACTCTCGGACGAGCAGGCAGACGCCTGGTTTGACGAGATTCAGCGGCTGCAGGGCAAGGAAAATCTGCGCCTTGGAATATTTCTCAACGACAAGCGGGTGATAGGCGACGCCGCACTTCAGGGTATCGACCGCACCAACCGAAAATGCTCGGTCGGCATATCGATAAATAAGCTTGTCAACCGCTCAAAAGGCTACGGCCAGCAAGCGCTCCGGCTTCTTTTGAAATACGCATTCTGCTTTATGGGAATGGAGCGCATTTGCGCGAATACACTTGAGATGAATGTCGGCGCGCAGAAAATGCTTGAGAAATGCGGCTTTCGGCTTGAAGGGAGAGAGCGCGAATCAGTTTATCTCAACGGGCAGAAGTATGACAAGCTGAATTACGCAATACTAAGACATGAGTATTACAGCAGAAAGTAAAACAAAGCTTGCCTCACCGCCGACCCCGGCCGGGCCTCACATCCCTGTCCGGGGTCGGCGCGGTATATTTAAAATTTAGCCAAACCTATTCTTTTAAAGTTCTTGAGGGGGTTCGGGGGAAACTTTTCGGGGAAAGTTCTCCCGACGTCTCCCTCGTTTATTTTTTTACCAACACTTTCAGCGCGTCGTAAATCGTCCTCACCGGAATGACCTCAATTTCAAATTCTCCCCGGCGTTTCTCAATGTTCCGGTAAGGCACAAGCGCACGAAGAAAGCCGAGCCGCGCGGCCTCGCCGAGCCGGGCGTCAAGATTGCTCACCGCGCGGCACTCGCCGGTAAGACCAAGCTCGCCTACGGCAATTATATCGTCGGGCACGACCTTGTCGGTGATCGAGGAAATGAGAGAGAGCGAGGTCGCAAGGTCTGTGGCAGGCTCGTCAAGCTCAAGCCCGCCCACAACATTGAGATAGACGTCGTTTGCCGAAAAACGCAGGCCGAGCCTCTTTTCAAGCACGGCGAGAATAAGATACATTCTATTATAATCAATCCCGTTTGATGTGCGGCGGGGTGAGGGGAAGACGGTCGGCGTGACAAGCGACTGTATCTCGGCGATGATGGGGCGGGTTCCCTCAAGCGTGCAAACCGCGCAGTTGCCCGGCGTGTCAACCGGCCGCCCGGCAAGCAACATTTCAGAGGGGTTAGGCACCTCCGAGAGCCCTGTGTCGGTCATCTCAAAAACACCGATTTCGTTTGTCGAACCATAGCGGTTTTTTGCCGCCCGTATTATGCGGTAGTTCTGATGCCTGTCGCCCTCGAAGGTGAGGACGGCATCTACCATATGTTCAAGCACCTTAGGACCTGCAATACCGCCCTCTTTATTTACGTGTCCCACAAGAATTGTCGAAATGCCCGCCGCTTTTGAGCGGCCGATAAAGGAGAGCGCGCTCTCGCGTACCTGCGACACGCTGCCGGGCGAGGAGGCGCTCCGCTGACTGTACATTGTCTGTATCGAGTCGATTATCATAATGTCGGGCGAGAGCCGGTCGACCTCGGCGAGAATGGTGTCGGTATCTGTCTCGGTGAGAAGATATATTCCGGAGCCCGATATTCCGAGCCGCTTTGCCCTGAGCTTGAGCTGACCACCGGACTCCTCGCCCGAGACGAAAAGCACCTTTTTCCGATTGCCGAGCGAGGCTGATATCTGCATAAGAAGGGTTGATTTTCCGATTCCCGGCTCACCCGAGATAAGAACAACCGAACCGTCTACAAGCCCGCCGCCGAGCACCCGGTCAAACTCACCCATTCCTGTCGTCGAGCGGAAATAGTCGGTTATCTCATACTGGTCAAGGGGCGCTGCACTCCGTCCGGTCGAATTTTGCAGGGCGCGCCCGGGCGGAGCACTCTTTGAGGGCGGCTGGGAGAGCTCTTCCTCAAATGAGTTCCACGCGGAGCAAGCCGTACACCTGCCCATCCATTTCGGACTTGTATATCCGCATTCCGAGCAGACAAAAATAGTCTTCGCCGCCTTGTTCGCCATATCAGCCTTCGCCCCCTTGCATTTTTCCTAATTTACTCTATTATAACTTCTCGAACGCTGAAAATCAAGGATTATTAGGATTTGCGGAGCTGTCTTTGTAAATATATTCGGAAATTGCGGCAAAGATTGTGAGTGAGAGGCGCTGCCGGTATTCGGGGTCAGAGAGCAGTTCGCATTCGGCGGCGTTCGACAGAAAACCGCACTCGACCATCACCGCCGTATTCTGCGCCTTGTCGAGGAGATATATATTGCTCCCTGCCGCCGTCGCGCGGCGCGTGTTTCCGGGCTGGAGCGCCCCCCTTACCCTTTCTTGAATCATACAGGCGAGCTCCTCTGAGGCGGGGGCGTTTGTCGAATAGTAAACCTGAAGACCACTGTATTGCTTCTGCGGGAAAGAATTCATATGAATACTGATGAAGATCGCACCGGGATTATCGTTGGCAATCTTGAGCCGGGCCTTGAGGTCGAGCATCTTTTTTCGTCCCCGGTAGTCGATATTCCTGTCGTAGAGCAGGATATCGCTCTCGCGTGTGAGTATGACCTCAATGCCGTTTGCCTTGAGCATATCCGAAATTGTAAGGGCTATATCAAGATTGAGATCCTTTTCAAGAACTCTGTTTGCGCCTGACGCCCCTCCGTCCTCGCCGCCATGCCCGGCATCAATGATAACCACCTGGGGATTTGCCGGGGCATCGACCCGATTTGCCTCCCAGAAGAGCGGCGTGATGCCTGAAGCGCGGCCGACGAGCAGGACGGCAAGTGCAAACAGCAGCACGCACAAAACAAAAATCAGAAGAGAGGCCACCGGGGCGGGCTTTCTTTGCATAATATAAACCTCCTCGCTTTTTATATATTGTATTTAGCAAGGGCGGGCGGTATGTGAGTTTCCAACTATAAAACAAAAAGGCGCTTTAATAAGTATTTTTAGTTGCTCTCTTAAATGATTCATCTCAAAAGCCGCCGGGCGGAACCTTTAAAAAAGTTCCGCCCGGCGGCCTGATTTGCCTTTAAATCAAAACTCCTCAAGGTAGCTGACCACGTCGCCTACCGTGATGAAATTATGGATATCGTCATCTTTTATTTCAATACCGAATTTATCCTCGCAGAGCATAACAAGGTCTGCAAGCTCGATAGAATTAATTCCCAGATCGGAAGAAAGCTTTGCATCGAGCGTAACATCTTCTTCGTCGATCTGAAGCTCCTCGACGAGCAGGAGCTTTAATTTCTGGTACATTGTCCTATCCCTCCGTATAGTGAGAAAAATAAGTCGGCTATAACAACAAAAAATATTATATATGATTTCGCCGGTTTTGTCAAGGAATTATTTTTTTGCACTTGGCGCAGGAAATTTTGCTTATATATTAATACATTTACAAATCAGGCTCTTTTTCTTTCTGATTTCATTGACACTCCCGGAAATTTACGGTATAATTTTATAAAATATGAGGCTTGATATATAAATGTTTCAAATATTAGTTTTGTTTGCCGCTCTTATTTGTTTTGTAAATCAGGCAGATAAAGCCGGCACAATTCTCGATTATCTAAGAAAGGTATAGTAATAAATTATGAGCAGATTTGACCAGATTCGAGCCGAGGCACCCCGGCGCATACTCCTTGCCGCACACCGCGGCGTGTCGGGCGGGAATATCCCCTGTAATACTATTGCAGCCTTCGAGATAGCGCTCAGGCAGGGAGCCGACATAATGGAGATAGACGTTCAGCGCGCCGCCGATGGGCAGCTTTTTGTTTTCCATGAGGGCAAGGAAGAAGCACATCTTTTCGCCACAAAGCACTTTATAAGAGACAATGTTTCAGACGCGATAAGGTATATGCGCTATGTAAATCAGGATAACGACAGAACTCAGTTCGGAGTCAGCACGCTTGAGGAGGTTCTTGAATATCTTCGGGGCAAGTGCTATATCAATCTTGACCACTGCTGGGATTTCTTCCCCGAGGCGGTGGCGCTCGTCAGAAGATTCGGGATGGAGGAGCAGATAATTCTTAAAAGCCCGCCGAAAAAGCAGTATTTTGATATAGTCGCCGAATGCGCGCCCGATATCATATATATGCCTATTGTAAAGGGAAAAGACGAGGTTTTCGAGCTGCTTTCCTCGATGAAGCTCAACTATGTCGGCAATGAGGTCGTATTTGACACCATGGAGAGCGAGCTTGCAAGCGAGGAATATATCGAGAAGATGCACAAAGCCGGGAAGATTCTCTGGGCAAACGCGATAATATACCGCTATACCGTTCAACTCGCGGCCGGAATGAGCGACGACACCTCGCTCACCGGCAACCCCGCCGACGGCTGGGGGAGGCTTGCCGACATGGGATATGACATAATCCAGACCGACTGGATGGGAATGTGCCGCGAATATCTGAGTGCGAGCGGGAAGATATATAAGAAAAATTAAAGAGAAAAACACCCCGCGCGACCCCATCTTTTGACCGAAGGGTAGGGTTTATAATATGAGTATTTTTCGCCGGCGCCCTCTCGCGCTTATATGCGCGGCCTTTATCTTGGCGGCTCTTATAGGATTTTTTATTGATGCAAAACTTAAATACGCGGCGACGGTGATTCTCACCGGAGCGTCGCTCCTCGCCGTCCTTCTCTTCTCGGGCAAAAAAATAGGTATGCGAAGCTTCAGACTGACGCTCGCCGCGACAATCGCGGCGCTTCTGGCGCTGCTCTCCTCATACCTTTATTTTGATGCCCTATATATGTCGGCGCAGAGCTATATTGACAAGGAGCACACTATCGCCGGCGTGGTAACAGAGCGCAGATATTCAAATTCCTTCTCAACCGGATACGGGGTGAGGATTAATCAAATCGACGGCAATCCTGTCGGATACAAAGCCATCCTTGACTGCGAATTTGTCAGCGACCTTCAGCCGGGATTTGCCTTCACCGCGACAGTCACACCCGAGGCGCTCGGCTACTCCGACTACGACAGGTCCGATAAACTCTACGCCATATCTGACGGGTATGTGATAAGATGCGTCGCCGCCTCTGAGGACGATTGCCAGATAACCGGCGAGGATAGCTTTATCCTCTCTGTCTGGCTGCGGGGTCTTAATCGGCGGGTAACCTCGCTTATAACAAGATCTGTCGGCGGCGAGGAGGGCAAGCTTGCCGCCGCCCTCTCGCTCGGCCGGCAAGACCTCCTCTCAGACGCGACGGCGCGCGACTTCAGACGAACGGGAATCTCGCACATGTTAGCGCTCAGCGGCGTTAATCTGACGGTCTTGATGGGAGCTGTTGATTTTCTGCTGCGAAAGCTAAGCATCCCGAGGGGGGCGCGCTGCGCCCTGCTCATCTCCTTCACAACTACCTTTCTTGCGCTAACCGGATTTTCGCCATCCTTAACCCGCGCGGCATTAATGCTCATGCTGGTCTATCTCTCGTATTTTTTCGCCTCCGAGCCAGACCCGCTCACCTCGCTCTTTGTCGCCTGCTCTCTAATCCTTCTCCTATCACCCTCCTCTGTGGCAGACGCCGGGCTCTGGCTCTCCTTTTTCGCCGCTCTCGGGATAATCATCGGCGTCGCGGCCTCAAGGGGAATGATCGCCTTCTTCAAACAAATAAAGTCGGGGCGTGAGCGCGGCGTTCTCGGGGCGGCGCGGTCGGCAGTATCAAAGGGCTGTGTCTATGTCATATCGGCGGGTGTAACCACCACCTCGGCAAGCCTTGCCGTTGCCCTCTGCTCGTGGCTCTATTTCGGAGAGATGTCGGCGCTCACCCTTCTCACAAATATCTGCCTCGGCCCGCTCTCGTCACTAATTCTTGTCTGCGCCCTTTCGCTAATAGCGCTCTCGGGAATCCCTGCAGCTGCCGGAATTTTTGCGGGTCTGACCCGGCTTGTCGCGGGCATTATGCTCGATCTTGCCGGATATTTCTCGCAATCGGGCACTGCCGTCGTGTCGCTCAGATATGCCTTTGCCGGCGTGATAATCATGATGATGACGGCGGCGTATCTTGTATTAGCTGTGGTGCGCCTGAAAAGAAAAGGCTTTATGGCGCTGCCGGCAGGGGCGGCGGCTCTTGCTCTTGCCCTCTGTCTTGCGATTTTTTCCACCGCCAACTCAGGGGAGCTCAAGGTCACATATATAAATAATAAAAGCGGCGAGCTGCTACTCTTAAGCTCGCCCGGCGGCGCCCTGCTCTGCGATATCTCTGACGGGAGCAAATCGGGAATCCGCCGCGCAATTGCGGCGGCAGACGATGAGAATGTAACCGAATTTGAAGTCTACCTTCTGACGCACTACCACCAGAAGCATATATCCTCAACCGACAAGCTGCTCGGAGTTGAGCTGATAAGGCAGCTATGGCTTCCCGAGCCGGCCGACGAGCGTGAATTTGGCATTATGCAGAGCATAATAGCCGTTGCCAAAAAGCATAACTGCCCAACCGTTATATACGAGCGGGGCGGCGAGCTGACTATCTTTGGCTCCTCTCACCTTCTTGTCAGGACCGCATATATAAAACGCTCAACACATCCGGTTATAACCCTCTCGCTCGATTGCGGCGGCGAGCTTTTCACATATGCCGGCGCCTCATATTCCGAGAGCGCTATCGCCGCCGACGCCGCACACGCGCTGGAAAAGAGCAAAAACATAGTTTTCGGCTCGCACGGGCCGATAAGCAAAACCCCCTTCTCCTGCAATTTTCTCCCCGCAACACTCCAGAACATAATCTTTGCCGACGACACTATCCTCTCGCACCTCTCCCCCTCTCCAAAAGAGCTAATGGGCCTTGAGAGCGCCACCCTCATACGAGCGCCCGAGAAGCGAGTGTTCGTGTATTATAAATAATTTTTGTAATCTGTTACGCAGCAGCTCTTTTTTCCGAAATATTTAAGGACATCCCCGAGTCTTCTGACGGGGCGGTGTTATCTCCGCACAAACCATAAAGCGGGCGGCGGGCATAACTCACCAAAAGGGCGGCATGAGAGAACCGCCCTTTTGCCGTCCGGTGCTTTATATAAACACCTTTTGGTACTGAACTCCCGCCATGGCACTCTCAAGTGTTGGGAGCAGGAGCGAGTAGTCAGCGACAAGCGAATTGGGCTTTTTTTGCGGATCGTCCTGCGCGAGAGGAACGAAGAAGACATGTTTGCGCGATAGCAGTGTGGCAATGTTTTTAAGATTTGCCGAGAGAGCGTCGTTTGAGGCAAGCGCAATCACAAGAGTTTTATTGCCGCGCAGATGTGCCTTTGCCGCCATTGTGACGGCAGTGTCGGTTATACCGGCGGCAAGCTTTGCAAGAGTGTTGCCTGTGCAGGGGCAGATAACCATCGCATCAAGCGAAACCACGGGGCCGAGAGGTTCGGCTCCTACAATGGTATGTATGATATCTCGCCCGCATATTTCGGTGACAGTTTTGCGCAGCTCGCGGCAGTCTCCGAATCGGGTGTCGGTGTTGTACAGCGTACCGCTCATAATCGGGATGATCTCCTCGCCCCGGGCGCGGAGTTTTCTCATCTGGTCAAGCGAAGCGTCGACAGTGCAGAACGAGCCGCACATTGCATATCCTATCATTGAATCACACCCTCCTCTGCTAAAATGTCGATAATCGAATCGCAGATTATCTCGCCCGCAGTAAAGGGAGAGCATTTGCCGGGCAGCGAGAGCGCCCAGATCACCTTGATACCGCATTCGCCGGCGGCTCGCGAATCAACTCCGCCGGGGGCAGATGCGATGTCTATTATCAGCGTCTTCTCGCAGAGCCGCGAGAGAATGTTTCCGTCAAAAAGCCAGTAGGGAACAGTGTTGAATATCACGTCATAACCCGAGCTGAGCGCGGAGAGGCTGCTCTTGCCGTTGCGCACTTCGATTTTCAGAGTGTCAAAGGTCTTAGTATGCGCCCAGGCGAGGTCGGTCGATTTCCGCGCAGCGATAGTCACTCTTGCACCGAGCGCGAGCAGCTTGTCGGCAAGCGTCCGCCCCACGCGCCCGTAGCCTATCACAGCCGCCCGCAATCCTTGAATTGTTACCGGAAGTTCGTTCATCGCGATGGCGATTGCACCCTCGGCAGTCGGCACCGCATTTTTTATTTGAAGCTCCTCGGACTCAAAATAATCTATTACCCGTATGCTGCGCGTTTCGGCAGAGCTTTTGAAGGCCGGAGTAAAGCGGCCGCCGATTATCAGCATCTCGGGCTTTATCTCCTCGAGCAGCCTCATCATTTTGAGCTGCGATTGAGCTTCGGCGTCAAGCGGGCAGTTTACCCGCACTCCGTCTGCCGAGGCCGGAAGGGGGAGAATTACCGCGCGGCTGCCCTTGACGGCATCAAGCCAATCGGCGCAGCGCACCGCATCTCCTATATCCTGTTCGTGTGCCTGCTCTCCGCTCCCAAGGCCCCACACCGCCGTTTCAAACCCCAGGCTCGAGAGCCGTCGGGCAACCGACAATTGTCTGAGATCGCCTCCGAGTAAGGCAAGTTTTATATTATCGTACATAATTATCTTATTCCTTTACATATCAATAAGAAGCGGCTCAAAACAAGCCCTGCTCGGCCTCTTTGGAACCCTCGCAAAGAGCGCACGAGCTATACTTCCACACTATATTTTATGGCGTCGGAAGATAGTCTGTCACTGATTATCGACCTTTTTCTCTATTGACACTCGGCCTTTAATGTGTTAATATACCATAGTCGCAAGTGAATTTCTCCCGCGCTCAACCCCGCCGTTGCGACATCGCAGGTTTCAGAGAAACCTGCCGGAGTGTATATTATTCCATTGGCGCAAGTGAATTTCTCCCGCGCTCAACCCCGCCGTTGCGACATCGCAGCTTCCTCTACAAGCTGCCAATGTACACATTATTCCATATAATAATATATGGGAACTTAATCTGATGAAAAAGATTGGCCGAGATGACGAGTTTTTTTGCTTTTCCGCAAAAGAGAGGCGCCCGGGAAACAGGCGCCCAACCCAAAGAAAGGAATGCTTAAATTAATGAAAATTCAGGTTTTATGCAGCGATATACCCGACGTAACCCCAGACCTCTCGGTCGGCGAAAACGGCCATTTGTATTTTGCCGGGCTTGACACAGTCGCGCTTGCCGAAAAATATTTAACTCCGCTTTTCTTAATGAACGAGCGGCGGATTCGCGAGAATTGTCGCTTTATCAGGGGAATATCCGAGGAGGCATTCGGGTCTTCCAGCCGCACTGCCTATGCGAGCAAGGCCTTCTCCTGCCGGCAGATATACCGGATTATGCGGGAGGAGGGGATGTGTGCCGACGTTGCCTCGGGCGGCGAACTTTACACCGCGCTTGAGTCTGGATTTCCTCCGTCTGACATAATTTTTCACGGCAACAACAAGCCGCTCCCCGAAATAAAATATGCAATAGACAGCAAAATCGGCCTCTTTGTCGCCGATAATATCACCGAGCTTGACAATATAAGCCGCATTGCCGCCGAGGCGGGAATGCGGCAGAATGTGCTTCTGCGTGTGACCCCCGGAATCGACCCGCACACGCACGAGAAAATCAGCACCGGAAAGATAGACTCAAAATTCGGGATTCCAATAGAAAACGGGCAGGCCGCCCTCGCGGTTGAACACGCGCAGAAGCTTGACGGTATTAATCTGCTCGGCTTTCATTATCACATCGGCTCGCAAATAACACAGCCCGAGCCCTTTGTCGCGGCTCTTGGCAGCGTGCTTGATTTTGTGAGAAAAATAAATTCGCGCCTCGGATTTGTCACGGAGCTGCTTAACATAGGAGGCGGCTTTGGTATACGCTACACCGATGACGCACCGCACACCGACTACGGCCGAATTTTTTCCTCCTTCCGCGAGCTGCTCTACAGCTATTGCGGACAGCATGGACTGAGGATCCCGGTTATTATAACCGAGCCGGGCAGGAGCATTGTGGCAGACGCGGGGATAACTCTATACACCGTCGGCGCCGTCAAAACGATTCCGGGATACAAAAGCTATGTCTCGGTTGACGGCGGGATGACCGACAATCCGCGTTATGCCCTGTATCAGGCGCAGTACTCGGCTCTTATCGCGAATAAGGCCGACCGTCCCCACACCTTCCGCTGCACTGTTGCCGGGCGCTGCTGCGAGAGCGGCGATATTATCACTCCCGACATAAAGCTGCAAGACACCACCCCGGGTGATATCCTCGCCGTCCTCAACACCGGGGCTTATAACTACTCTATGTCCTCAAACTATAACCGTGTTCCCCGCCCCCCCGTCGTCATGATTCGCGACGCGAAAGACTATGTGGCAATCAGGCGCGAGAGCTATGCCGATTTGATAAAACTCGACAATTAAAAGGTAACCGAGCACGACGTTGAGCGAAACTTCTTAAAAGAAGTTTCCCCGAGCCGCCAAGACACTTCGGAGCATTTGCCCCGGCTAAAAATCGGAGCATGACGGGGCGGCCGCCGGCAAAAGGCTCATATCATTCGGCGGTCGCGCGAGAGCAAAAAAACAGGTGAAATCAAAAGAATAAAATCCGGCCTGCCGATATTTCGCGACAAGCCGGGCTTTATTCTTTTTTGCGTTTTTTTATATGTTTTCGGACTAAAAATCCGATAAAATACAAAAGGGCGAGCAGTGAGGCAACCGAGAGCAGTTTGAGAAGATTGCTGCTGATAATATTCTGCGCTACCATAACTGTCAGAAGAACGGCGGGCAGCCGCGCTATCCCGACTATAAGAAGAAAATAGAGCATCCGGATTTTAGTCGTTCCGAAGCAATAGGTGAGCATATCCTTTGGTGTGCCGGGAATCAGGTAGAGAAGCGAGGTAAGAATATAGAGGTTTCTGCCTTTGATTTCAGACAAAATTTTTTCGTATTTTTCCTCGGGGTAAAAGAGTCCTATTATCATCTTACCAAAGCGGCGCGCCAGCACGAAGGCAGCAACCGACCCAAGCTCAACCCCCGCCATAAAGAGCGCCACCCCTTCAAGTGTTCCGAAGGCATAGCCTCCGGCAATCATAATCGGCCCGTCGTGAATAACGGCAAGCGCCACCTGAAGGCCTACAAGCAAAACATAGAAAAGCCTCCCGGCAAAGCCAAACGACGAAATCCACTCGCGGAATTTAGTCGGGTCGGACAGGTGCTCCGAAATCTCGCGCCGATATATGAGGGCAAAGGCAGCCAAAAGAGCAAAATACCCCACCACCGATGCGGTAACGGTAATTATTCGTTTTTTTCTAAGCCTTGCCTTTTTTTCTTCTGCGGGATAAGCTGACATATTGCACTCCGTGTTTTTATTCAAGGGTCTGTTAAACAAACCGTTTTATTAATTATCTGTAATTTTTTGATCTCTGGGATAAAAAAGTACGCCTCGGCGCGCTCTTTATTAAGACGTAAAAACAGTCCTAAAAGTTCCCCTCTCGGATCTTGAAGGAAATACAACACCCCGCTTGGGCCTTTCTTTCCTCTCTCGGGGTGCGGCCGGGCGTACTTTGCTCATTATTTTTTTGAAAGTGTTTCGGGGGAAACTTCATTTATGAAGTTTCCCCCTGTGAAGTCTCACCCGTTACTCCCTGCGATTATTCTTCGGGATACTTAATTTCGTTAAGCCACGGTGAGGCGGTTATACCCTCTCGCTTGAGGCGGTATTCGTAGCACCAAGCGTCGCCGCTCGTGCGCCATGCTCCGGGGCCGGGATAGGATATAAGATCGTCGGCACAATGGATATGTCCGCAGGAATTTGTACGCGGGAGGTAGAGTTTTAGGTCGATTTTATGCCGCCCTGCGGGAATTCTGCCGAAATTCAGCCGATAGGGCGAGAAGGCGATAATTCCGGCCGGCTCGCCGTCAAGAGATGCGGTGATGAGTGCGCCGCGATACTGCGGAACCGTCAGCTCAAGCTCGCCGCCGGTGGTTTCGGCCTCAAGGTGATAGGTCACCGCACCGCTGTAGAAGGGCAGCGTCTGAGTTGTAACGCTCTCAAATGCAAGCTTATCTGCCAGCTCCACAATCTTAGCGCAGCGGCCGCGAACCTCAACGCCAAAGGAACCGAGTATAAAGCACCACTCAACCGCCGTGCGCTTGCCAAAGGGATATTCAATCTCAAGTGTATTCTTTCCCCGTTTTATCGCCGGTAATTCAACAGTTTTTATTGCTTTGTCGATAAACCATCCGGTCGGGGTGTTGTCAACGGGCTTGTTGTTGAAGCTGATCTTTGCAACCTCGGGAGTTTCAAGTGCAAGCTGAGCATTCTTATATGCAATTTCGCTTTCAATAGTAAACCTTAGCTTTATTTTATGCTGCGGGGTCTCAACCGGCAGATACCAGGGCTGGTCGGCCCCGCCGCTCCAGGGTGTCCATCCCAATTTTTTGCGGCAGGCGGTGTCGATTCGCAGTATCTCCTCAGGACCCACAAACTCAGCATCATCAAAGGAATATTCGGCCATGTCAAGCAAAAGTACATTCGGCTCGTCAAGCGTGAAGGGGATAGCCGCCGGAACATCAAGCGCACAAACCTCGGGTTTTCCCCTTGAGGGCTTTGCGAGTGCCGCACCTTCGCCCGCCTCGGCAGGAGTGAGCAGATAGAGCAGACTGTCGTGCTGATTCAGAGTGACATTTATAACAGTGCTCCCCTTTGTGTGAGAGCAGGCCTGCGGTGATATCTCTCCGCTCAGAGTATCATAAAGAGTTGCATTGTATCTGCCGCCGATCGTTATCTTTATTCCCTGCCGCCGCGAGATGTCGGGATTTATCGGGTCTTTACCCGGACAGATAAAGAGCCACATATCCCGCCCGTCATATCGGAGCTGATGGACGAGGTTGTCGGTCATGCTGCCGTTTGAATTACGTATATCGACCATGCGGTAGGGTTCGAGCGCCGCAAGAATTGCGCCGCGCGAAAAAGAGACGCGGTGCGAGGCCGGGTCGTTGTAAAGCGAGAGAGCAGCGGCCACCTTTGTTTTGTCGGCATCTATATATTTCGGGGCACTGCCCATGAAAATAAGCCGCCCGCCCTCGGCAAGGAAAGAAGCAAGGCGCTCGACCGTGCTCGATCGCAGTGTTTCGCACTCGGGAACTATTATAGCGTCGTATTTCATCTGGCCGACAGTAAGAGGATTTCCTCCCGCCTCGTTCTGCGAGGGCAGGAGCGCCTCGGAGATATAGTCAAAATCAATCGAGCCGAAGAGCAGCCACTCGGTCAGCGACTGGAAATTTGAATCGAGCTGGTCGCGTATGAGCGCTGTTTGCTCGGAAGGCCCCCAGTGCAGCCAATAGCTCTCAATCGGGTGGATAACACCAACCTTCACGCAGGGCGTGCCACGAGTCAGCGCAGAATTCAGGCGCGCGAAGTGATCTTCAATATATGAATAGTGCTTATACCATGACGACTGATAGCTGATTGAAGCGGGATAATCGCGCTTTGCCTCGCCCTCCATCGAAACCCATGATAGATGAGGAACGCGTACGGTGACCCCGAGCGCCGCCTGCCAGTCACCATGAAGCTTATGGCCGCGGAAATCAAAATCCCAGCTTGTAACTCCGTAAAGCTCGCTCATCACCCCCTCGCGTCCATACTGCCGAGCGGCAGACTGAGCCTGTTTTGCGGTGGTGTATTCATGCTTGTTTGCAAGCATATCTATTCCGGGGAGCTGGAAGGAGCGATATGAGCGCATTGCCTCGCTGACCGCGCCTGTCTGCGAGAGGAGTGTGGGTTCGCGCATAAGGTGGCCGGTGAGCATAATGTTATTTCGCTCGCACCATGCGCCGACATTGTCGGCAAAGGCCTCGGTGAAGCGCTCGCAGACATGGTCGTGATAATGATATCTCACAAGCGACACCTGCCCGTCGGGAAGCTCCCAGAAAAGCTCGGGAACGGCCGCTATCAGGTCCTCCCCGTAGGCCTGTGCGAAAGATTCATGCAAATCGTCTGTCCAGGGGAGCGCGACATCCTGCGCAACGTCGGCAAATCTCAGGGTCTGCTTGTGGATAAACTGGGGCTCGTCTGTAAAAATGGCCGGAATGGTTTTCCCGAATTCATGCCCGACCTTGTTTTTGAAGGCATCGTATGTAACCTCAATAAAGCGGTCGATTGTCTTTTTTCGCAGCGTGTTGGCATAGGTGTAGCCATTGTATCTCGGGGTGCATTGCGAGGTTTCAAGATAGGCATACCACAGCTGACCCTCGGGCGTTTCATCATCCTCAATTTTGCGGTATTTTTTAAGGCAACCCGAGCCGTCGAGCACGATATCATATGTGGCGATATGCTTTCCCTGCCCGTTTCGCACCGCGGTTACCCGAACCTTTCCTCCTCTTGCGGCGGCGCCCTGCGCTTCGTAGGGGGTTGGGGTAAACAGGAGGTATTTTATGCGATGTTCGGGATCTTTTGTGACAAATCCGCCCGCAAAACCCGACGGCCACCTGTCCTCGTCGTAGAGCCAGGCGAGCATCTCTTCCTTCTTTGCTTTGTCAACGCAACAGGCGACAAGGTCCATAAACTCCTCGCCAAGATAGGGAGTTGCCATTCCCGAACGAACATGCATATGGAAGCCGCCAAATCCCATTTCTTTGAAGATTTCAATCTGGCGGAGCAGCTCGTCGCGCTCAAGCTTGCAGTTCCATGCCCAGAAGGGGGTGCCGCGGTATTCACTTGTCGGATTTTTAAACAGCTCGACCGACAAAGACTCCGCCGAATTTTTTTTGTAAAGCATACTTTATAATCTCCTTACTTAATATCCTCAAATTATTTCCTCGTCGCAAGAGTTTCTTTTTCATACGCAGCAAGGTCACAGTACCAGTCCCCGTCGGCAGCAACGCCGGCCCGGCGGCAGAATTCATCCCAGATTTCGCCAAAAGGCAGGGTTTTGAGTTCCTCTTGTATAATAAAAAGCTCTGTCATTCGGCCGCAGTCCTGAAGCTCGGCAAGCTTCTTATGCGGTGTGAGAAGAGCCGCGAGCAGAGCTTTCTGCATATTTCTCATACCAATTATCCATGCGGCAACCCGGTTTATGCTGGCATCAAAATAGTCAAGCGCAAGAAAGACCCGCCCGAGCGCACCGCATCTGACTATTTCATTGGCAATTTCACGAGTTTCATCGTCAAACCGCACAACATGGTCGCTGTCCCAGCGCACCGCCCGGGTAACGTGCAGCGCAATTTTATCCGAAAAGAGCAGCATTGAGGGGATTTTATCAGCGACAGACTCGGTGGGATGATAGTGTCCGCTGTCCATCAGCGAGAGTACCCCGCGCGACGCCGCGTAGTTCACACAAAATTCGCTCGACCCGACGGTGTACGACTCAAGACCTATGCCGAAAACCTTTGATTCAAGCGAGATATTAACAAGCTCCTTGTCATATCCGGCGGCAAGAATTTTATCAAGTGAATCGGCAAAGCGCTTGCGGGGCGACAGCCGGTCGGCCGGAATATCCTTGAGCCCGTCGGGAATCCAGATGTTCATAAGAGTGGGAGTTCCAAGCTCGCGGGCGAAATATTCGGATATGCGCAGGCAGGCAATGCAGTGGTCTATCCAAAAGCGCCGTGTATCCTCGTCCGGGCTTGAGAGGGTTAGCCCGTTTGCCCGCGGGTGCGAGAAGCAGGTAGGGTTAAAGTCGATTCCAAGTTGGCGTGCCTTTGCGAAATCAACCCATTTTTTGAAGTGGCGAGGGGTCAGCTTGTCGCGGTCTACAAAATCTCCGTCCTCAAAAACAGCATATGAGGCATGGAGATTTATGCGATGCCGACCGGGGATGTGCAGAAGCGCGAAATCAATATCGGCCATCAGTTCATCGGGGGTTCGCGCCCTGCCCGGGTAGTTGCCCGTCACCTGTATGCCGCCGTCAAGCGTCGACACGCCCTCAAAGCCGCGAACGTCATCACCCTGCCAGCAGTGCATTGAAATCGGAGTGTTCATAAGTGTTTTGATTGCGGTCTCGGCGTCAACGCCAAGACGCAAATACCTCTCCTTTGCCGAGGAGTATCCCGAATAATTTAACATAAAACCTCCGTTTTAGTATAGTTTTTTATCCGACACAAATCAGCGGTCGAAATTCTGCTATCTTAATTATAAAGAAGCCTCAATTTAATTACAAGACTGTGTTTTGCCCCTTTGACAACCGATTTTAACCTTGTATTCAAAACATTTTATCACAAGTCCCGAGATATTTCAATTAATTTGAAAAATGTTAATAATTAATTGCAAAGAGGGGTATGATGTGGTATAATATGCACATTGGCAGATTTCCGGGAAACTGCGACTATACGTATCTAATTAACAATATTGCATAAAATCATGGGCAGTTTGCCTAAAAAGCAGCCGCCCGAAAAGGAGTGATTCACATTGAAGGATTTGACAGGGAATTTGACCATGCTCTGCGATTTCTACGAGCTAACGATGGGAAACGGTTATTTCGAGTCGGGGCTCAGAGATAAAATCGTTTATTTCGATGCCTACTACCGCAACAATCCCGACAAAGGAGGCTATTCTATCGCCGCGGGGCTTGAGCAGATAATCGATTATATCAATAATCTCTATTTTGATGAGGAAAACATTTCCTTCCTTCGCTCAAAGGGCATTTTCTCAGAGGGTTTTCTTGACTATCTCCGCAATTTCAAATTCACCGGCGACCTCTGGGCGGTTCCCGAGGGAACGGTAGTCTTTCCGGGCGAGCCGCTCATAACAGTGCGCGCCCCGGCCATTCAGGCTCAATTTATAGAAACCTATATACTTATGGAGCTGAATCATCAGTCGCTCATCGCCACTAAGGCCTCGCGGATGGCTCGCGCCGCCCGGGGCAGACCGATAAGCGAATTCGGATCGCGCCGCGCCCAAGGGTCGGCCGCCGCCATTCTCGGCGCGCGCGCCGCCTATATCGGGGGTTGTGCCGCCACTGCCTGCACTATCACCGACGAGCGCTACGGTGTTCCCGCCACTGGAACGATGGCTCACTCCTGGGTTCAGATGTTTGACGATGAATATACCGCCTTTAAAACATACTGCGAGATATATCCCCATAGCGCAGTGCTTTTGATTGACACATACAATGTGCTCGAATCGGGCCTTCCAAATGCTATAAAGGCCTTCCGCGAGGTTCTTGAGCCGCGTGGAATCAAGAATTGCGCCGTTCGCATCGACTCGGGCGATATAACATACCTGACACGGAAGGTGCGCGAGCGTCTTATCGAGGCGGGCTTCCCGCAGTGCCGCATTATCGCATCAAACTCGCTTGATGAATACATTATCCGCGAGCTTATCCGTCAGGGCGCCGAGATAGACGGATTCGGAATAGGTGAGAGACTGATTACCTCTATGAGCGATCCGGTTTTCGGTGCCGTTTACAAGCTCTGTGCCGCCGAGGACGAGAGCGGAAAGATTCATCCGAAAATTAAAATCAGCGAAAACGCCGGGAAGATTACCACCCCGCATTTTAAGAAGGTCTACCGCCTGCGCGACCGCGAGAGCGGCAAGGCCGAGGCCGACCTTATCTGCGTATGGGACGAAAAGATTGACGACAGCAAACCTCTTGAAATCTTCGACCCCGAATACACCTGGAAGCGCAAAATTATGACAAACTTCACCGCCGAGGAATTGCTCGTTCCTGTTTTCCGGGGTGGAAAACAGGTCTACACCCCACCCGTCCTTGCCGATGTCAGAGCCTTCTGCGAGAGGCAACTGAACGGTGTTTGGGAAGAAGTCCGCCGTTTCACCAATCCCCATAATTACTACGTCGACCTCTCGAATAAACTTTGGAATCTCAAAAACAACATGATAAAGGCCGCCCGGGAAAAGAGGTAAGTGGCAATATATTTGAATCTCTAAAAGCAGCTGCGCCGCACAAATGTGCGGCGCGCGTTTTTTTGTTGGGTGAGTTTTGTGTTTTCGGCGCATTTGTTTTGTTGCGCGAATCAATTCTTCTGTCCGTATGTCGCCGCGGGGCCATGCTTTCTGTCGTAATGCCGGCGCAGCAGCTCGCTCTGCATAGGCGCGGCGCACTCGACCGAGGTGGCTGCGGCTGCGAGCATCTCGGTATTATACGCCATATGAGCAACCTCCTCAAGCACCGCCGAGCATTCGACCGATTCAATGGCGTCGCGCCCCCATGTAAAGGGGCCATGCGAGTGAACTAACACCCCGCGAACCCGCTCGTAATCGGCTCGGGCGAAGGTTTCGGCAATCAGCGCCCCGGTGTTTCTCTCATAATCGCCCGAAATTTCGTCGGGCGTCATTCTGCGCGTTGCGCTGATGGTTCCGTCAAAATAATCGGCGTGAGTAGTTCCGAGGGCGACTATGCCCCGGCCGGCCTGAGCGTATGAAGTCGCGTATGTCGAGTGGGTGTGTGTTATCCCGCCGATTTTCGGGAAGGCGCGATACAGCTCTATATGAGTTGGTGTGTCAGATGAGGGCTTCAAGCTCCCCTCTACAATCCTGCCCTCAAGGTCGAGAACAACCATATCGGATGGCGAGAGGATATCGTAATCAACGCCCGACGGCTTGATGACGACAAGTCCGCGCTCGCGGTCGATTCCGCTTACGTTTCCCCAAGTAAAAATCACAAGATTGTACTTGACCAGCAGCATATTCGCATCGTAAACCTGTTTTTTTAGTTTTTCAAGCATATTCGATAGCTCCCTTCTCTATTAGTCGATTTTGTCTTGCGCGAAATGCTTTCTGTATATTTCGTACATCTCGGATTCGTTTATGACATAGGGGCTGTTTGAGTAGTTCCTTGCGCCTTTGATAAGGTCGATATGCTCGGCGATCTCAGCCTCGGTCATCTTTATGTCAACGCCCGACAGAGCGGGCAGATATTCCTTCATAATCGTGGATGTTGTTCCGAGCGCGCTGCATATCTCTTCAAGCTTGGCGCGACCGACATCGGTGCGTTCATTGTATTCGATAAAATCGCCCTCAAAGACTGCACAGGCCGCCCCGTGCGGGATTCGGTCTAAAAGGGTGAGTGAATATCCGAGCGGGTGCGGGAAGCCCGTGCCGGTTATGCTGATGGCAATCCCGGCGGCCGCCGAGGCATAGAGCAGCGCTTCCCTCATTTCATATGTGAAGTCATCGGGATATTCGGTGAGAACTTCCCAGATTCTTTTCATGGCGAAAAGGGCAAGGGGCGCTGAGAAATCGGTTGATTTCGGAGACAGGTAGGCCTCTATCGCATGAGAAAAGGCGTCGAGCGCGCAGCTTATCACACCGGAGCGCGGCATTGACATTGTATAGGCGGGGTCAAGAAAGGCGTATTTCGCCCATGAGTCTTCGGAGGTGAAGGTTTTTTTATTTTTCCCGCCGGGCAGCGTGAGTACCGAATATGCGTTTACCTCGCTGCCGGTTCCCGCAGTTGTCGGAATGAGGATAAGGGGAAGCGAGGGCTTCTCGCGCTTGGCCGGCTCATAAATGTCAAGCGTGGTAATCGCCCTGTTAGCAGCATATGCCGCCACCGCCTTTGCAGCATCAAGCGACGAACCGCCCCCAATTCCGATAACATAATCAGCTCCGAAATCTGCGGCCGCCTGTCCGCCCTCCCAGCATATCAGAGCCGGTGGATTCTCGGTTGATTTGTCATATAGCATATACTCAATTCCCGCGTCCTTGAGCAAAGAGAGAACATCATCGAGCGCGCCGCTGGCCTTCGCCCCGCGTGAGCCTGAGACAATAAAAGCACGCCTGCCCATAGCAAACCTGTCCGCGTTTTCCTTAACACATCCCCTCCCCGAGAAGACCCTCACCGGAATATTAACATCAAATTTCATCGCGCAATCCTCCTTTGATTTTCTAAAACTTATAAACATAGCCGCAAGCAAATTTCCCCATGCCTTGGCGCACCGTTGCGTCATCGCAGCTTTCGGAGAAACTTGCCAATGTGTGCCTTGAACCATAGCCCGCAAGTTTCTCGGAAACCTGCCAACGTTTACATTATATTATATAACACAAAACACATCCGAAATCAAGCAAGAAAGAGCCGTGAGAAAACTTCAAAAGAGATTCCCTCACGGTTCAATCGCAGAATACCCGCTAAGCTTGCCGCCCCCCAGATATTCCGCGCGGCATACCTCAAATTTAAATAAAACCACAAGATTCAAAAATTCTTGACAGGGGCCCTGGAAAAAAACTCCCCAAAGCCCCTTGCTTATCATCCAAACAGCGAAAATGCAACAAAGAGAGCCGACAGCAGCGACGCCACAAGCGAGACGACAGTGATTTGTGTATTAATTGAAGGGCCGGCGGTATCCTTAAAGGGGTCACCTACCGTGTCGCCGACGACTGCGGCCTTATGAGCCTCCGAACCCTTGCCGCCTTCGTTGCCCGCCTCGACATATTTTTTAGCATTATCCCAAAGTCCGCCCGAGTTTGACATAAACAGGGCAAGCAGAAGCCCGGTTACAATATTGCCGAGCAAGAAGCCGCCGATAGCGCTCACGCCCCCGATAAATCCGACAAGGACTGTCGCCCCAATAGACATAAGTCCCGCCGGAACCAACTCGCGCAGAGCGCCATGAGTTGCGATGTCTATGCACTTATCATAATCGGGCTTGACACCCTTCTTGCCTTCTTTAAGGCCGACTATGCTGTGAAACTGCCTCCGGATTTCAGTGACCATGCGCTCGGCGTTACGGTCGACACCGAGAATCAGCATTGCCGAGAAAACGGCGGGAATCGCCGCGCCGACCAAAACACCAAAGAAAACCGTGGGATCCATTATGTCAAATCCGGTGATAAGCTCCCTTCCCGCTTTCAAGAGAGCCTCATTAACCTCAGACATATAAGCACCGAGCAGCGAAATCACAGTCAGTCCCGCGGCGCCGATAGCAAAGCCCTTTGTAACAGCCTTAACTGTGTTTCCGGCGCTGTCAAGCTCGTCGGCAACGCGAATTGTCTCCTCGCCAAGGCCGCCCATTTCGGCAAGGCCGCGGGCATTATCAACAATTGGGCCGTAAGCATCGTTGCTGATTATCATGCCGACAATCGAGAGCATGCCGACCGCAGCCATCGCAATGCCGAACATTGCATAGCCCTCTCCAAGAGGCTCGCAGATTTTATAGGCGGCAAGAGCCGAAACGGCAATACCAATCATAGCCGGGAGTGCCGAGATAAATCCATATGAAACGCCCGAGAGGATGGTGAAGGCCGAGCCCGAATTTGAAGCGCGGGCAACTCGCTTGACTATCGGCTTATTATCGTCTGTAAAATAGTTAGTTGTAATTCCTATAACAACGCCGACTATAAGACCGATAGTGGCCGCCCCCCAAATGCGCCATTCAAAGTCTTTGAAAAGAGCCGTTGCCCCGGCGGTCAGCACCACAAATATAGCGGTGGTGACATAAGACGAGGAATTAAGCGCGCGAGTGGGGCTTCCCCGCTTTGAGATGCGCGCCGTGGCAATGCCAATAATCGAGGCGATAAGGCCGAGCGCCGCGTAGCAAAAAACCATAGCGGTATTAACTGTTTTACCGAGTGCTTCGGCTATGACAAGCGCGGCAGACATAGCCGCGACATTCGAGTCAAAAAGGTCGGCGCCCATTCCGGCAACATCGCCCACATTGTCGCCCACATTGTCGGCGATAACGGCGGGGTTGCGCGGGTCGTCCTCGGGAATTCCAAGCTCAACCTTTCCGGTCAGGTCGGCCGAGACATCGGCGGTCTTTGTAAATATGCCGCCGCCCGCCTTTGCAAAGAGGGCAAGCGAGCTTGCGCCGAACGAAAAGCCGAGCAGGATTGAAGAGTCGCCAAAAATCAGAAGCATAG
>JBNRMS010000078.1:0-32941 GCA_050309735.1 Eubacteriales bacterium
ATATGAGATAAAGTTGTAACATCAATCAGAAAGCGGCGCTCGGTAACCCGGGCGCCGCTTTTTTATATGCTGATTAAAGAATTAGGCTTTTCTCAAAAACGCACATTATTTGCGCGGTGCCGTCGGGGCATGTGCCTGCTTTTTGTATGACATTGCGGTAGCCGCGGCCGCTGTATAAATTCCGAGCCGGAATATTATCGGCGGTGGTATTGACGCAAACCTTATTTTTACCCTTTGAGCGAATAAAATCCTCGGCGTACTCAAGTGCGAACTTCCCCGCGCCACGGCGTCTGTGCCGCTCGTCCACTACAAGCATACTAATCCATGATTTTTCCGGATTCTCAAGACCGTTTATTTTAAGCCACGCGCAAGTGTCAGAACCCCGAAAAACGATAAAATTAATTTCATCTTGGTCACTTTGGGCAGTTTTGAAAAACTCTTTCCACTCGTCTGGTTCTGTGTGTCCGGCATGGAGGGCTGTCAGAATGTGTTGGCTGTTCATCAAATCTGAAATAAAAGCGATATGCTGTTCGTTAAGCAGCTCCGCTCTGTAGGATGGTGAAATGTCTTTTTCATATATCGGCATCCCGTTCTCGGGTGACAGGATGCCTGTATCGGCAAAGCCCATCACCTCCCAGAAGGGTTTGCCGGTTACGGGGTCGGCGGTGAGGTACATGGTCTTTGTTCCGTGAGAGGCGAAATGCCCATAAAGACGATTAAACATCGCGTGTCCAAAGCCTTTGCGCCTGCATTCCGGCAAAACATAGAACTCCATAATATAGCCGTAACCCGGTTTGATAAAGCCTTTGTGATTTTCGTGGTCAACCTTGCCATACAGAAATCCGACCAGCTCATCATTTTCATAACACAGCTCAAGGTGTCGGTCATGCGGCCCCTGCATCCTCAGCATTCCCCGTGTTATCTTTAATATAAAATCCTCCGGGGTTACTCTGTTTCTGTGTGCGTCAAGCTCCTTGTTATAGGGAATCATCAGACTCTCAAAGAGTTTGTAATGCTCCTCATTGTCCTTTTGCAACTGGATAAATTTCAAATCTTTCATTTCTCTACCTCTTTCAATAATTTTGGATACGAAAAATCGCCCCTGACAAAATCAGAGGCGATTTTTTATCCCCGCGAAAAAGGTTTCAGACAGCGGACAAAACGGCATTTGATTTTATCAGTACAGAGTTTGTCATTTTGTCCACCCCCTTTGCAAATTATTATTTATATATTACCACATCTGGCGCATAAAGTCAACGCCTCGGAATGAGATTTTATTTAATAAATTTTCATTAAAGGGCGTTATGTTCCCGCGATTTAACGTTTTATTAAGTACCCGGCCACAACGCCGCGACATCGGTTATGCTGAGGCATGCTATTTTTTCAAAAACGCATTTATCATAAATATGCCAACCCTCTCCGCTCTCCCAAATTGCCCCAGCCATGCTAAAGCGGGGGCGCGCCTTTATTTTGCCGTCGCGGCAAAGGTCTCGCCGATATAACGGCAGAGGTTATAGCCTTTATCCACAAGCAGAATGTTAATGCCGGCGGAATAGAGGCGGCTCCAGTCGTCGGGATTTTCATATCGGCTTGAGCTGCCGTGGGCATCTATGTAAACGCGCGCTTTATCCTTAAGCCCGCCGAGCAGGGTTTTATACTCTGAGATATATTCGTCGGGGGTTTTTGTTCCGAAGTTAACATCGGTCAGACGAACGCAGAAATCAAGCGAATTTGTTCTTATTAATGAGAGAGTGGACTGAGCATTCGACGAGGCGGTTACACCGACAAAGCTAACCGAGGAGCGGCCGACGGCGGCGTTCATTTGGTTCTTATAGTTTTTTACAAGCGCGTAGCTGTTGTTTCTGAACACGGCATGCCAGGTGAAAATAACTGTGGTGTATGCCTTGTGCTTAACTATCAGCGGCCAGATATCGCCGAGATAGCTCCACTCCTCAAGCTTATCAAGGCGCAGGAAGATGCGCTCCGAGCAGACCTGCAGCGCCTCGTCGAATGTCGGCACTTTGTAGGGGGTGACTTTGCCGTTCATTTTAAGATTGAGCTTCTTTATCTGTGCGTATGTCCAGTCTTTGAGTTTATTTGAATTGGGAAGCCCGTCCTTGCCCATCATTTCGGTGACATTGGTGGTGCGCGTGAGGGTTTCGTCGTGCATCAGGACAACAACGCCGTCTTTAGTGCGGCGAAGGTCAAGCTCAATCATGTCGCCCCCCATCATTATGCTGCTGATAATGCCCTCGATCGAGTTTTCGGGGTAGTAGATAACGTCGCCGCGATGCAGGCAGGACATAAGCCGTCCGTAGGGATCTGTCATTGATGCGTATTTTTCATCAAAATCAATCATCCATTCGGGGGTCTGCCAATAGAGCGACCAGTGCAGCTCAAGTTTTGAAATATCGTTAATATAAACGTCACGCTCGGGCAGGACAGAATCATATGATATCGACGAGGGCTCAATATCTCCTCCCTTTTCAAGCAGACTGATAAGGCGGCGGCAACCGCTGGCGACGGCATGTTCCGAGCCGCCCGCGACAAAGATTTTATTGCCCTCCGACCAGATGCTGTAGTCGTCATACCCATAATTTCCGGTGGCGCCGCGCTTTGCACTGCCGATGATAATTTCATATTCAGAAGGCGCGCTGTTCTCACCTGTGATTGAGTTTTTGGCGCCGAAGGAAACTCCGAGCTCTACCGATAGCTGCCTTGCAGCACTAAGATTAGATGAACTGTAGACTATCACATAGTCCGAGAGCTCTCTATTTCCGAGCGTCAGCGAATCGACTAAGTACTCGCCATTTCGTGTCACATTCAGATCCGAGCTGAGGATAAGCGAGCTGCTGTCTTTCAAAATATAGTTTTCGGTGAAATACTCAAGCGCTTCTAATGTCATCTCCTCGCTGCCGCCAATGATAACGATTTTGTCACCGCTGACTCCGATATACCAATCGTTATATCTGATTTTATCATATGCTTCAATTGATTCGGCGCGGTTGGTGAGACCTACAAGAATCTCGTATTTATCGCGGTCGGCAGGGTCGGCACCCGGCATCTCAAAGTCGGTTTTTATCTCCATCTTATCTATTCGGTAGGTATCAATCAAATGTGTTCGTAGATTTGCGGCCTCTTGCTTTAGCTGCTCGCCGCAGATGTCGGGGCGGGTAACCACATATTCGGTAAGGCCGTTTTCTATTATGCTAAGCTGAACAACAATTTCCTCGGTGTCGGTCGTGTCTTGATTGTCGGTTTTTCCGGGGGAGTCGCCCGAGCCTGTGGAGCGGCATCCCGCAAGAAAGAACAGGCAGGTTAGTGAGAGTGCAATTGCTAAAAAAATAAATCTTTTCATAACTTTCCTTCCTTAGGACTTGCTCTCAGACACAGCCGTTACTATATCCGCACGTTGAGAAGGCAAGCCGTGTCTGAAAATTTTCTTCATAATACCATAGTCGCAAGTGAATTTCTCCCATGCGTTACTTACCCGTTGCGACATCGCAGCTTTTTGCAAAAGCTACCAATGTGCATATTATATCATAGTCGCAAGTGAATTTCTCCCATGCGTTACTTTCCTGTTGCGACATCGCAGCTTTTTGCAAAAGCTGCCAATGTGCATATTATATCATTAAAAGAGCGATAAAGTCAACAGTTGTGTGCAAATTCGCAGAGAGGGCAAGCGGCGGGAGCGCTATTTCATTCAAAATTGATAATTGTAATATTTCGTATTATATGTTATAATGAAAAAATAAAAAGCGACATTGATTTCAGAAAATTTGAGGAATCGTTTTTTTCAGAAACGAGCCTTCTGCTTTTGCAGGAGGGGGAAGTCGGTATGAAAGAATCCACAGAAAGGTATGGGGATAAACATGGTAGAGTATAATATTGAAACTAAGTGCGTGCAATCGGGGTACACGCCAGGGAATGGCGAGCCGAGAATCCTTCCGATATACCAGAGCACGACATATAAATACGACAGCGCCGAGCACCTCGGCAGGCTTTTTGACCTTGAGGCACCGGGGCATATGTACTCGAGAATATCAAATCCCACAGTCGCTGAAGTTGAAAAGAAGATTGCCGACCTTGAGGGCGGGTCGGGAGCTGTTCTCTTGTCGTCGGGGCAGAGCGCAAGTATGCTTGCGGTTCTTAATATCACCTCGGCCGGGCAGAACATAATTTCATTTTCCACAATATACGGGGGGACATTTAATCTTTTCGCAGTTACCCTCAAGCGCCTGGGAATCGAAGTTCGCTTTGTCTCGCCCGATATGACCGACGATGAGATAGAGAAACTTATCGACAAGAACACTCGCCTTGTTTTCGGCGAAACAATCTCAAACCCCTCGCTAAAGGTGCTTGACATCGAGCGCTATGCCACACTTGCGCACCAGCATGGGATGCCGCTTGTAATAGACAATACCTTTGCCACCCCCATTCTCTGCCGCCCCTTTGAATTCGGCGCCGATATAGTGGTGCATTCGACCTCAAAATATATGGACGGTCATGCGTCGGTAATCGGAGGCTGCGTTGTTGATGGTGGAAAATTCGATTGGGAAAACCGAAGATACCCCGAGCTCACCGAGCCCGACCCCTCCTATCACGGAATATCATACACAAAAAAATTTGGCCGCGAGCACGCCTATTATACCAAGCTCCGCGTTCAGCTTGTGCGTGACATAGGAAACCCGATGAATCCTCTCTCGGCATTCATACTCAACCTTGGGCTTGAAACACTTCATCTGAGAGTTGCGCGTCACTCTGAGAACGCGCTCGCGGTTGCTAAATTTCTCTTGAGCGACAATCGAGTTTCGTGGGTGAACTATCCGAAACTCGAGGGTTCGAGTGAATACGAGCGGGCAGTGAAATACCTGCCGGATGGCGGTTCGGGAGTTGTTTCGTTCGGGGTCAAGGGCGGGCGCGAGTGCGCGATGAAATTCATGGATTCGCTGCGGCTTGCATCAATTGTGGTTCATGTTGCCGACGCGCGGACTTCGGTCCTCCACCCCGCCAGCACAACGCACAGGCAGCTCACCGATAGCCAGCTTGAGGATTGCGGCATAACACCCGATTTTATACGCTTCAGTGTTGGTATCGAGAGCGCGGCCGATATCATTGCCGACATATCCTCGGCGCTCGACAGGGCGACCGAATAGTACACTCCCCTTTGAAAGGATAGATATTATGCCTATTAAAATTCCAAACCTGCTTCCGGCGACAAATATATTGCTGGAGGAAAATATATTTGTTATGACCGAAACCCGGGCGATAACACAGGATATACGCCCGCTGCATATACTTATGCTGAATCTTATGCCGACCAAAATCGTAACAGAGACACAGATAGCCCGTCTTATCGGCAACACGCCGCTTCAGGTCGAGCTTGAGCTGCTGCAAACCGCAACTCACAAGGCAAAGCACACCTCGCCCGAGCATATGCTAACCTTCTATAAAACATTTGACGAAGTGAAGCACCGCAAGTTTGACGGACTTATAATCACCGGCGCGCCGGTTGAGCAGATGGAGTTTGAGGCGGTCGAATACTGGGAGGAGCTGTGCGAGATAATGGAGTGGAGCAAGACCCATGTGACGAGCACTTTCCACATATGCTGGGGCGCCCAGGCAGGCCTTTATTACCACTACGGAATCAATAAATATCCTCTTGACAAAAAGCTTTTCGGAGTTTTCAGCCATAAGCTCGACTATGCCCGCTCGATGCTGGTGAGAGGATTTGACGATGAGTTTTGGGTTCCGCATTCAAGGCACACGACAGTCCTGCGCGAGGATATTGAAGCAATTCCCGAGCTGAAAATTATCGCAAGCTCGGAGGAGGCCGGAGTTTTTCTCGTAATGACAGACCGCGGACGTCAGGTTTTCGTCACCGGTCACACCGAATACGACGCAGACACGCTTGAGCGCGAATATCTGCGCGATAAGAATGCCGGGCGGCCTATTGAGATTCCGGTTAACTACTATCCCGGCGACGATGACTCAGCGCGACCGATTGTCCGCTGGCGCAGCTATGGAAACCTGCTTTATTCAAATTGGCTTAACTATTATGTCTACCAGACAACTCCCTACAATATCGACGACATAAACTGACATATCCGCAAGGGGCACGCTACCCCGGAGAGGAGCACATATGAGACCCGACAATATAAAAAAAATGGTGACCGCCGCCCTTTTTGCTGCAATAATATGCGTGGCGACCCTGTCGCCCTATGCAACGCCGGGCGGCGGCTTTATTCACCTTGGTGACAGCTTTGTGCTGATTGCCGGATGGATTCTCGGGCCGCTCTGGGGGGCGGCCGCGGCGGCCGTCGGCTCGTCGCTGACCGACCTTATTCTCGGCTACGCTGTCTATGCTCCGGCCACTTTTATAATAAAAGGAGCGATGGCGGCGATTGCGTTTTATGTTATGTCGCTGATTTCAGGGCGCGGCCGTTCGACCGAGCTGCTTAAATACGCGCTCGGTGCTATTTCGGGCGAGGCAGTTATGGTCGCAGGATATTTCGCATACGAGCTGTTTTTATACGGCGCCGCAGGAGCTGCCGGGAATATAGTTTTCAATCTCATTCAGGGCGGTGCAGGCATTGTTATCTCGTCGCTGATTATTCATCCTTTGATGAGAATAAGCTATTTGAGCGAGATTGGCGGCAGCAAATAATAGATTTCGCGAACTCAAGGGGGGAGCTTTTTGAAAAAAAGCTCCCCCCGCCTTAATATTGATGCAAAATTCTCTTTTTATATTGTAATACAGGCGAAAAACTGCTATAATAATACAATGGATATTATTATGGGGGATAATCCGATGCGCCTTTTGATTGAAAACGCTTTAATATATGACACTGCATCGTCAAGCTTTGCGCCGGGGTGTCTTGCGTCTGCCGGCGGGATAATCCTTCCGCGCTCCGAGATTGCGGAGGACGAGTATGACAGGATAATCGACGCGCGCGGCAGATATCTTATTCCGGGGCTTGTCGACATACACACGCACGGTAGAGCCGGCTATGATTTTGGCACAGCCGGCATCGCGGGACTGCGGGTGATGGCAGAGGAGTATCTTAAAGTCGGCGTGACCACAGCCGTGCCAACGCTTGCCACGGCGCCGCTCGATGAGCTGCTTGCAGCAGCCGACCGGATAGGCGCGGCCCGAGAGCTTCACGGGGCGAGTTTTATCGGGATGCATCTTGAGGGCAGATACCTCAATCCGGAAAAGAGGGGAGTGCATCAGGCCTCTCTCTTAGCGCCGCCCGCCATATCCGAGCTTGAGGAGCTGATTGAGAAATTCGGACTGCCCTTTCATATGACCTTCGCGCCCGAGCTTGACCCGAGCGGGGAGTTTATCGCCGCCGCGAGGGCGCTCGGGGTAACGATTGCTGCCGGGCATACTTCTATGAGTTACGCCGAGGCGGTTGCTGCCGAGGAAAGGGGGGTAACCGTTTATTCCCACCTTTTCAATGCCATGCCCCCCATGCACCACCGGGCGGGTGGAGCTGTGTCTGCGGCGCTTATCGGCCGAGCTTTTTGTGAGTTAATTTGCGATGGAGCGCATATCTCGCCCGAGATGATACGCCTGGCCTACCGCTGTCTTGGGAGCGGCAGGACGATACTTGTCAGCGACTCGATGGAGGGTGCAGGCTGCCCCGACGGAGAATTTATGATATCGGGTGTTCGGGTCACCATGAAGGAGGGCAGAGCCCTCACGGCAGACGGGGCGCTCGGAGGCAGCACGCTCGGCCTTTTCGACGGGCTGCTTAATCTGATGAAATTTTGCGGGATAAGTCTTGAGGAGGCGATAGACACGGCTACGATAAATCCGGCGCGCGCGCTCGGGATTGACAGTCTTGTCGGCTCGCTTGAGCCGGGAAAGTATGCAGACGCGCTGCTGCTCGAAAGGGAAGCCGACGGCAAGATGTCAATCGCCAAGATTATATCGCGCGGCATTCCGCACTTTGACTGACCTGAACCTGTGATATAGCCGCACAGACGGCATGGAGATTTTTATATGGAACAGTATTATACCGCACCGCCAGCCGGCAGGGCCGCCGTTCGCGCAGAAATAAAGGCACGCGCGCGCGATATTATCGGTAGAAACGGTGTTCGCCTCACTTTTATTGTTGCGGTGATTTTTATTATGCTTATGTATATCGCCGTTGGCACAATCACTAAGGCGCTCTGGTTTCCGATTGCGCCTCTCTTTGAGAGATATCTGGCGATATACAATAACCTTTATGATGTTTCGGTTGTTATAGATTATGTGATTATATTCTTTTTCGTGCTGCCGGCAGGATTTGGGATATTTCCTCTTGCCCATCGAATGTGCTCGGACGGCAGAGTTCCGGCGGCAGATATGCTTCTCGCCTACCGCCGCCTGCCGCGCACATGGCTGGTCTCTCTGATAACTCTGGCTCCGCTTCTGATAATCGCCGGCGTGTCATATTCTGCCGACTGGCTGATAAATAATGTTGTGGGTGAGCTTGAGATCGTTCGAGTGTCGGGAGAGGCTTTATGGATGATAAGCTCATCAATAAAACTGACGGCAGCGGCGATATCGGTCGGCACACTGTTGCTCGCGACTCGGCTCTTCTTTTTCCCGGGGCTCGCTATGCTCAAAGATATGAGCGTCGGGGGTGCGCTTGCGGCGTCGTTCTCGGCATCGCGCGGGAAAATTATTGATATATTCGGATTTGTTTTGAGCTTTGCGGGGTGGGCGATTCTCTCGATTGCAACCCTTGGCATAGTGTTTATAATCCATCTTGCGCCATATTTTATTACCTCTTATATGATTTACTGCAGAAGATTAAAAGGAGATTTGACCCATGAGTAAAGAAAAGTTTTATATTACCACCGCCATACCCTACGCCTCACAGAAGCCGCATTTCGGCAACACCTATGAGGTTATAATGACCGACGCCATCGCTCGGCACAAGCGGGCTATGGGATATGATGTTTTCTTCTGCACCGGAACAGACGAGCACGGACAGAAGATTGAGAGTTGTGCCGCCGCCGCCGGAGTTGAGCCAAAGATATATGCCGACAGGGTGGTTGGCGAGCTGCGGGGAATCTGGGATATGATGAATACCACATATGATAAATTTATCCGCACAACAGACGACTATCATGTCAAAGCGGTTCAGAATATATTCAAGAAGCTATACGAGCAGGGCGATATTTATAAAAGCGAATATGAGGGATGGTACTGCACCCCCGATGAGAGCTTTTACACCGATATGCAGCTTGAGGACGGCAAATGCCCCGATTGCGGTCGCCCGGTTCAGCGCGCTAAGGAGGAGGCCTATTTTCTGCGCCTGACTAAATACGCCGACCGGCTGATAAAGCATATAGAAGAAAACCCCGGATTCATTGAGCCTGAGTCTCGGCGGCGCGAGATGATGAACAATTTCCTCCTGCCCGGACTTCAGGATCTCTGCGTTTCGCGCACCTCCTTTAAGTGGGGAGTTCCGGTCAGTTTTGACAAGGGTCATGTAATATATGTCTGGATAGACGCGCTCTCAAACTATATCACCGCCCTCGGATATGACCCGGAAAAGAAGAATCAGCCGGCGCTGTTTGAGCGCTTCTGGCCGGCTGATGTCCATATAATCGGTAAGGATATTGTTCGCTTCCACTCAATCTATTGGACAATCCTTTTAATGGCGCTTGATCTTCCGCTGCCCGACAAGGTTTTCGGCCACCCGTGGTTCAATTTCGGAACAGATAAGATGTCGAAATCGCGGGGAAATGTGATATATGCAGACAGATTGGCGCAACATTTCTCAGCTGACGGAGTGCGATACTACGCTCTCTCTGAGATGCCCTACGCCACAGACGGCAGCGTGACATACGAGAATGTTATCGCGCGCTATAATATGGATCTTGTCAATACACTCGGCAATCTCTGCAAGCGAACGCTTGATATGCAGAAGAAGTATTTTGACAAGGTGATTCAGCCGCCTGTCTGCTCCGAGCCGCTCGACGATGAGTTGAGGACTGCAGCCGCCAAGGCATATGCCGAGGCTGTTGAAAACATGGATAGCTACCATATTGCCGACGCTGCCGAGGCAATATTTACAATGCTTCACCGCGCAAATAAATATATCGACGAAACACTTCCGTGGGGGCTTTATAAAGACGAGAGCAAGCACGCCCGCCTCGGAACTGTACTCTACAATCTGCTTGAAACAATAAGAATCTCTGCCGTGCTTCTCATGCCCTTCATTCCGGCAACGGCCGAGGAGATACTCCGCGGACTGAATGCCGAGCGCGAGCTTGATGCGCTGGCCGCCAGCGCGGCCGAGATAGGCAGAAAAAATGCCGGATATCTGCTCTATTCTGAATTTGCCGCTTTTGGCGGACTTGAGCCGGGCGGTGTAGTCGGAGATTCTAAAGTGCTTTTCGCAAGGGTTGACGATGCGAGGGCGGCCGAGATAATCGCGGCAGAAAGACAGGCCGCCGAGGAAGAAGCAGCCAAGAAGGCTCAGGCGCCGGAAGCTCGGGCGACAGATTTGTCGGTTTCCTGCGAGCCGGCGTCCGCCCCGAAGCCCGAGGGCTACGCTCCGATTACCTTTGACCGATTTATGGATGTCGAGCTTCGCACCGCAAAAGTGATTGACGCAAAGGCAGTTCCGAAAGCCAAAAAGCTGCTCCGCCTAGTGCTTGACCTCGGGTATGAGGAGCGGCAGGTGGTGTCGGGAATCGCAAAATTCTATCGTCCGGAAGAGCTTATCGGCCGGAAGGTTATCGTTGTGGCAAATCTTTTGCCGGCGACTATTTGCGGCGTTGAGTCGAATGGCATGATTCTCGCCTCGGGCGAGGAGACAATAAGAGTGGTTTTCCTTGACGACGATACGCCGCTCGGCGAGAGGGTGAGATAACCCCCTTGATATCATGCAAACAAGCCGGGCGGCTTCTGTCGTCCGGCTTGTTTGTAAAATTCTCGGGGTCAAGGTAAGATGTTTTTGTCAGTGATATGTTAAATAGATAGAACCATACATTTATTAAGAGGAGCATACTAACAATCTGCTCTCGGCTAAGGGTTACGCGGGAAAGATGTTCGGTGACGGGATAACGATTGAGGAGCTTCGGGTATACTTCGATGAAGCGCACCGGCTGATGTCAGACTAAAAATATAAAGGATAGTTATGGAAAAGCTTTTTGATATACACGCGCACTACACCGACCGGCGCTTTGATACCGAGCACCCCGGCGGTGCCGAGGCGCTTCTCGGGGAGATTATGCCTCGACCGGTCGGGTATATAATCAATGTGTCGACCGACCTTGAGAATGCAGGTGAGGTGATAGCTCAGGCGGCGCGGCATGACGGGATGTACGCGGCGGTTGGTATCCACCCGGGCGACATAAATGAGGGAGCTGATCTTGAGAGCGAAATGGCCGCTCTCTCGCGCCTGCTTGAGAGGGCGAGCGAGAGAAAAATTGTCTCAATCGGCGAGATAGGGCTCGACTATTACTGGGAACCTTATGATCGCGAGGCGCAGCGCCGCTATTTTGAGGCTCAGATGTCGCTTGCCGCAGATTTTCATCTTCCTGTTCAGGTTCACGACCGAGAGGCGCACGGCGACTGCCTTGAGATAATAAAAAAATTCCCTAATGTGCGCGGCGTTTTTCACAGCTTCAGCGGCAGTCCGGAGATGGCTGCTGAGCTTGTGCGGCTTGGCTGGTATATTTCCTTTTCCGGGGTGCTGACCTTCAGGAACGCTCGACGAGCAGTCGAAACCGCCTCAATCCTGCCCGCCGAGAGAATATTGATTGAAACCGACTGTCCCTATCTCGCCCCGCACCCTCATCGTGGGAAACTCAACCATTCGGGTCTGATTTATCATACCGCCGAGCGGCTGGGCGAATTGCGGAATATCAGCACCAAGGAAGCCGCTTGCCTTACAAGAGCAAATGCTTTTGAGTTATTCAGGCTTGATATTGTGTAAACTCCACAAACACCGCTTCCCGATTTTAGTACAATAGCAAAAATTATATAGAGCTATTGCAAAAAGACAATATATGATGTATAATTACTATAAATGGTTTTCTAAACTTACGGGATACCGTGGGAACATAACTTGAAAGGCACAACCGCGCGTGGCTTTTGCGGCGCGGGCAGAAGGAGGAACATTAATGGCTAAAATTGAAACTGGCAATATCAGAAACGTGGCTTTACTCGGACACGGCGGAAGCGGAAAAACATCTGCCGCTGAGGCAATGCTTTATCTTGCGGGCAGTATCGACCGTCTTGGAAAGACGACCGATGGCAACACCGTTTGCGATTATGACGCCGAAGAAGTAAAACGGGGCTTTTCGCTTTCAACCTCCATCGCCCCTGTGATGTGGAAAAATACCAAAATCAACATACTTGACACGCCCGGATACCTTGATTTTGTCGGCGAGGTTCTTCAGGCTCTGCGCGTTGCCGGTTGCGCAGTCATTAATGTTGATGCTAAAGCGGGTGTTGAGGTTGGAACCGAGCTTTCCTGGGGATATGCGGCCGAGGCAGGGCTGCCCCGCGCTTTTTTTGTAAATAAGTGCGACGAAACAGAGGCAGATTATTCACGCGTGTTCAAAGAGCTTCATAATAAATTCGGAACGGCCGTTTGCCCGGTTACAGTTCCGGTTAAGAACGGCAAGGATATTACGGTTATAGATCTTACCGAAATGAAGGCATATATCTACGACTCCAAGGGCAAAAAGAGCGAGACGCCGATAACAAGCGAGCTTGAGGCAGTCGCCGCCGAATATAAAGAGTCTTTTAACGACGCTATTTCGATGGTTAGCGAAGAAATCATGGAAAAGGTGCTCATGGAGGAGGAGATAAGCCGCGAGGAGGCTGCCGAGGCTCTGCATGAGGGAATAATAAACGGAGATATAGTTCCGGTCTATTGCGGATCATCGACACAGCTTGTAGGAATCGAGAATCTTCTGGATGCTTTTGTAGATACCTTCCCGAGCTTTACCGCGAAAAAAGAGGAAACCTTGGCTGACGGAAGCAAAATCGCCATATCGGAAGACGGCGCTCCCAACATTTTTGTTTTCAAGACTGTTGCAGACCCCTTTGTCGGAAAAATGTCTTTCTTCAAGGTCATGAGCGGAACCCTGAAGCGCGATATGGTTCTCAAAAACTCTTCAAACGACAGCTCCGAGAAAATGTCGCACATATACACAGTGAGGGGCAAGAGCCAGACCGAGGTCGAAGAGCTTGCCTGCGGCGATATCGGCATGATTGCCAAGCTCTCAAATACAAATACAAACGACACTCTCTCAAGCACTGGCGGGATTTCCTACTCGACTGTTAAATATCCGAATCCCTATATGATTCAGGCAATTATGCCGGCCTCAAAGGGAGACGAGGGCAAGATTTCTCAGTCGCTGGCTAAGATGCTTGAGGAAGATATGACGCTCAAGTACGAGAACAACGCTGAAACAAAGCAAATGACAATCGCAGGCCTTGGCGATATGCACCTGACAGTGCTCACGGCAAGGATGAAATCGCGTTTTGGCGTCTCGGTCAAGCTTGAAAACCCGAAGATAGCCTATCGCGAAAAGATCACAAAGGCGGTCGACGTTGAAGGAAAGCATAAGAAGCAGAACGGCGGATCGGGTCAGTATGGCCATGTTAAGATGCGCTTCGCACCGGGCGAGGAAGAGGGTCTGACCTTTGTCGTCTCGGTTGTGGGCGGCACAGTGCCGAAAAACTTTAACCCGGCAGTCGAGAAGGGAATACTTGATGCCATGCAGAAGGGTATTGCCGGATTCCCGATGGTTCAGCTCCACGCCGATCTTTACGACGGCTCATATCACGCGGTCGACTCAGATGAAATGTCCTTCAAAATGGCGGCACAGCTTGCATATAAAAAGTGTCTTGAGGTAGCGGCTCCGGTGCTGCTTGAGCCGGTTGGCGAGATGTTTGTGACCGTTCCCGATTCGCTTGTCGGTGATATTATGGGAGATGTCAACAAGAGGCGCGGCTCGGTTATGGGGATGAACCCGGCCGAGGGTAAGCCTGGATTCACGACAATTCAGGTGATGATTCCGAAGGCTGAGATCTTAGATTATCCGATAGCGCTCAGGGCTATGTCGAAGGGTCTTGGTTTGATGGAATTCAATGTCACGGGATATGATGTTGTACCAATGAATATTTCGTCTAAGATAGTAGAGGATTATAAAAAGGCGCAGGAAGCCTAAGCAAATAGCAGAGTTGCCCGCCCCGAATCGGAAGATTCGGGGCGGGCTTTTGCGGGTTGAGTTTATTACAACAAATGCGTTATTGAAATAAAATTTATTTCGTTTATAATATTATAAATAAAAGGAGAGATCGTGGCCGGTTCGGTTTACTTCAAATTAAGCAAGGCAAATGCTACAAAAGTTTTTGAGGGGGGTCTGGGGGGAACTTTTCGGGGGCAAGTTCCTCTCAGGGCGCCCTTAATACTCTATGGCTTTTAATCGGGTATTATCAGCTCTCTCGCCGCAATTACATATTTGTCAGGAAATAAGGTCAAGACCAAATTCGCGCATCATAAATTCATACCGCGCCATATTCTCATCATTGCTTGATAAAACCGCTCTCATTATCCGGATGTTTTTGCGTCTTTTTGGACTGGACAATATTAATAAACCCCTTTTTATCCAAAAGAACGGCAAAAGGAAGGGAAGGGAGCTGAGAATTTTGTGCTGTTTTTTCATTATTGCGTATCCGGGAAGGAGCCTTGAGAGTGCATAGGAGAATTTCGAGCCTTTCTCAGAGCTCGCAAGACGGAGCATTTCGCTGTCCGATGGGCTTCCGTAAGTGCGGCCCGACAAGATTATTCGACCGGCCTCGTTAATTATCGGTTGACCCTCGCCAAACCAGTCGTCGGCAATTTGACCAAGCTTTTGGGCGAATCTAACAATGCCGAACTCCTCAAGCCTCCGGCGGGTATAATCGCTCTCAAGCTCTGCCCGATATCGACTCATAAGCAGATAAATATCGCAAACAGCGCGCACACCAAGACCTCCCCGGCTCATGTGTCTGGCGTTGTGCCTTAGCAGCATAACATATGTATCGGCGGGCGAGAGATGGTACAATCCCGAAACCGACACATCGGGCACAGGCCCGCCCGGAACGCCAAAATATTCCGGGTAGTCGGCACTCCGGTGCAGCTCTACATTCATAACCGGCGCGCGGTGGAATATGTCGTGGTGTCCGCCGCCCCAGCTCTCGCGGCTATATCCGAGCGCCTCCATATGGCGCCGCGCCTCCTCTTCGTTTCCGTGTGCGTCATAAACGATGTCAAGGTCTGTCATTCGCCGCAGGTACGACGCGGGATAGAGCTTTTTCAGCTCTATTCCCTTAATCGGCAAGAGATCAATTCCGCTCGCTGTGAGGCGTGAGACAATCTCGGCAAATGCCGCCGTCTGCTCGGTGTCGCGGGCGACGCTTTTTGCGAATTCGCAAAGAAAGAGCGCCCTGGTTTCGCGGTCAGGCTTATCGGAAAGGCGGGAGATTGGCTCGTGGAGCATATGCGAGGTGTGGTTTTGGGCGCTTAGCGCGTATAGCTGCGCGAAATTAAAACCGGCCGGCGGCTCGGGCGGAGCCAGGCCCGATATTGCCGATTTTATCAGTAAAAGATAGTGTTTATAAAGATTATCGCGCGCGGCGCTTGATATGTCGCTCATATATTGAACACCCCTTTCTCATTTAAGAAAGATGTTTTTTTCTCGGACTTGTTATTATTTTCGGGGACATTAATATTGAATATCACATCACGGCAATATTCTAACAGCAAAATGAGCAAAACGCAATAGCTAAGTGATAAACAGGAAAAAACCATGAAAAATATCTTTATATTATCTGAATAAATCAAAATCCCGTTTGCCATTTGCTTTTCGCCCTTGTAATATTCGGAAAAATATGATAAAATAATATCATAAGATAGAAAAGAGGTGTCAATATGTCTGCCGCTGCATTTAAGGGTTATAGTGTTGTAGAATTTTCGTTTGCAAATAAGCTCCCGGGGGGCGCTCAGATAAAGCTTGATAACAAATATCAGTTCAATGTTAAATACGCGGCTAATAATACCTGTATTGGTGAGATGTCGATAAAGGTTGGCGACCGCGAAAATGAAGACAAATTCTTTGTCAATCTGCTCATACGCGGGGTCTTTACCTTCACGCCCGGCGCCGAAAAAGAGACTATCCACGTCGAGGCATATAAAACTCTCTTTCCCTATGCCCGCGCCTTCATCTCGACAATGACGGCAAATGCCGGAATCCCTCCCATCCTGATTCCCGAGGCCGATATCGAAGCGCAGAGCATATACAGAGTTGATCTCAATCGCCCGAAAGACAGTTGACGGCGAAGACCGAAAGTCCGACCGACACTTATTTTACTAAGTGTCTGCCGGACTTTTGTTTTTATCAGACCGCCAATGTCTCTGAATACTTATGCGCTTGAACCCTAAACATTTCGGCGTATCTTTGGTTGTGTGAAATCAGCTCGTCGTGCGAGCCCGATTCGGTTATGCGACCGTTGTCGAACATATAGATACGGTCGGCCATACGGGTGGTAGAAAGGCGATGCGAGATAAAGATGACGGTTTTGTCTTTGGCGTATTCGAGTATTGCGTGATTGAGGCTGTACTCGGCGGGTGGGTCGAGCGAACTTGAGGGTTCGTCCATGATATATAGCTCGGAGTTGCCGGTGAAAACCCGGGCGATGGCGACTTTCTGCGATTCACCGCCCGAGAGATTCACGCCCTTGTCGTTAAACTCGCGGGTCAGATGTGTGTCAAGGCCACACGGGAGCTGCGCGAGCTTTTCGGTAAAGGATACTGCTTCAAGCGCTCGCTCGACATCCTCTCGTCTGTCCTCGGTGAAGTTGTCGCACAGCACATTCTCGGCCACCGAGGCGGCGAAGATGCGGTAATCCTGAAAGACCGCGCCGATTTTATCGCGGTAGAGCGCAAGATTATATTCGCGGATGTCAACTCCGTTGTATAGAATCAGCCCCTCAGTCGGGTCGTAAAGTCGCATTATCAGCTTTATCAAGGTGGTTTTTCCGGCACCGTTGTAGCCGACAAGTGCGATTTTCTCGCCCTTTTTCACCTTGAGATTGACCTTCTCAAGCACAAGCTTGTTGCCGTCCTTAGCGTCTTTTGTTTCGCCAAAACCATATGTGAAGGTGACGTCTCTCACCTCGAGCGATTCAAATTCCCCGGGTGTTTTGTCTCCTGAAACTATTTTCGGCTGGTTTGAAAGGAAGGTGAAATATTTTTCAATGAAAAGCGAATATTCGGGAAATTTTGTAAAGCGGGTGATAAGATCCGAGATTGTCCAGCGCAGACGCCAGACGGCATTTACCGATGCCGTAAATCCTCCGAGCAGAATATTTCCGGCAATAAGTTGGAAGAACATAAATACCATCGTTCCGTAGAAAGAAAGCGAATTCAGCAGCGACCAGCCAACGCCCCAAAGCAGGAAAAACTTGCGGTTATAGCGGCCGGTGAGCGCGACGTGATGGTCAAAATTGTCATTATAAAGTCCGAGCAGGTTGTCGTGTATGCGACTTGTGCGAAGCTCTTTGGCGCAGTCGGAAAGGTGGTAAACCCGCCCGATATATTTCGTCTTTCTTCTGAGCGGCTGGGATTCCTTCTCACGCTGAAAATTTAGCTTGTTTCCGGTAAGCCGGAGGATAATCATTACAATCGAGCAGAAGAGGAGTATGAGCGCAATCCGTGTGTCGATTGTGAAAAGGACGGTGAGAATTGTGCCCGAGGCGACGATACGGTTTACAATCTTTCCTATTGTGTCGATAATGTCGACCGCCTTTTTTTGCGCTTCGTCCATAGACCAGACAAAGTCGTTGAAGTATGCAGGGTCGTCGTAGGACGATAGATCGACGCGCCGCGCCGTTTCGTAGAGCTCGCGGTGAATTTTAAATTCAAGCTTCTGTTTTACGGCGGGAATATAGCGATCCCAATAAAGACCGTCGAAAATATAAGCAATAAAGTAGAAGGATACCATAAGCCCCAATAAGATAAGGATATATGAGAAGCTTCTCCCCTCGTCAAAGGCATTAAACAGGCGGTTGAGATAGAGCACCTCAGCCGAGTTGATAAGCCCCCAGATAATTCCCTCTACTGTCGTACCTATGATATATTCGGGCGTGAAGCGCCAGACCTTGCCGACCATTTTTGTGTTATTGAAAAAAACCTTTGAGATTTTCTGCTTGTTCTTCTTCTTCTCGGCTTTCTCTTTTTCGCGGGCGCGCTCACCGGCTTCGGCGTCGCTCTTGGCAATTTCGGCCTTGCGAGCCAGCACCGCCTCCCGGGTCGACCTTTTGTCGGCCTTTTTCCGTCCCGACGCTGTCTTGTTTTTCTTAGCTTTGTCGCTCATATAACCGCACCTCCCCCGGCAATTTCGGCGCGAGTGCAGACCGTGACATAATTCTCTGCCTGCATCCGGAACATCTCGGCATATCTGCCGTTTTTCTCAATCAATTCGCGGTGTGTGCCTTCCTCGGCAATGCGTCCGTCCTCGAGCAGTATTATGTGGTCGGCGGCGGCTGCCGAGGAGAGCCGATGTGAAATAAAGACCGAGCTGCGACCCTGGCAGGCCTCAAACATATTTTCAAACATTTGAGCCTCGGCAATTGGGTCAAGAGCGCTTGAGGGCTCGTCGAGTATGACGAAGGGCGTGTCGACAGCGAAGATCCGGGCCAGTTCCACCTTTTGCAGCTCGCCCCCGGAGAGGACGGCTCCCTCATCGTCAAACTCGCGGGTGAGGGTGGTCATAACCCCATTTTTGAGTGACATAATCTTATCGTATCCCCCGCTTTTTTTCAGCGCCTCAGACACTATTTCGGCGTCGCCCTCAGAGAGCGGGCGCATAAGAACATTCTCGGCAACCGAGAGTGAGAAAGGGCGGCATTCCTGATAAACCACGCCGAACAAATTTCGGTATCTTTCGGGTGAAATAATTTTTATGTCAATGTTATCAATAGTTATTCGCCCCTCTGTAGGATTGTAAAGGCGCATCATCAGCTTGACAAGAGTTGATTTCCCCGAACCGTTTCGTCCGACAAGGGTTAGTTTTTCGCCCGATTTCAATGTGAAGGAAATGTTTTTTATTAAATCCTCCTCAGCGCCGGGATAGCGAAAGGAGACATTTTCAAACCTCAGGTCACCCGCAAGAGAGGGCGGCGCATCTCCGCATTCGGGGATTGCCGGCTCATAATTCATGAATTTCAGGTAATCCTCAATATAGAGGGCATTTTTTTGAAATTCGGCGAGGCTCTCGACGATATAGCGAAGAGTGTATGTGACATAATTTATCGAAGTGAGGACCACAAGGCAGTCTCCCACTTTCATGTTGCCGGTTACGATGGTTTGATATGCCGAGTAAATCATGGCAGCTGGAATCACAATTCCGTCAATCCCGAAGTTCTGCGCAAACTTGAAAAAGGCTTTCTTCAAGCCGTATTCCTTTATCAGGGCCTTGTATTCTTTAAGCGCCGCGGCTTGAGTGGCGAAAAGAAAGCTTCCGATTGTGCTAAGGCGGATCTCCTTGGCGTATTCGTTGAGATAAAAAGTGCGGTTGACATATTTTTTCTTGCGGTTTATAGTTTTTGCCTTGCTGTCGTATTCGTGCCGGATCTCGTTCTGCCGGCGGCGCAGCAGTCCGAGGATAAAAGGGAAAAGAGCAAAAACTATCAGTACGGGGTCGATGATAAAAAGCAAAAATGAGTTTGCCGACATGGTGATTCCCGTCCAAATAATGTCGGTTATGCGGTTAAGGTCGTCCGAGAGTTTAGAGGGCGCCTCGTCCATAGCCTTGACATACTTGTCGTAGAACACCAGATCCTCATAGCAGGACAGCTCAACCTCGCGCGACTTTCTGAAAAGTTCGCACTCGATATGTGCGGTGAGAGCCATGTATTTTTTATATGTAACAAAATTGTACAGAGCGCTCCCGCCGATACCCTGAATGATGGTGAGCGAACCTATTATAAGGACAAAAATGAGTATTTGCGAGGTGGCCTTATTCTCTGTATAGGCATTTATGATGTAGCGGAGCAGGTATGAGTCGCCGATAAAGTTAATCGACGCCTCGAATACCACGATGACAACAAGTATCGCGATAAGGCCGGGCGCCGCAATATGCACGGTTTTCAGCGCGAAAATTGTGTTGGATAAGGTTTTCTTAAAGGGAAGTTTCTTCTTTTTTTCCTTTTGGGTTTTGGGTTTTTCGGCTTGTTTTTTTAAAGGCATAAAACATCCTTTCGTCTTTTAGCAAAAATTAGACATACTGCAAACATAATCATAATAACACTGAAAAATGCAATTGTCAATAAACTTTTAGTTGTATTGAGGCTGAAAAATTCAAATGCAACTGAATTTGCCATACATAAAGCAGAAAAGTCAGAAGATAATAATAGCAGAGCGCGATTAGCGTCGCGACTCAATTAATATAGATTCGCGGGACGCGTGAAAAGCTTTTTGGCAAAGTAAGGTTGTCCCAAAGAGGAGTTCCAAAATGGCAAGAAGCAACAGAGCACTTGTTCCTGAAGCTAAAGAAGCTCTTGATAAGTTCAAGATGGAAGCCGCTAGCGAGGTGGGTGTAAACCTTAACCAGGGTTATAACGGCGATCTTACCTCCCGTCAGGCCGGAAGCGTCGGCGGGCAGATGGTTAAGAAGATGGTCGAAGCCTACGAGCACCAGATCAAGTCGAATAAGTAGCTTGGGAATTAATGAGCGCTGATGACATATATTTGTCATCCGTTCCTCCATCGACCCTTGAGTATGTTTAAGTTTTAATTAGCAAAATTAAACACGACACAAAAGGAACCTCCGGGACAAGTGTTCCGGAGGTTCTGATTTTAGATGTGACCGCCCGCCTTTTGAAATTTTTTTATCTCACTTGAATTTCAGAGCGGGGTAGTGTATAATACTTATAGTATCAGTTTGCCAACGAAAGGAATAAGATGAAAAAAACAGTTTCGGCTCTGATGCTCGCCGCATTAATATTTACGGTGCTTTTAATCCCGGCTTTCGCGTCTGCCAAATCGAGCTATAAAAACCTTCTGCTCCTTGGGGATTCTATCACATATGGCTACGGTCTTGAGGGCGACCGCGACGTGTCGGCCAGCTACGGGAATTTGCTCAGAGATTATCTTGGAATCGGGGATGCGGATTTTACAAATGCCGCGGTAAACGGTTACAGGTCGGCCGACCTCGCCGCCCTGCTGCCCTTGATTGAAGATAAGGTCGCGAGCGCCGACATTATAGTAATCTCAATCGGGGGAAACGACCTGCTCGAAATTCTCTGGAGGGCGGTGTCGGAGGTGGTCGGCGACCGATGGTCATATGCCGAACTCGTCACCCGGATTGACGACCCGGAATTTATCGGGGAGTTGTCCGAGAGAATTAAGCCCGAGACGATAACCGGCGCTATTGTCGACTATTCTGCAAATCTTGCCCTGATTGTCAATTATATAAGGAAGGCAAATGGCGGCGCCGAGGTGATATTTCTGTCTCAATACGATCCGACGAGCGGCGCAGGAATGCCCGAGGAGGTTGAGGCCGTTGGTTCGGGTGCGATAGCGCTGCTGAATTTGGCCATGGAATCAATAGTAACCGAGGGCGGCTGCACATACCTTGATATTCACACACCCTTCAAGGGCAAAGCTCGGCTTTGGACAAATATAACCGACGGAGACATTCACCCGAACAAAACCGGCCATGAAATGATTTATCTGTATATAATAAATTTTCTTGAGACAGGCCCGCACCCCGCCCTGACATCGGACAGCAACCTCGAAACCGAACCGACATTTTTGCCGTCGTCTGATATGCCCGAATCGGATACCGACGGTGTGCCTACAAAAACTAAAAAGAGAGGTTGCGGGGGCAGTGTCGCCGGTTTTGCACTCGTTCTCTTAGCTCTGTTTTCATCGGTAATAATAAGCGTGCGCGAATAAACAAAGCGTGAATTCTACCTGTGCGGCGACGGGGTCGCCATTTTGTTCTGCGCGTCGGAAAGGGATGGTTATTAGAATGAAAAAATTGAGAAATACATTGTTCTTTATCGCGATATTCTTGTGCTGCGTCCTGCTCGTGCCAACGGCTCTGTCGGCTGCCGGGGATAGTTCTGTGAAAACAAGATCAATACTTGTCGCCGGAGATGCCGTTAGCTCGGGCAAAGGGCTTAGCGACAGGGCGGGGAAGAGTTACGGCAGTCTTGTTGCCGCCGAGCTTGGAATCGGTGGCGGCAGATATAAAAATATAGCCTCCGATTTTATGAGCTCGGGTAATATGATTGATGACCTGACATACCGCCAGCTCGAAATCGAGGACGCCGACCTTATGATAATATCGGTGGGAGCCGATGATATTATGTCAATAATTACCTCGGCGATTGAAATGACCTCAGACGGGAAAATGACCTACCCAAGGCTGCTCGAGCTGGCCGCCGATCCCGACTATATAAAGCGGCTCAGCGATGCGATAGATCACACCGCGATACTCAACACCGCTGCGAAATACTGGGTTAATATCGGCGAGATAATTCTCGGGGCAGAGAGATTTAATCCCGAGATAAGAATTGTCTTTCTCTCTATCTATAATCCTCTTGAGGGCTCACAGGAGCTCGCGCCTCTCTCCGAACTTCTCACCTCGCCAATCTCTCTTATGAATGAATCGCTCAGAGACGCGGCAGACGAGAACGGCTGCCATGTTATCGACCTTGAGGCTGCCTTCGCGGGCAGAGCGGCTCAGCTCACAAACCTGACCAGTCTTGACCCGTCCCCGAACGCCGAGGCACACGGGCTGATTGCCGATTTGCTCATTGACTACATATCAACTCTCCCGAACCTGCCCGAGGTGACAACAGAGCCGCCTGCGACCGCGTCGACAGACGAGCTGCCAACCACCAACACCGACATCACCAGCGAAGAAACCACCGGTCCTATCTCGGACTATAAAAAACCGAGTGAGAAATCAAGGCTCTGGGTTTATATCGCTATAGCACTTTTTTCGGGGAGTGTCGGAGTGGCGGTCGGCGCATACTCGGTTAGGAGGAAGATGCAGGAAAAGTAGGAATTTCGGCTTAAATATATTTCCGCGTCTTGACAGCGGCGAGTATTATATATATAATAAAATAAGGCAATGCCGTACAATTTATTTTTTTGCATAGATTGCTCGGCCTTGCCTTAATTAATTTATTTGGAAATCGCAGGTCAAAACAAAGTATGCGCGGTTTTTTGGAGGGAATATGCAGACTAATGACACAGTGAAAATTGCATCGGGTGTATGCGGACGAGCTATTAGCTGGAGCGTTTTAGAGGACGGTGATAATACAATTTTGCTAATCGAAGGTAAAGGCGCTATGGACGATTATCGCTCGAAGGGAAAAACGCCTTTTTACGAGTTTCACGAGCGCGTTACAAAAATAGTCGTAAAACCCGGGGTTTCTAATATCGGTGATTATGCTTTTGGCGGCTTTGTGGCTCTTAGTTCGGTCGAGCTGCCCGAGACAATAGAGATTCTTGGAAGCTGCGCTTTTTCATCGTGCGCAGCGCTTAAGACGATTGCCTTGCCCGAAGGATTGCGCATTATCGGTCCAAAGGCCTTCGAGAAATGCAACTCGCTTGTTTCGATTTCCTTCCCGTCAACCCTTTCTGCGATTGATTTCAAGGCCTTCAAGCTTTCGGATAACCTGCGGCAGGTTAATTACGCGGGAAGCGAGAGACAGTGGAATAAAGAGGTTCGTGTTAGCGAATCGTCGCTTGGGAACAGAGCAGTTCTTGATGCCGAATTTACATATGAGAAAACAACAAAACGATATGACAATATTACCTCAAAACTTGCCGCGATAATAGAAAAGGGCGGAGATGGCAGGCTTTATGTTGTCGCTCCCGACCTAACCGTTCAAGATTTTTCGGGCAAATCGGGAGACTGTTCGCTGATTATTTTCCCGAACGGTCGAACAATGATGATTGATGCGGGAGCTCCCCCTTGTGAGAGTCATATGTTGCGTTTTGTGAGGAAACTTGCTATTGGTCGGCTTGATTATTTTGTTCTCTCCCATCCCCATGCCGATCATATAGGAAATGCTATTGCGATTGCGAAATATTTCTATGAGGAGAAGGGTGGGTCGGTTGGGACCTACTGTTATATGGGGCTTGAATATAAAACAGAGGAGAGAGCGCTTGCTTCTTACTTGACAGAGCGCGGCACCGAGATGCGCCGTGAGCTTCGTGCGGGAGACAGCTTTACAGAGGGTGATGTCCGAATAGATATTCTCAATCCCTTTGAGGATGATATGAGCCCCGAAAATTTTAGCGACAGCTCGGTTAATAATCTTTCGCTTGTTATGAAATTCACTTACGGCTCATCCACATATCTGACCGGCGGCGACCTTTACGCCGAGAGGGAGGCTATGCTTGCCGAAAAACACCGAGAGGCTTTGCGAGCCGACGTCGCAAAGACCAATCACCACGGGGCATATACATCTAATTGCGATACCTGGCTTGATGCCGTAGACCCTAAGATTCTGCTCTGTGAGTGCGATGATATTGTTTGGACGCTCTTTTCCGAGAAGCTTGCCGCAAGGAATATCGCTTTCTATAAGGTGTCCGAGCGCGGACTTGTGGCGATATCAATGGGGAAGAAGGCCGATTATTTAGCAGAAACCGAATTTTAACGGGATAAAAAACAGATGTGCCCGGGGGAAGCTTCTTTTAAGAAACTTCCCCCGGGTCTTTTTCTATCTTAATATTATTTCGAAAACTCGTTTATTACAGGCTCTGTGATTTGAGGACACTTGTCGACTATTGTGCAGGCGGTATCATTGGGCTTTGCCCAGTAGACCGCATTTGTGATAATGCGGCGAACATAGGGGTTATAGAAGGATTTGCAGGTTTCATGCCCGGGCTGAAAATAAAAAACCTTTCCGGCGCCTCGAATAAAGCAGGCACCCGAGCGGAATATATTTCCGTCCTCAAACCAACCGCCAAAGATAAGCGCATCGGGCTGCGGTATGTAGAAGGGCTCCGAATACATTTCTTCCGATTCAAGTATAAAATGCTCGGGGATACCCGAGCTTATCGGGTGGGAGGGCATGAGATTCCATATAATTTCTTTCTGGTTGCGCCCCCATTGCAGATTTCCGTTTGTTCCGACGATTGCTTTGAAGGGCTTTGAATGATGCCCCGAGTGAAGGGCGATAAAGCCCATTTTGCCGAGATAGACGCGTTTTTGAATTCTATTTACCAGTGCGTCGTCGACCTCCTTGTGTGCCATGTGACCCCACCAAATTAAAACATCGGTTCTGTTCAGCACATCGTCAGGCAGCCCCTGCTCGGGGTCATCAAGGGCGGCGAGGGTGACCTCAATGTCCTCCGCTTCTCCAAGAAATTCGCCGATTGTGTAGTGCAGGCCGTCGGGATACAGCTCCCTGACCTTTTCTTTTGTTTTCTCATGACGAAATTCATTCCAAACAGTTACTCTGATTTTATTTGACATTTATAAAAACTCCTTTGTTCAAATATCAATTAAACATGGTACACAAGCCCGTCGTAGGCAACGTCAACGCCATATGGCGCAAGGCTTGCGGCGGTTTCGGTGTGGCTTGTGTGGAGAAGCCTTGCTAAGTGAGTGACAATAATTTTGCAGGCTCCAGCTGCGCAGCCCTGTTTTCTGAAGGTCTCGAGCATGATTTTGAGCATCGGGATTGAGGTGTGCGAGAAAATTCTGTCGTCTCCGGGGGTGATGTCGCCCATTGTCAGTTCGAGAACCATACAGTCAAACTTTATTTTCCGCATCTCGCGCCAGCTCTCTGCGGGTAGCCAGCCGGTGTCAAGGCCGTAGAAGATATTATTGCCGCCTTGCGATATGATATAGTTGAGCGGTGTTTCAGCTTTATCCTCGGTGGCGTGGTTTGCCTTGAGAGGGAGAATGCTGTAATCTCCTGCCTCGAAGCGCTCTCCGGGGGCAACGGGGCGGAAATCAAGCGCGATATCGTCGCCAAGGCGGGATTTCAGCTTGCTCAGACAGGCCGGGTCGCCAAAGACGCGGCAGGGGCGCTCGCCGCCGGCGAGGCGGACGAGGTTCTCGGGACTGAAATGGTCGCCATGAGAGTGAGTGATGATAATGTCTGTTAAGCCGTCGAAAATTCGGGGCATATCGTTCTGCTCGGCAAAATCGAATATGTGAGGCCCGGGGTCGATTAGAAGCGTTTGGTCGAGCAGCGTGCTTGAAAAGCGGCGCCATTCAATGCCGGGCGAGCGATTCGAGATAACCCAGTCTGCGGCTCCGGTGCCAAGGAATAAAAGTTTCATGGCAAGGCTCCTTATATATTATAAATCAAAAAGGTACGGCTCCCGAGCGAATGAGCTTATAGTCATTTGATTTTAGGATTGCGATGAGCTGCGGGAGCGATGTTATAGGCTCGTCGGTGAGAATTCCGGCGCCTATGACGCTTCTATCGTGGTGATAGTCGCTGCCCGATATTTTGATAAGGTTATACTTTTCAGCCCAGAGATTGGCGATATCGTTGCGCGAGTTGTGGCCGATATGCCCGTTATAGACTTCTATCCCGTCAAGAAATTCGGGTCTTATTATCCTCATTGAATTGCGGAAGGGGTGAGCCTGAAAGAAAAGCCCGCCGTATTCGCGCACCGCGTCGGCCACATCCTTCACCTTTGTATCCATAATCTCGGGCATCGAGCGCAAAAAGGCTTCGTCGACACCGTATATAAGATAATCGTTGTCATCAAGGTTTGAGCGAAGCTCAATGCCGAGCAGGACATTAAGGCCTTCCGCAGCGGCGACAAATTTGTTGAAACCCGCCATATAGTAGTCGATTTTTCCCTTCCAGTCAAGCGCGGAGAGCTCGGGCGAATTGTAGGTGTAGCGGCTGAGGTGATTGGTCAGCACAAGCGTTGTGTATCCGGCTGCGATATATCTTGCGGGAATAGAATCGCAGCCTGCGGTAGCGCAATCGCTAACCTCGGAGGAGTGGGTATGCATTTCGGTTTTAAACATTAAAATAATCCTTCATTGTTTTATATTACTTTTTTGTTATCTTAATGATACCCTATATTCAGATTTTTTGCAATACATATAAGCAAAATAACAGAATAAACGGGATTTTGATCGGTGTCGAATCAATATTTGCATGCTTATTGATTTTGCTTTTTTTATGTGATATACTTGGTTTATCTGGATTTATGGGGAGAGAGTAGCGTGAAAGTTTTATTCTCATTATATTGAAGTTTGCCTTTTCACGCACGAGTTTCGCAAAACCGGAGCAAAGCTCCGCTTTTGCAAAGTGGAAACCTTCTCCACCTTTGCGGGCAAGCCCGTGCGAGAATTCCAAAATCTATTTGAGCCGCCCTTCGGGCGGCAAGGGGGTTATTATGATACTTGGAGCACAGCTTTACACTGTTCGAGAGTTCTGCAAAACACTTGACCGGCTTGATATCTCGCTCGCCCGTGTTGCCGATATCGGCTACACCTCGGTGCAGCTCTCGGGGGTTTGTGACTATGAGGCCGATTGGATGGCAGAGCGACTGGCCGCCCACGGCCTTAGTGCAGACATCACTCATTTTGATTACAAAAAGGTTGCCTTTGATACGGCTGATACCATAGCTTTTCACGCTCGGATGGGCTGCCGATATATCGGAATCGGATCTATCCCCAATTTCAAGAAAAACGGCTGCCGCCGGGAGGATTTAGATAAATTCATATGCGAAATAGAGCCGGCAGCGCGCGAGATTGCCGCCACAGGGCGCCATAAATTTATGTACCACAACCACAATGCCGAGTTTGCCAAGGATGGCGACAGAACCTATCTTGAGCTGCTCTGCGACGCGCTCCCGGCCGATATCTGCGGAATAACTCTTGATACATACTGGGCTCAGGCTGGCGGCGCTGACCCGGCTGCGTGGATTCGCAGGCTCAAGGGGCGGGTAAGTTGCGTTCACTACAAGGACATGGTATACAGCGGCGTCGACGCCGACGTCCGTATGGCGCCTGTCGGATATGGGAACATGAATTACGAGGAGATAGTAAAAGCGTCGCTTGAGGCGGGGGTTGAGTTTGCATATGTCGAGCTTGACCACTGTTACGGTGAGGATCCTTTCGAGTGTCTTGCAAGGAGCTATCACTATCTCAAAGGATTAGGGCTTGAGTGAGGTATATAATGGGCTTGATTAAGGCTGCTTTGTCTGAGAATATGCAGTCGTAGCCGCAAGTGTAGCTTTGCTTTGCGCTATATCAATGCGAGCGGGGCATCACTGAATAACAAAATATTTGCAGCGTCGCATCTGTATTATACAAATGTGACGCTGTTTGTTGTGTGCATATACTGCGGAGTTATATTAAGGGAATGAATTATTGAGGGTGCAGAGCAGCTAACCCGAATTTGCGGGGAGACAATAGCTATCCTTGCCGCTTCAAAACTCTTTGACTTATCAGTTTTCTTTGCAGTTTCAAGTTTTTATTACTGCTTCAAATCCCCCTTCAAGATCTGAGAGGATGTCATCGATATGCTCGGTGCCGATTGACAGCCGGATTGTGTTTGGCTTTATGCCCGAGGCGAGCAGCTCGCTATGCTCAAGCTGGCTGTGAGTGGTTGAGGCAGGGTGAATGACAAGGCTCTTGACATCGGCTACATTGGCAAGAAGAGAGAAAAGCCTGAGGCTTTCGGTGAATTTTTGTGCACGTTTGGCTCCGCCCTTAATTTCAAAGGTGAAAATTGAACCGGCACCTCTCGGAAAATATCTGTCATATAGCTCTTTTTGCCGCCCGGACGCGAGCGAGGGGTGGTTGACACGCTCAACCTCTGGGTGCTTGTTTAAATATTCAATGACCTTGAGCGCGTTTGAGACATGGCGCTCAACGCGCAGCGAGAGTGTTTCAAGTCCCTGAAGCAAGAGAAAGGAGTTAAAGGGCGAGATGGCGGCACCCTGGTCGCGAAGAAGCGTGGTGCGGATTTTAATTATATATGCGAGATCTCCTGCAACTTCTGTGAAAATTGCGCCGTGGTAGGACCGGCAGGGCTTAGAAAGCCCCGGGAACTTGTCGTTTTGCGCCCAGTCAAACCTTCCCGAGTCGATAATAACACCTCCCAGCACCGTTCCGTGTCCGCCGATAAATTTAGTGGCCGAGTGAACCACAATATCGGCGCCATGCTCAATCGGGCGGAGCAGATAGGGGGTTGAGAAGGTGCTGTCGACGATTAGCGGAATTCCGTGTCGGTGTGCTATCGTGGAAACCGCCTCAAGGTCGATGAGGTCAGAATTCGGATTTCCGAGTGTTTCGGCGAAGATGAGCTTGGTGTTTGGCCTTATCGCGCTCTCAAAGTTATCGGGGTTGCTCTGGTCGACAAAGGTAGTCTCTATTCCCTGATCGGCGAATGTATTTGAAAGAAGGTTTTTCGTTCCGCCGTAAAGATTGTTTGCCGAGACTATATGGTCGCCTGCGCGCGAGATATTCTGCAATGCGTATGTAATCGCCGCCGAGCCCGATGCGAGCGCCAGAGCTGCCGCACCGCCTTCGAGTGCAGCTATTCGCTCTTCAAAAACACTTGAGGTGGGATTCATGAGCCTTGTATAAATATTGCCGGGCTGCGAGAGAGCGAATCTGCCGGCCGCGGTTGCCGAGTCTTTGAAAACATATGAGGTGGTGGCGTAAATGGGTACCGCGCGAGCGTCGGTAGCGGGGTCGGGCAGCTCCTGACCTGCGTGAATCTGAAGAGTTTCAAATTTATATTTTTTTGACATGATGTTAGTTCCTTTCAATGTATAATTAAAGTAAGCAAAGAATATCAAGAAAAACCTCACATTCGACCGAAGCGAAAATTTGCGCGAATGAGCTTAACTGGGTATTTGAACATACATAACACCTACTTTTCTTGTGGGTTGACGGCATTATATCATTATCAACATACTATGTCAATATGTTTTTGGAAAATGTTTTTAAAAGTATTGATTATTCCATAAACATTGTGGTATAATAGGTTGATAACAAAAGTGAGATGTGAGTTTAAAAGGAAAGTCTTTTAAGCGACTCTCGGAAAGGTATGGTTAAAAATGCTTGTTTCAACAAAGGGGAGATATGCTCTGCGGGTTATGATCGACCTGGCTGAGCACAACCGCGGCGAATATATACCGCTTGCCGAAATTGCGGCGCGTCAGGAAATATCCGAAAAATATCTTGAAGGTATTATAAGCGCGCTCAGTAAAAACGGTTTTCTAAAGGCGCTGCGCGGAAAGGGCGGGGGATATATGCTTGCCCGTGCACCGGCAGATTACACAGTCGGGAGCATACTCAAATTAACCGAGGGCTCACTCGCCCCTGTGGCCTGCCTTGAAGCGGGCGAGAGCAACTGTTCGCGCGCACAAGAATGTCGAACTCTTGGGATGTGGGCAAGGCTCAACGACATGATTGACAGTTTCTTTGAAGGTATAACCATTGCCGACCTGCTCCTTGAGGAGAATGAGGCCGATAATTATTCAATATGAAGAATAATTTTGTGTTCTGAAAATATATTGAAATTTTTCGCTTTTTCTATTGACAGAAAGCGAGGTGCATGCTATAATAACAAACATACCGGAAAAATAGGTAAATACACCAAAGCCGGGAATCCGCGTCTGCAACGCAAAGATTATATTATTATGAGAGGAATATGATATGCCAAATATTTACAAATCGGCCGACCAATTAATAGGAAAAACTCCGTTGCTTGAACTCTCGCATATAGAGAAGGAGTTTGGTCTTGAAGCAAGGCTCGTTGCAAAGCTTGAAATGTACAATCCGGCCGGCTCGGTCAAAGACAGAATCGCGAAGGCAATGATAGATGATGCAGAGGCGAGCGGCAAACTGCGCCCCGGCTCGGTTATAATCGAGCCCTCCTCGGGAAACACCGGGATTGCGCTTGCCTCTGTCGCGACGGCGAAAGGATACAGGACTATTATAGTTATGCCCGACACGATGTCGGTTGAGCGGCGGCAGATAATGAAGGCTTACGGTGCCGAGCTTGTGCTGACCGAGGGAGCGAAGGGGATGAAGGGGGCTATTGCCCGCGCCGAGGAGCTTGCCGCCGCAACGCCCGGAAGCTTTATCCCGGCGCAGTTCGACAACCCGGCAAATCCTAAAATTCACTACGATACCACAGGGCCTGAAATATACGAGGATACAGGCGGCGAGGTAGACATTTTCGTAGGTGGTGTCGGCACCGGAGGAACGGTTACCGGCGTTGGCGAATATCTTAAGTCAAAGAAGCCAGAGGTTGTGGTAGTGGCCGTTGAACCGGCAGACTCGGCCGTGCTTTCGGGCAGTGCACCGGGGGCACACAAGATACAGGGGCTTGGAGCGGGGTTTGTCCCGTCTGTCCTTAACACGCGAATATATGACGAGGTGATAACCGTTACAAATGAAGAGGCATACGAGATGGGGCGCAGAATAGGTCGGTCGGAGGGAGTGCTTGTCGGGATATCCTCGGGAGCCGCGGTATGGGCGGCAATAAAGGTTGCAAAACGGCCCGAAAACAAAGGCAAAACCATCGTCGTCCTGCTGCCTGACACAGGTGACAGATATCTTTCAACTCCGATGTTTGCCGAATGAGGGAGAGTGCAAAAGCACAAAGGGCGACTGAGCTTTGTCAATAGAATGAGAGCGGAGGGAATTTAAAATTCCCTCCGCTTGCTTTATTTTAACTCGCTTTGCACCTACTGTGGATTATTCGCTCCTTATTCCCGTAAGGTCGCATATCACCTCGCCGGCGATGATAAGTCCGGCTACGGGGGGAACAAAAGAACACGAACCGGGGATGTCGCGTCGGGGGGCAGACCCTCGGGCACCCGGGCGCCCGCCCTCGTCTCGGCAGGCTTCAGCTGTCGCACCGTCGGGGCATTTACCCTCGCCTCGGCAGGCCTCTATTGCCTCTGCCCTCGGGCGGCGGGGTTCCTCCTCTGAATAAACAACCTTAACATCTTGAATCCCGCGCTTTTTCAGCTCGCGCCGCATTACACGCGCCAGCGGGCAGACCCTTGTGTCGTATATGTCGGCGACGCGGAATTTTGACGGGTCAATCTTATTTCCGGCTCCCATCGAACAGATAACTCTTACACCCGCCGCGCTTGCCCGCTCGACTATCTCAAGCTTTCCCTTGACAGTGTCGATGGCGTCGACGACATAATCATATTGTGAAAAGTCGAAGCGGTCGGCCGTTTCGGGAAGATAGAAGCACCTGTGTTTTATCACCTTTATATCGGGGCAGATATCGCGAATCCGCTCCTCGGCAACGTCGACCTTATATCTTCCAATGCTTGAGTGAGTGGCAAGGAGTTGACGGTTGAGGTTTGTAAGGCAGATTTTGTCGTCGTCGACAAGGTCGAGAGTGCCGACTCCGCAGCGCGCTAGCGCCTCAGCCACATAACCTCCTACCCCCCCGATGCCGAATATCGCAACCCGGCAGGCGGCCAGTTTCTCGGTTGATTCTTTTCCGAATATCAATTCTGTTCTTGAAAATTGGGTCAACATTGTAAAACCCCCGCATACTTCATGTGTATATTTATTGAATTGTGATTCTGTATTAGCATATCGTTCCGCCACCGACCACTATATCCCCGTCGTAGAGCACAACAGCCTGGCCGGGGGAGATTGCCTTCTCGGGACTGTCAAACTCGACATGAACCCGACCCTTGCCGGTCGAATAGACTGTTGCCGGGCGTTCCTCTTGCCGATAGCGGATCTTTGCCTTTACTCTTAGTTTGTCGGGGGGCGTGTCACAGGCTATCCAGTTGAAATCCTCGGCATCGAGCGAGGATGCGTAGAGCTCGGCCTCCCGCCCGAGGACAATTTCATTTTCGTCGGGGCGCTTGCCAAGAACATAAAGCGGCTCGGCAGCCGAGATGCCAAGGCCCCGTCGCTGCCCTATGGTGTAATGAAT
>JBNRMS010000079.1:0-33763 GCA_050309735.1 Eubacteriales bacterium
TATTCATTCTTCTCTTTGTTATTAACGTTAACAGTATTATTATTTTTAATTAATAATTTGTCTAACAAAGCAATTTGGACTTGATTTAATTCGCAAAGTTTAGATGTTTGTCTTTTAATACTGCTAATATTAAATGCAATAGAAAAAAATGCAACGATAAATGCAATAATAAAAGCAATGTAAAAAATGATTAGTAATGCTCCTGCTGTTGCAAATAATTGAAAAATGTCATTCATGATAACAAACCTCTTTCATTTAATTTAAATTTTATCCTTATATAATTTTCTTGGTGTGTCAATAAGTCCGGCGAGATAATCAAGAGATACATTGTAATACTTAGCGAGGGTGATAAAGTGGTGCAGGGGAATTTCTCTTGTGCCGTTTTCATATCTGCTGTATTGTTGTTGTTTTATTTCAAGTATAGTTGCAATCTCTTTTTGTGATTTGTCTTTATCGGCTCGTAGGTCACAAAGCCTTTGGTAGTAGTACATAAAAATTAACTCCTTTATATAGGTTAAAAAATGTAACATATGATGAATTATTTGTATTATATTATAAAACCGAACGGTAGTTGTTGACATACAACCATTCAGTTGTTATGATTATATTGCCATACAACTCTTTGGTTGTAATTATCAAATGAAAGAAGGTAAAGAAAATGAAAATTGATGTAATGCAATTTTATCGCGACAAGTTCGGAAATATTGAATATTGTGCGAAATGTACTCATTGCACAATGGATTGCAAGCAAAGTTTCAGAGTACAAATACATAGTTGTAAAAGTTATATAGATGGTCGCAAAAATGGCGAACAAGTTCATTGCCGAACGAACGTATAAAAGTCAATAGGTAAAAGGCGATTTGCTCACAAAATCAAAAAAACTAAAAAATCAAATTTGCCTTGTAAGGCTCGGGAATTATCTCCCCATACATAAACGTATGTAACCCATAAAAAAGCGCTTAAAACGCTTTAAATAAATTAAAAAAAGAAAGAGGAAAAAAATGTACACAAAATTAAAGCCAACAATAAACAAGCAGGAAAAAACAGCATTAAAAGAAGCAGAATTAGGGTTTCTCGACGCTATCAATAAAATTAATCAAATAGAGAGTGAGGCGGTAATGATACGTTATGACTATGAAGCATTAGTATGTCTCTATGATAAAGGCTTTCCGGAACTTGATATTAAAGTTGGAATAGGAGACTATATACACCGACTTAATGAGCGATACGGCGAAAATTTGATTTCAAGAATCGAACAGACAGAGGAAATATATCGACAATTCCGGAAGATTATAAATACAGTCTATGAGGATATAGACGAATTTGACGCATGGAGTGCATGAGCGCGTTAAATGCTTTAAATAAAAAAAGGGGGTGACGATATGAAAGGCATTATATCAATAATACTTGTGATAACAGTATTAATAACAGTGTTTATTATAAAAAATCCGAATTTTGATATAGATATTGAACAGATGTTAAGCAGGGTTAATATAGCATTTTACCGTATGCCACAAAAGGAAATAATAAAACGGTTTGAGCAAGAGGAAGGAGATGACGGGTTAATATCATCGTTAAAAAAATTCGCAAACATGATAATAACTTTAATAGACTTCCCTATATACATAACAAATACATTGTTATATACAGTAGAAAATATAAAGTTTATGGTTAAAGCCAATGAAACAGAAGGGTTATATGAAGTAAGCGGTCGAAAATGGCGATATTATGAGGATAAATGGGTGGTGTATATAAAAACAAAAGAAGTAGAGGAAACCGGATACGAGAAATATAGAGACGGAGTAAATATGTACACAGACTATCTATATTATGTGGTCGAGGTACAAGATGGCGAAATAATATATGAAGCTGAAACATGGAGAAAAAAGATAACACATGGGGGAATCGGTGGAGAATTTTAAATGACATGTTTATTAATAATTGTTCTTACATACCCAATATGTGAATGAGTGTAGGAGAACTCGCGATATATAAATATCGTCGCAAGCTGACAGAGAAAAAGGCGGTTAATGCAATTAATATGTAGGGTGGGGGCGTCTCGGGGGGAGGTGGCGTTTGCCCCTCCCCCGAGCGCACCCTTAGAGCGTGAATCGCTCGCTCTATACTTGACTAAGTAACACATTGCGGGAAAAGGATGTTAAAATGTTCGATTCTTTGTATAAATCAAAGCATATCAACAAGTATCTCGACAATTACGGAATACTCAAACAGTACACAGAAGAAAATTATAGACTGGTAGCAATCCGCAAATATCGACAAGCAGGGTTCGAGGATGAAAAAATATTCACGCATAAAGGAGAAGCGGGTAATGATGGAAAACTAAGAGAGAGTATAAGCAGAGCAAAAAATAGGGTTTTTGAATTAGCTATGTGTAACGATTGGGAATACTTTGTAACATTCACACTTGATAAAGAAAAATACGATAGGTACAACATAAAGAAATTTCGGAAAGATATATCACAGTTTATAAGGGATAACAGAAAAAAATATAAAGAGGATATAAAATATTTACTAATACCCGAAATGCACAAAGACGGCGCATGGCACATGCACGGTCTATTAATGGGGCTATCTGCCGACAAGTTAGAGCCTTTCACCCTTGATATGATACTCCCGCAAAAAATAAGGAACAGAATAGCAATGGGAAAAAAGGTATATAAATGGCCTGCATATGCAAAAAAATTTGGATTTAGCGACATAGAAATAATAGAAAACAAAGAGGCATCGGCAAAGTATATAACTAAGTACATAACAGAGGAAATCGACAAGACAATAACAGAACTCGAATCAAATATATATTACTGCTCACAAGGATTAAACCGAGCGGAAGTCATAAAAAGAGATACTCTCTTTTGGGCGATAGAAGAACCACAGTTTCAGAACGAATATGTTGCTATAAAGCATTACGAAAACAAAGAGGACGCAATAAAATTGTTTGAAATTGAATAATAAACGGACGAAAAGAAAAAGAAAAGGAAATAAAACAATGAAAGTAGAAAAAATAACTCCTTGTATTTGTACTAAAGAAAAAGAAAATGAAAATGATAGTGTGTTTCATGGAATGCCTATTTTAATTGTTGATAAAAATCAATATTATAGTTGCCAGTGTCCATTATGCGGTCGAGGTGGATTTTTTAATGGATATAGAAGTTCATACTTAGCCTTGAAAGCTTGGAATAAAATTCAAGAGGAATTGAGAACACCGATAGAATTTATATAATGAATATAATAGATATTGTCGAAGAATTCATCTTAGAACAAAGGGTTCGGGGTAACTCAAAACATACTATATCATATTATCGGCGCTCACTGGTCAAATTTACGTCTCTGACGGCTATACAAAGCACCGAGGAAATAACCATAAGGAAATGTAAAGAGTATTACATAAAATTAACGGATACTGGCTTGTCTTCTGTGAGCGTACAAAGCTATATAAGAGGTCTTAGAACATTCTTATCATGGCTGTATCAAAACGAATACATAGAGCAGGATATAACACAAAAATTTAAACTTCCTAAAGCGCAAAGAAAAATAATAGATGTGTTGACGGACAGCGAAATAAATATCCTGCTCAATAGTTTTAGTACCCAACATATAATAGGCTTGCGGAACAAATGTATTTGCCTGCTGATGTTTGATAGCGGTCTTAGGCTTAACGAGGTTGTAAGATTAACCCTTGCAGATTTTCATTTAGATGAAAAGTACGCAATAGTAACCGGAAAAGGCGATAAGCAAAGAATAGTGCCGATAGGAAACAAAACAATCAAAGAAATAAAAAAGTATATGTTAATGCGCCCTCGGGGTGATATGTTCTTTTTAAAAGAGGATGGAGAGCCAATACAAGAATCAACAATAAAAAATATGTTCCGCAAGCTAAAAAATCGTACTGGAATAGAGCGTTTATATCCTCACCTGCTCCGGCATACGTTCGCAACAAGATATTTGGAAAACGGCGGGAATATATACACACTTCAAATAATCCTTGGACATACATCGCTCGAAATGGTCAAAAAATATCTGCACCTTGCCACCTCTCGTATCCGCTCGGACTTCGGAAAATACTCGCCAAATGACAACTTAAAGCGGACACCATGATTATTAGCATCACAAAATAAAAAACAAAAGGACTTGTAAAAAGTCCTTTTAGTTATTGCCTATTTGGTGACCCATCGGAGAGTCGAACTCCGGACACCATGATTAAAAGTCATGTGCTCTGCCATCTGAGCTAATGGGTCGCGCGGCACTTGAACATTTTATCACATTCGACCCTTTTTGTCAATAGTTTATTGAGTTTTTATTGCAAATAATTTTGTAAAGTAAATTCTCAAAGTAAATGCAACAGTGCAATTGAGGATTGCGTTTAGTCTGAGAAAACTGCCTCTCAGGCTTTTTGTCATGCTGTTTTTTATTTAATAAGTTGTTTGGCGGCCTGTTTTCGGTTTATTTCGCTTCTTTTTTCATGTTAAATGCAGGTGTTTCTCTTGGTAAATGCTGCTCCTTTGCTACTGTTGCATTTACTTTAAGAATTTACGACGGAAACAGCCCGCGCAATCACTCGTTGCACTATTTGATTCATTTTAATTTTACACCATTATACGGACTTAATCCTCATGTAGGGCGGCGGAAGACAATCAAAAGACATCCTACTATAGCAAAAAGCTGATTTTGTCACTCCAAATTCTTGAGAATGTCTCAAAAGTGATTGACGAAACCCCGTATCTTGTGTTAAACTATTTATAAGTATCGACAATGCTCTTTTGCTTGACGAAAGAGTCCTATTATCGCCGATTGGCAGGAAAACTGTCAATCGGCGATAATAGGATAACAGTTTTCACGGGAGATATATTAATATGGATAACTATTCTTGCGCTTGTGAGAAAAGCGACCTGTCACTGCTTCAGGATACACTTGATCAGTATGCGGCAATTGACGGCAGCCTTATCACAATTCTTCAAAAGGCTCAGGACATCTATGGCTTCCTACCCTGGGACGTGCTCTGCCACATCAGCAGTAAAATCGGGACAACTCCAGCGCATGTACTGGGTGTCGCAACATTCTACACACAGTTTCGATTCAAGCCGGTCGGCAAGCATTTAATAATGCTCTGTCAGGGCACGGCCTGCCACGTCAACGGCTCGGAGCTTATCGCTTCTGCCATCAGGGAAGAGCTCGGAATAAGCGATGGCGAAACAACCGAGGACGGTCTGTTCTCGCTTGCATGCGTTGCGTGCCTTGGGTGCTGCAGCCTCTCGCCGGTTATGATGATAAATGAAGACACATACGGCAGGTTAACACCGGCTAAAACCAGAGAAATATTAAGAGCAATCGCCAAAAAGGAGGAAGTGAAATGAGAATAGTTGTCGGAGAAGGCAGCTGCGGTATCGCCGCCGGAGCCGGTGCCGTTTATTCAGCCATTGAAAAATCTCTTTCCTCTTTGGGATGCCTCGAGAAGCTCTCGATAACGGGATGCAACGGAATGTGCTTCCTTGAACCTATCGTCGACCTTTACGGTGACGACGACACACTTGCCGCCCGCCTTGTGCGGGTAACGGAGAAGGATGGCTCGGCAATAGCAGAGGCAGCGGTGTCGGGCAACATTGCTAAAATCAACAAACTAATAATCGATCCCGCCGACGCGCAGTTTTTGTCAAAACAAAAAAGAGTTTCCCTCTCTAATTGCGGGAACATCAACCCCGAGGATATCGGAGATTACATAAGAACCGGCGGTTATAAAGCTATTAAATCGGTACTTGCCGGCATGACGCCCGAGCAGGTGATAGACGAGGTTAAGGTGTCCGGCCTTGGGGGGCGCGGCGGTGCCGGATTCCCGACGTGGTTTAAGTGGAACGCCGCGCGCGCGTCGGATGCCTCCCCGAAATATCTAATTTGCAACGCTGACGAGGGCGACCCCGGGGCGTTTATGGATCGCGCTCTTATCGAGGGCGACCCCCACCGCCTAATCGAGGGTATGCTCATAGGCGCCTATGCTATCGGAGCGGACGAAATGATAGTTTATGTCCGCGCCGAGTATCCCCTTGCAATCCAGCGGCTCAAAAAGGCAATAAAGCAAGCACGGGCGGCAGGGCTGCTTGGCGATAATATTCTCGGTTCGGGCTTTTCATGCGATATGCGCATCAAGGCAGGTGCCGGGGCATTTGTCTGCGGCGAGGAGACGGCTCTTATCGAATCTCTTGAGGGCAAGCGCGGAATGCCGCGGCTCAAGCCCCCCTTCCCTGCGCAATCGGGTTACTGGAACAAACCCTCCAATATAAATAATGTTGAAACATTCGCAAACATCCCGTGGATCTTCGCAAACGGGGGCGAGGCTTTTGCTTCGCTTGGCAGTGCCGAAAGCAAGGGCACGAAGGTCTTTGCCCTGACGGGAAAAACCAAACGGGGAGGACTTGTTGAAATTCCGATGGGCATGACCCTGCGTGACGCGATTTTTGATATCGGCGGCGGAATTGTCGACAACAAGGAGTTCAAGGCGGTACAGATGGGCGGTCCATCGGGCGGGTGTATTCCTGCAGAACTGCTTGACACGGTTATCGACTACAAAAAGCTCGGAGCAACCGGGGCAATAATGGGCTCGGGCGGAATGGTGGTTATGGACGACTCGACCTGCATGGTTGGCATGGCAAAATTCTTCCTTGACTTCACTGCTAAGGAGTCTTGCGGGAAATGCGTTCACTGCCGCCTTGGAACTAAGCGAATGCAGGAGATTCTTGCACGAATTGTTGTTGGGAAGGGTCAGGAGGGCGATATCGAGTTACTTGAGGAGCTCTGCCTTGCCATTAAGGACGGCGCGCTGTGCGGTCTCGGGCAGACTGCCCCCAACCCCGTACTCACAACCATCCGCTATTTTAAGGACGAATACATAGCGCATATCAGAGACAAGAAATGCCCCGCCGGTGAGTGCTCCGCGCTGATAGACTACATAATTGACCCCAATATGTGCACCGGCTGCTCGATTTGTGCGAGGAAGTGTCCGGTTGGCGCGATATCCGGCGTCGTCAAGCAGCCCTATGTTATTGACGCCGACAAATGCACACGCTGCGGACAGTGCAAGCCCCTGTGCCGCTTCGGCGCGATATATACAGAATAAAGGAATCTCAGAAATGAACGATAAAAAAGAAATCAGAATAATAATTGACGGTAAGGAGATTGTCGGCAGCTCCTCTGACACCCTACTTACCCTTGCCGAGGCAAACCGAATATATATTCCGACGCTCTGCCATCATAAGAGCTTAACGCCATATGGGTCCTGCGGTTTATGCGTGGTTGAAGCCGATGGAAACCCAAAGCTGCTCCGCGCCTGCGCGACAAAGGCGGTCGACGGAATGGTCATCCGCACCGTCACCCCGCGGGTCACAAATGCCCGCAAAATCGCGCTTGAGCTGCTAATGAGCGACCATGAGGGAGACTGCCGCGGACCCTGCACGCTAAACTGCCCTGCAGGAACCGACTGTCAGGAATACCTTCGTCAGATAGCTTTAGGCGACTATCACGGCGCGGTCGAAACCATAAAAAATAAGATTCCCATGCCCGCTTCAATCGGGCGCGTCTGCCCCCACCCCTGCGAGACGAAATGCCGCCGCGGGCTTGTCGAGTCTCCTCTCTCAATCGCGCAGCTAAAATATTTCGCCGCCGACCGAGACCTTGCCTCCGACAACCAATTCCGCCCCAATGTAAAACCCGACACCGGCAAAAGGGTTGCCATAATCGGCGGTGGCCCCGGGGGGCTTTCTGCCGCCTATTACCTGCGTCTTGCGGGGCATGGTGTCGATGTTTACGATGCGATGCCGCAAATGGGCGGAATGCTCCGATATGGAATACCCTCATACCGTCTGCCAAAATCCATACTTGACCGAGAAATAGCCGATATAGCCTCGCTCGGGATTAATATGATAAATAATTCCCGCGTCGGAGAGGGCGGGCTTACGCTCTCTTCGCTCAAGGAAAAATACGATGCCGTTATCGTGGCTGCGGGAGCCTGGAAAAGCTCCAGTCTGCGCTGCCCCGGCGAGAGTTTAGAGGGCGTTTTCGGCGGCATTGATTTCCTCGCTGATGTGTCTCTCTGGCTTTCCGGCGACAAGGCCGAAGCTCCCGCTATAGGAGAGCGCGTAGCTGTCGTCGGCGGCGGAAACACCGCTATGGACGCTTGCCGCACCGCCGTAAGACTGGGGGCTAAGGAGGTTTATGTAATCTACCGACGCACGCGCGCTGAGATGCCTGCCGAGGAAATCGAGATAGAAGAGGCCGAGGAAGAGGGCGTTATTTTCAAGTTCCTCGCAAACCCCGCAGAGATTATCGGAGAGCGGGGCAAGGTAAGCGCTGTTAAGCTTCAGGTTATGGAATTGGGTGAGCCGGACAGCCGAGGTCGACGTTCACCTGTTGCTGTCGAAGGAAAATTTGAACACCTTGCGCTCGACACAATTATCATGGCAATAGGGCAGAAGGTTGATGTGAAGGGGCTTGACGAGATAGCTCTCGGCAGTCGCGGCACAATTGCAGCCGACGAGGAAACCTTCATGACCTCGATTGATGGCGTGTTTGCAATAGGAGATGCCACGAATAACGGTGCCGACATCGCGATTTCCGCGATAGGAGAGGCCGAGAAAGCCTCGAAGGTAGTCGACAGCTATCTTTGCGGCAGGCTTGTTAAATACCGCAAGCCCTTCCTCTCGGAGCGTGTTGTCAGTGCCGAGAATTACCGTAACCACAAAAGGATTCCCCGCGCAAAAATGCCGTGCCGCCCCGCTGAGGTTAGAAAAAATGATTTTTACGAGATAAACCTCGGCTATGATGAAGCCACCGCACAAAAAGAAGCTCTGCGCTGCCTTGTCTGCGGCTGTCACGACTTTGGCGAATGCCAATTAATTGATGTTGCCAACACCGAGATAATCAATCCGCAAAGGCTCGCCGGCGAGAAAAATATCCATCCCACCGAGAAAACCCTTGTGGCTATCGAGCGCGACCCGGGAAAATGTATCCTATGCGGAATCTGCACCCGCACCTGCGACGATGTGGCTAAAGAGGGGCTTATCGGACTTATCGGACGCGGCTTTTCCACCGAAATAAGACCTGTACTAAAAACCGAGGAGGCCGCCGAGGTGTGCCGCGATTGCCTTCTCTGCGCAAGGGCGTGTCCCACGGGTGCGCTGCGCATAATAGACCTTGATGAGTAAGGTATAAAAAAGCGGATTTTCTCAGAAAAGCCGCTTGCCGAAATAAAATAAATTGCTTTAAGTTAAAAGGCAGTCCGCAAGGAGAATTTATGAAGGGGAAACCAATGGACATTTACAACTCTTACGCAGCCGAGCTTCCGGTGTTCGGCACATATGATGTACTGGTTATCGGCGGCGGACCGTCGGGTATCTGCGCTGCGGTGTCCGCGGCGAGGTGCGGTGCTCGCGTTGCCGTGCTCGAGAGGTATGGAACACTCGGCGGTAATATGACTATAGGTAATGTGGGCCCCTTAATGGGCCGTGTGGGGCCGGGCACAATCGCGCGGGAGGTCAACCGCATGGCTCAAACCAGAATGCCGCTTGGAAGAATTGCACAGGATATCGAAGGCCTTGAAATAGAGTTGATCAGGTGGGTGTCGGATGCCGGGGTTAAAATTCTTTTACAAAGCTCCGCAGGTGATGTTCTCATGGAAGGAAACACTATAAGGGGCGTTGTCGCCTCGACCCCAACGGGATTCCAGATTTTCAAAGCAAAAGTTATCATTGACGCTACCGGCACTGGCCTTGTCGCGTTCAGGGCAGGGGCGCCCATAAAAACCGGTCGCGACGAGGACGGACTGTCACAGCCGGTTTCGATAATGTTTACACTCGGTGAGATTGATGACACCAAACTGCTTGAGGGGAAAGACGAAACATACGACACAACAACACGAAACAAAGAGTTTATTTCTCGTACATACGCGGCCAGCTACTCGGGTATCCTGCCAAGCAGCGTTCCGCTTATAAGGCTATACAGAACCTGCCGGGGGAACGAATGTATTGTCAACGCGACGCACATGAATTTTATCGATGGAACGAATCTGCACGATATTGAGAAAGCGGAAATAGAGCTTCGCACGCAGATTCCATGGATTATTGATTACCTGCGAGGAAATGTGCCTGGCTTTGAGAAATGTCGTCTTGTGAGAAGCTCGATGACACTTGGTATAAGAGAGTCTCGGCGGATAATGGGAGATTATATCTTGACCGAGGATGATCTGCGTGTCGGTCAGCGCTTCCATGATGTCGTTGTGCATGGTGCGGATTTCTTCTTCGATGTTCATGGAATACGCGGCGGGGGTCAGCAAAGCCGGGAGCAGGCTAAACCATATGATATTCCCTATCGCAGCCTGCTGCCGCAAAATGTTGAAAATCTCCTTGTCGTGGGGCGCTGCATTTCGGGGACTCATCTGGCTCATTCATCATATCGCGTTATGAATATCGCAATGGCAACAGGCCAAGCCGGCGGGGCGGCCGCTGCCGCCGCTGCCGCCGCAGGAGTTACCCCAAGGGAGCTGCCATATCAAACAGTCCAGGATGAGCTGACAAAAATGGGTGTGGATCTCTGGTGCGACGATAGCGTTCTCGAGTATGGGAAGGTGCGGACAGCGCCGCGGGCATACGAACCGAATTAAGCGCAAGCAATAACGGCCAATGTCAAGAAGATTCTAAAACAGAAAAAACCTTGAAGGTGTAACGCTTCAAGGCTCAGACCGAAGAAAAACCCAATCGAGCTTAAGCGAGAGAGGGTTTTTCTTTAATTGAGAAGAAAGCATGAGAAAAGACCAGAAGAGGGCGGTTATATGGCGGCAGCATGCCATACTTGCGCTTCAAACTTGCAGCTTTTTGAGGCTCATGCACGCAAAAGTGAGCAAGACTTGCATTTTTAGCCTTGCTATTCCTTCGTATTGCGTGAACCGCAATCCGTGCTTCCCCTTTGCCTCGGCAAACACACGCTCTATTCTTTCCTTGCGCAATTTATAACTTTCTTTGCCCTTCTCCGAGTGCTTAACTGAATCGTCTACACTTAACCGGACATGAATTAGAGGGTTTCCAATAAGAGTCGGCAGTGCGAGAGCTACAAAGCTTGGAACTGCCATGAGCGCCAGAGAGACAAGAAAGGGTGCAATCCACCGTTTATATCGTACATAAGCTAATATCCACTTAATCTATACAATAAAAAATTTAATTGGCTGCAAGCCTGAATAACCTACAAAAAGTGAAGATATGACAATTTTTCTTTACTATTTTAAATAATTGTGTTACAATAATAATAATTAATGTCAGAACCGGATTTAAATAGACTTACAAAAGGCATGTATTACTGTATTTTTATCATTAGATAACCGTTTATAAAAAAATAGTTAGAAATGAAAAAGCGATGGGGTTATAAGGAGGATACAATGCTAATTAAAATTTTAGTTGTTAGTGACACGGCATCTGACGGATTTTACATTAAAAATGCACTAAGCGAATATTCAGTCTTAACTGCTTGCGACGGCATGGAAGCGATGTATGTGCTTGAGGCTCAGGACGGAATTAACCTTCTCATACTTGATTTAAGCATACCCGATGGGCTGCAAATTCTTGAAGCACTAAAAGAGAACGAGCGGTTCGCGAGGCTGCGCATTATAGTTTTGACGAATCATGATGAGGCGGATAACGAAATCAAAGCTTTAAGTCTGGGCGCTGCTGACTATATCCGCAAACCAATTCACATGGTTTCGTTAAAGGCAAGGATTGATATCCATGCCTCGCTGTTGCGTGCCGAGCAAGTAGCCGAACACCATCTCGACGTGCAGACGCATTTTTTCGACATTATTTTTAACCAAGCGCCGATAGGCATTGCAATTTCATATAACCCACACGAAAATCCCTCTGACGAGTCCATTGTGAAAATCAACCCGATATACGAAAAAATCACAGGCAGAACACGGGAAGAACTTCTGTCTTTAGGATGGGGAGCAATAACACATCCGGATGATTTAGAAGAAGACATGAATAACTATAGAAAGCTGCAGTCAGGTGAAATCAAAATCTATTCAATGGATAAGCGATATATCAAACCCGACGGGTCTGTTGTCTGGGCGCATATAATCGTTGCGCCGCTTATTCAATCAAACTCGCATCAAATTAGCAATATCTGCTTAGCTCAGGATATTACAGAGCGTAAAGCGGTTGAGAAGGCATTGCACGAGAGTGAGCGCAGCAAATCTGTTGTTCTTTCCCACCTGCCGGGACTTGCATATAGGTGTAATTACGATAGCGAATGGACCATGCAGTACGTTTCAAAAGGCTGCTTTTACCTCACAGGATATGCCCCGGAGAGTCTTCTGTATAACAGAGACCTGTCCTACAATGATCTCATCTCGCCAGAATACCGCGAAACTTTATTTAATGAATGGGTGCGAATCCTTTCAAATAAGTTGCCGTTTAAACACGAGTATGAGATTATAACTGCGGCAGGTGAGCGCAAATGGGTTCTGGAGTTGGGGCAAGGGATTTATAACGATAAAAATGAAGTGGAGGCGCTGGAAGGAATTGTTATCGACATTTCAGATCGAAAAGCAATTGAAAACGCTCTAAAATATAACAATGAACATGACAGGTGGACAGGACTACATAATCGAGATTATATGGTTTCATTGCTTCAAAGAGATATTAAACTAAAGGATAAGTCCAAAAAGGCACTCATCGGGATCAATTTGAGTATGGTTCAGTTGGTTGCGGCCAATTATTGGTTTCAGTATTCTCAGAACTTAATAAAAAAGGCGTCTGAGGCTCTTCGTCTCTACTGCACCAACACACGTCTTTTGTTCCATCCTCGCGAAAATCGCTTTGTTTTTTATATATTTGACTATAAAGACAAAGGCGAGCTTCTTGATTTCAGCTATACCATTGCAGAAGCTTTAGAAACTATATTTGTAACAGAAAAGATAGGCGGCGGAATCGGGATTCTTGAAATCGAGCAATCCTCAAGCATAGTTGATGTTGATTTACTTCTACGACGGCTTCTGATTGTCTCAGAGCGGTCTGTCAGTTTTTTTGGAAAGGACTTTGAGGTTTGCTTTTATGATGAAAAGCTGGAAGACTTGATAAATCGCGAAAGGGATATTGTAGAAATCCTCGACATCATAGCTGCGGATAAACAAACTAATAATAGTTTATTTTTGCAGTATCAACCGATTATTGATTTAAAATCAGGTGTAATCAGCGGTTTTGAGGCACTTGCCCGATTAAGAACTGAAAAGCTTGGACCTGTGTCCCCTGTTGAATTTATTCCCATAGCAGAGAAAACAAAGCTCATCCTTCCGATTGGCGAAAAAGTTATTATAACAGCATTTCGCTTTCTAAACAAGCTCAAAGAGCACGGCTATAATAATATTGATATTTCAATTAATATTTCTGTAATTCAATTATTACATCCAAATTTCACAAGCAGGCTCTTTGAGCTAATAGAGCATATGCAGGTTAACCCGAAAAACGTCGGTATTGAGATTACAGAATCGGTCTTTACAAGCGATTATGAATGCATCAATAATGTAATCAGAAAGCTGCGGTGTGCGGGACTTCACGTTGCCATAGATGACTTCGGGACAGGCTATTCCTCCCTTGCAAGAGAAAAAGAATTAGTAGTCGATTATTTGAAAATTGATAAATACTTTATAGACAAACTAATAGGCTCCGAGCTTAACAAAGCAATCACAAGCGACATTATTTCGATGTCACATAAACTTGGGCATAGCACAATTGCCGAGGGGGTTGAGCATGAGATTCAGATGCAATACTTAAAAGAACACGGCTGCGACAGGGTGCAGGGATATTTAATCAGCAGACCGCTTAATGAAGAAGATACACTCGAATTTTTAAAGAAACAAGAACAGTCACTGTTAGCGCTCAAATAACCGCTTAGATTCACAGTATCTGAAATAAAACCACAAATTCGATTTATCTGACAGCTGATAAAAAATAAAAACGCAAGGAAGCGATGCTTGAATGTCAATTAGAAAAAAAAGAGGAATCAATATTTATATTAATGCACTGGTTTTTGCACTACTTATATTACTTCTGTCTTTATTTTTCGTCGTGTTTGATGCAAACGCCATCAGTAGTAACGTAAAAGACGGGAGCGACACCCTGGTTTTACTCGGAAACGAAAACTTAGCTCCAATTGTTTACAATGATAAAGGTGTCGCCAAAGGCGTTGCTGTTGATATTGCTAAGGCTATTGGGGACAAAATTGGTTATAATGTTGAAGTAATCGCAGTAAACTGGAAGCAAGCCCAAACGATGGTGCTAAACGGTGACGCCGACGGACTTCTTCAAATCAATCCCAGCCCTGATAGAAATGAGCTTTATGACTTTTCACTTCCTCTACTACAATCCGACTTTTCAATATTCGTCCGAAGCGATAATGCAACCTTAAGAACAATTGGTGACTTAGAGAACAAGCGTGTCGGAGTAGAGGCTTACGGTTATCCAAACACTTTGCTGCAAGAATATGAATTAATCGATGCTGAGATGATTTATGATTGGGAGGCCTCCTTCAGAGATTTAAGCAATGGGGTATTGGATGCTATTATTGTCGACCGTTGGATCGGTGAATACAAGCTTGCTGACAGCAAGCTATCCGGTATAAAGATAATAGAGCAGCCTATAGAAACTCAATATTCAAGAATAGCTGTTAAAAAAGGCAATGTCGAAATCCTGTCTCTTTTAAATTCCGGACTTAAAGAAATAACCGATGACGGAACGATTGATGAGATAATGGAGCGGTGGAAAGGCAAGAGGGTGATATACCGAACCGAAGAATATTTTCAAAAAGTTCTACTGCGCTCAGCTGCTCTTGTTCTGTCATCTGTCACCTTAGTCACTTTATATTTTTATAGAAAATACCGAAGACTAAGTAAAAAGCTTGAGGTCATGGTCAAAGAAAGAACCGAGAAACTCAACCACGCAAACGAAATGTTAAAGGCTGCAAATTCTAAACTTGAACAAATTTCAATGATTGACGGACTAACATCGATAGAGAATAGGAGAGCCTTTGATCTCGCATATGAGAGGGCATGGGAATTATGTCGGCGAGAACTGATGCCACTGGCTTTGATCATGATAGACATTGACCATTTCAAGCTCTACAATGATACTTATGGTCATATATCAGGTGACCAAGCGTTGATAAAAATTGCAGAAGTGATAAAGGGTGTAATAAGAAGACCGGAGGATATCGCTGCTCGTTACGGTGGTGAAGAATTTGTGGTAATGCTTATGAATACCAATTCAGAACAAGCAATAGTTATTGCCGAGGATATTCGTAGAAATATCGAAGATTTGGGAATAGAAAACGGTGATGCCAAAACCCCTATAACCGTTAGCTTGGGTGTTTCCTCTGTTGTACCTGAAGATAGGATAAGCGCCAAGGAGTTAATCCTCACAGCGGATAGAGCGTTATACAAGGCAAAAGAAGATGGACGTAATAAGACTATCGTTTGGAAACATGAATAATGCATGTATGATTGAAACGTGACATTGAGGATCACCTGCGTGATATCTCCGGAGCTGAGGCTCTGCCCCCGGCCCCCCGGAGTTTAACGCTTGTTGTTCCCCCGCCAAACCTCTCCCGGCACTCTGGCCGCGCTCCCGCGTTGCCATGTCCTCCGGAAGAGTAAAAGCATTTTTAGTATTTCCAATTTATTGTCAGATTATTCTATTTACACAGTTCGCGGGACAATCCCCCATATTCTAAGCTTTTTAACGAACATCCAACCTGACCACTTAACCATCAAATACTGCCTTTATGGACTTGTTTCCACGAAGCGAAAAAACCATGCTTTAGCTTAAGGGTTCTCTACATACTCAAGTGTCCACTTGCTGTTTTTATGTACTAATTTATTGACCGCACACATCTCTGTGCTGATTTCCTGCGGGGAATCCATCAATACTCTGGCTGCTTGCCTGACAGATGCACCATGTCCGACTATTAATATTGATCCGCTGTAATATTCTTGAATTTTCATCAGAGTACTTTTCACGCGCTCATATACATGTACTTCCCTATCAATTTCCGGATATTTGGGTATTGTAAATGAGAAATAGTCTTTATTAACCATAGGAAAAACTTCACTCGCTTCTTCTGCCGACATTAGTACAGGAAATTTATCAAACCATTTCGGATTCAGCCACTCGCAAAACCCCCATTCAATATTAACCTTTTTATGAAGTCTTTTAGCTATAATGCAAGCTGTCTCCAGCGTCCTGTAAAAAGTCGATGAAAAAATAACATCAATTTTTTCTTTTTTAAGGAACCGGGCTGTTTCTTCCGCTTGCTTAATGCCTCTTTGCGACAATGGTGTATCATATGGCCTTAGAGCTGTTTTTACCCAATCGGGATCATCAAGTATTTTTTTGTGACCATGCCTGACTAAAAATACTGTATCAATCATACTTATATCCATCCGATGCCTCCATGCAATATTTTTGCTGAAACGTTACATTGCCTGGTGTTTCTATAAAAGTAGTACTTTTAAGAGTTACTCTCAATTAACTCTTAAAATCGGCTATTCAGTATTGGATGCAGTGGGTCGGTCACATCACCTACCGCGAGACGATTTTAATAATGTCCCGTTCTCGTAAACACACCCCACCCAACAAAGCAGAATTAATTGTTATACAAATTACAGCGCCTATCAGTCACAATTCTCCCAGTTATGGTAAACCTCGAGCACATCGTCGCATCCTTCAAGGTTTTCAAGCAAGAGATTCATGAGTTTTATGTCGTCCTCGCTTGTGAGAGTGACATATGTTGAGGGGACTTTATCACGCTCGGCTGATTCTATCCCATACCCCGCCGCCGCGAGTGCGTCGCGCACCGTATATAGTTCGCTCGGCTCGGTGTGAATCTCAAAACCGTCTTCACTTGAAATAAAATCTGTTGCCCCTGCCTCAAGCGCCGCCTCCATTAGCTTGTCCTCATCCTCGGCGCTCTCGCGCAGAATAAATATCACTCCGACCTCGGTAAACATAAAGCTAACGCAACCAACCTGCCCGAGGTTCCCCCCGAACTTATCAAAATAGTGGCGAATCTCGCCGGCGGTGCGGTTGCGATTGTCGGTCGATGCCTCGACAATGACGGCAATCCCCGAAGGGCCATAACCCTCATAGGTTATCGCCTCATAGTTTGCTTCCTCGCCCCCGAGCGCCTTTTTTATCGCCCGCTCGATATTGTCATTGGGGATATTGTTGCTCTTAGCTTTGGCGATAGCATCGCGCAGCTTTGAATTTGACGCAGGGTCTCCGCCTCCCGCCTTGACCGCCATCGCGATTTCCTTACCAATCTTTGTAAACACGCCGGCGCGCTGAGCGTCGGTCTTTTCCTTCTTATGCTTAATATTTGCCCATTTACTGTGGCCAGCCATAATAACCTCCATTGCCGCCCGCCGGGCGGCTCAAAACTAAATCAAATTTTCGGCATTTTCCTCAGGCAAATAAGCCCGAACGCGCGGCCGAGAACAATGTTTGTCGCCTCGGTCAGCCGTATGCGCGTCGCACGAATTGCCGCATCCTCCTCGGAGAGAATCCGACAGTTATGATAGAAACGGTTGAAGGCCGCCGCTATATCAAGAATAAAACGAGTTATATAAAAGGGTTCGTAATCGGCGAGCGCCGACTCGCAGCTCTCGCGGAAACGGCAAAGAACCTTTAAGAGGTCGCTCTCCTCGGGCGCGGTCAGCCTAAATTCGCTCTCGACCACCTCCCCGGCCTTCTCAAGCAGCGAGCAGGTCCGCGCATATGTGTACTGCACATAGGGGCCGGTGTTGCCGTCAAAAGACAGTGCGTCCTCCATAATGAAGTTAATATCTCTCATCCGTCCGCCCGAGAGATAGTAAAAGACCATCGCCCCAACGCCGACCGCCTCGGCGGCCTCGGCTCTGTTCGGAAGATTCGGGCTTTTCTCGTCCATAATGGCCGACACCTTCTCTATTGCCAACGCGAAAAGATCCTTTAAGAGTATGACGTTTCCGGTTCTTGTTGCAAGCTTCTCGCCGTTGATGCTAACTGTACCGTAAGCAACATGAGCCAGCTCGTCATGCCACTCATATCCCATCAGCTCAATCACCTTGAAAAGCTGCGCGAAGTGTAGTTTCTGCCCCGCTGAGGTTACATAGATACACTTGTCAAATTTGTATTTTTCTTTGCGGAAAACGGCGGCGGCTATGTCACGCGAGTGATATATAGTTGAACCGTCGCTCTTTAGTATCAGGCAGGGCGGCATACCATAGGCCTCAAGGTCAACAATCGTGGCGCCGTCATCGACTTTAAGAAGTCCCGCCTCCCGAAGCTTTTCTACCTCTGCCGGAACCTTTTCTCTTGAAAAACTCTCGCCGCTGTAGACATCGAAGGTAATTCCAAGCTGCCGGTATGTCTTTTCGTATTCCTTAAGGCTTATCTCGACAAACCAGCGCCAGAGCGCGGTGTTTTCGGGGTCGCCGGCCTCGAGCTTGCGGAATTCGGCCCTCGCTCTGTCCTCAAGGCTCGGGTCTGCCTCAGCCTCGGCGTGGAATCTGACATAGAGCGCAACCAGCTCGTCAATCTCGCGCCGCTCAACCTCTTCTCGGCTACCCCAGAGACGGAATGCCACTATCAGCTTGCCGAACTGGGTTCCCCAGTCGCCAAGATAATTTATACCGACACATTCGCAGCCGGCAAATTCAAAGAGCATTTTCAGCGAATGCCCAATTACGGTGGTTCCAAGGTGTCCTATATGGAAAGGCTTTGCCACGTTAGGCGAGGAATAGTCAAAGACTATCTTTTTGCCCTCGTATCCGCCCGGTGCGCCGTATTTTTCGCGACGCTCAAGTATCTCGGGCAACACGCGCGAGGAGAGATACTCATCTGAGATCTTAATATTGAGGTATCCGTTAAGGGCCGTAACAGTGCCAACCGGATTCCCTTCCCCTTCGGCTATGGCAGTGTCGGCCAGTGCCGCCGCAATCTGCGCCGGCGGGCGGCGGACGGCTCTGCTCAACTTAAAGCAGGGCAGAGCGATATCGCCGAGCGTATTATCGGGCGGATATTCGAGCATTGCGAGGATGTCCTCGGGCTTGGTAACCGCTCCCGGAAAAAGCTCCTCGGTGCTTTTTGCAATTTTTTCTGATATCAATTTTTTAATAGTTTGCATATAATCTCCATGCCGCCTTGCGCGGCAAATATTTTATTTTTTATTTATTATAAATCAGTTCCCTCGCGGCCTCCCGCTGTTTTTCGGTGATGTTAATTCCGCCGAGTATTCGGGCAATCTCATCAATTCTCCCCTCCTCGGACAAACGCTCAACCGCCGTCTCGGCTCGGCCTTCTACCTCCGACTTGAGAATTAAAAACTGCTCGTCTGCAAGCGAGGCAATCTGAGCCGAATGGGTGACGCAGAGCACCTGCGCGGTGCGCGATATTTCTCTTAATTTTATCCCCACCTTTCGAGAGGTTTTCCCCGAGATTCCTGTGTCTATCTCGTCGAAAATCATGGTGGTTATGCCGTCGTTTGCCGAGAGAACGCACCCGAGCGCGAGCATAATGCGCGAAAGCTCGCCGCCCGAGGCGATTTTCGCCATAGGCATAGCCGGTTCGCCGGGATTTGAAGAAATGAGAAACTCAACCTCGTCTGCGCCGTCAGCTCGTAATCGGCCTGCCGGCCTCACGCTTGTCTCGAAGATGACGCCGGGCATATCAAGGAATTTCAGCTCTTCGCAAACAGCCGCTGCCGCATTCGCGGCGCATCGTCGGCGAGCTTCCGAGAGGCCTTCGGCAAGCGCCCGGACGTTTAATTCGATCTGCCCACGCTTCTCGTTAAGTTCAGTGAGCTTTTCTTCCGAGTGCTCAATTGACTCAAGCCGTGCGGCGGCCTCGGCTCTGAATGCAAGAATCTCGGAAACGCTGCCCCCGTATTTTCGGCCAAGACGATTTATTAAATCAAGCCGCCCCTCAAGCTTATCGAGCCGCGCGGTGGGGTCTCCCTCACCTGTGTCGGAATATGCGCGAATCGAGGCTGCGATGTCTTCAATTTCATATCTGAAATTCTCAAGTCGACTTGCAATATCATCGGCCTCGGGAATAACGTCTGAGATACGCCTTATCGCCGCAGCAGAACGGTCAAGCAGGAGTGTTGCAGCCCCCTTTTCGCTGCCATGAAGGGCGCGGTAGGCAAAATCGGTTTGATTTTTTATCCGCTCGGCATTCTGAAGAAGCACACGCTCACTCCTCAGCTCCTCCTCCTCGCCGACCTTAAGTCTTGCCGCGTCAATCTCGTTTATCTGATAGGCAAGCATGTCGCGAAGGCGCATTTTCCCGGCTTCGTCTGTGCGTAGCTCTGCAATTTCTTTATCAAGCTCGCAAAGCTCGGAATAAGCAACTCGATATTCCGAGAGTTGCTCGTCGAGCCCCGCGTAACTGTCAAGCAGTGAGATATGGCTTGATTTTTGCAGCAGCTTTTGATTGTCATGCTGCCCGTGTATGCTAAGGAGCGTTCGCCCAACCTCGCGCAGCATTGTCTGGGTAACGCTCCTGCCGTTTATCCGCGCGGTGCTCCTGCCGTCTGAAGAAACGGTGCGGCCGAGCAGCAGACTGCCGTCCGGGCACTCGATGCCGTATTCGTCAAGCAGAGCAAGTGTTTCCTCACTCATGCCGCTAAAAAGGGCGGTGACCGTGGCGCGCTCCTCACCCGTTCTTATTAGTTCGCGGGGAGCGCGGCTGCCAAGCAGCAGAGCGATGCTGTCGACTATTATTGATTTTCCCGCTCCGGTCTCTCCGGTGAGCGCAGAAAATCGACCTCCAAACTCAATCTCAGCAGACCTTATCACCGCAATATTATTAATTTGCAATAATTTCAGCACATTCCGACCCCCTCGGCCTTTTACGTTTTATACAATTTACGCGCGGAGCTTTTGCTCGCGATAGCCCCCGCAGAATTCGCGCGCCGCCTCCTCGTCGCGAGTGACGACAATTATAGTATCGTCGCCTCCAACGCAGCCGAGAATGCTCGGCGCTCTGGCGGCGTCAATCCCGGCGGCCACTGCCTGCGCCATGCCCGGATATGTGGTGATAACTATCAGATTATTCGCATAGTCAATATTTGTGATAGCGCCGAGCAGGGTTTCGTTAATTTTAGTGATGGCGCTCGCGCTGCCCGATGACGGTATGACATAGCGATACTTCCCTTGACCGGTAAGGATTTTAGTCAGCTTGAGCTCGCGAATGTCCCTTGAGACGGTGGCTTGTGTCACGCAGTACCCGAGGTCACGGAGTTCCTTTATCAGTCCGTCCTGAGTTTCGACCGACTGCTCTGATACAAGCTTGAGTATGGCTTCCTGTCTTTTGGATTTCATTGTTCGTAACCGACCTTTCTGGTTTTTCGTTTAAAATCTTTTTGTAGCGGGGGAGATTCCCCCAAGCCTCTCTCAGAGAGAGCGACAATCTTTTGCTTATGAAATTTTATTGTATATTGCAGGACGCGCCATTCTCTAATGTCCCCCTGTCATCTTTTGGTTAAGAACATTATAGAAGCCGCGTTCTTTCAGCGTTATAAGTCGGGTGGTTTTGTCTGATTTGGTTATGCGGACTGTCTCACCGCGGTAAAGCTCGTAATTTATTCTGCCGTCGATAGTCAAAAAGAGATTTTTTTCACGATCACAGATGTTTTTAACGTCAAGCACGGCGTCATCCGGAAAAATAAGAGGGCGAGCCGTGAGCGAGTGGGGGCAGATAGGGGTGACACACAAGCACTTGAGCCTCGGGTCGGTTATAGGCCCCCCGGCCGCCATCGAGTAGGCGGTCGAGCCGGTGGGAGTAGCTATAATCAGCCCGTCCGCGCGGTATGTAGTCACCTCGGCACCGCCTTCAAAGAGTGCAAGGTCGACTATGCGGGCAATAGAACCGTTTGAAATCACAGCATCGTTGAGTGCAAAGGAGGCAAGCTTTTTCTGCCCGTCGGCGTTGAGCATGGTCACCGACAACATCGAACGCTCGTCAATTCCATATTCGCCGTCAAAAAGCTTGCTGAGCAGCCGAATTTCATCAAGCTCAAGCTCGGTCATATATCCGAGCCGTCCGAGATTAATTCCGAGAATCGGCGTCTTATTAATCGACGCGCGCCGCGAGGCTTCGAGCATTGTTCCGTCGCCGCCGAGAACGGCAAGCATGTCTGCCCGGGCATACAAATCGTCAATCGGCAGATATATAAAATCTCGGCGCGATCGGCGGGTTCGATAAAGTCTTTCCTTTGCCGACGAGGGGATAAGCACCTCACAGCCGTGCTTTATAAACCTTTCGGCAACACTCACCGCCGCGGCGGCCTTGTCGTTTATATTAAAATTAGTGATTATACCCACGCTTTTTATTTTTTCCATGAAAAACCCTTTCCTTATCGTTTTAAGCCGGTCAGCCATCTCAACTCGGCATCTGTTATTGTTATCCCGCAAACACCTAACCGAAAGGCAGCAAGATATTCGGCGTTTCCGTCTCCTCCTAAAATCGGCGATGCGATAACTCCAAGGCAACCAAAGCCCGACGCGGCGGCACACTCGGCAACCCTCTTTATAGCAAAAACATGGTGTTCTCTGTCCTTTACTATACCACCCCGGGAAAGAGCCCCGCGCCCCGCCTCAAACTGGGGCTTCACAAGGCCGACATAATAGCCGCCCTGACGAATTATTTTATTGAGTCCGGGAATTATATAGGTCTGCGAGATAAAGGAAACATCGATAACAGCAATGTCAAATCGCTCAGACATCTCCGCGGCAGCGAGCAACTCGGCCGCCCCGGTATCGTCCTCGGCGAGCCTGCGCGCATTAAATTTTTCAAGAGATACAACCCGTCGGTCGGCATTCAACCGCGCGGCAAGCTGACCGCTGCCCGCATCAACGGCAAGCGAGAAGGCTGCTCCGCTCTGCAAAAGACAATCGGTGAACCCTCCTGTCGAGGCTCCGATATCAACAGCCCGCATTCCCGACACATCAAGCGAGAATGCATCGAGTGCCGCCTTGAGTTTAAGCCCCCCGCGCGATACATATTCCTCGACACGAAGCACCGAAACATCATGGGAAATCTCCCCGTCAATCTGCTCGGCAGGTTTTTTAACCTTCTGCCCGTCGATATAAACAAGCCCTTCTTCTATAAGGCTTTTTGCTTCCTGCCGGCTCTTTGCGTATCCCGCGCCGAAAAGATAAACATCGGCTCTCATTTGATATCCACCGCTTTTTTCAGTGATCTCTGTCAAGCAGGTAATATGCCAGAGCGCACAGTCCCTCGCTTCCGGGATAGTCGGAAATCGCAGCAACCGCCATTTCTGTCAGCTCTGTGGCGTATTTTTTAGCATCTTCCGGGCTGAAATAGGTCATGAAGGTGGTTTTGTTGTGGTCGGCGTCGTTTCCAGAGGTCTTGCCGAGCGTCTTGGTGTCGCCTGTCACATCAAGTATATCGTCAATTATCTGAAACGAAAGACCTATCTTCTCGGCATAGTTTATCGCTGCGAGTGTTCGGCGATCATCCTTGTCAAGTTCGGCCGCCATGCAGCCGAGCAGAGCCGAGGCTCGTATAAGCGCCCCTGTTTTAAGCCGGTGCAGGCGCAAAAGCGTGCCGAAATCAAGCTCGGTCCGCTCGCCGAGCAGGTCGATTATCTGTCCGCCCACCATGCCGAAACTTCCCGCCGCCTTCGCCAGCGCAACAACGGCTGACGCGGCAACCTGCTCGCTGACATGGCGATTTTGCGCCGTTATCTCAAAGGCATAGGTCAGCAGCGCATCGCCGGCGAGCAGCGCAACCGCCTCACCGTAAACCTTGTGGCAGGTCGGGCGCCCGCGGCGGAGAGCGTCGTCGTCAATGCAGGGGAGGTCGTCGTGAATAAGCGAGTAGGAGTGAATCATCTCGACAGCCGCGGCAAAGGGGAGCGCCGCCCGCTCGTCGCCGCCGAAAAGGCGGCAGAACTCTATCACAAGCGCCGGGCGAATCCTCTTGCCGCCGGCAAAAACGGTATAGCGCTCGGCATCGAGCAGCTCGCCGATTTGATTGTCATTTGCCGAGAGATAGCCGTGTAGGGCGTGTTCGGTCAGCTTGGCGTCGGCCTCAAGGAGAGCGACGGCAGCCGAATAATTTTTAATTTTTGTTTCCATGTCTGTACTCATTTCTGTTTTATAATTATCTATGCGTCTGTAGCCTCGGATACAAAATCAAAAGCCACAATGCTCCCCTCGCCCGAGCTCTGCAATATTTTTATCTTAGCCTCGGTTTTCTCAAGCTCTGCCGAGCAGTGTCGGATCAGTCCGACCCCCTCCTCGTACAGCTCAAGCGACGCCTCAAGCGACAGACTCCCTCCCTCAAGCAGGCGCACGACCTCCTCAAGCCGGGCGAGCGAATCCTCAAAGCTTTTCTTTTTCTTGTCCATATATAAAAAACCATCCCTTTCTGTTAGCCGTTATATCGCCCGGTTCAGCATACATAACGGCAGCATCGGCATAAAATCTCTGTTTAAAATATTTTATTGAAATTTCTTAAAACAACTCAGTCCTCCGCCATCTGAATGCTCACAATTTCAGCATCGACCGAACCCTTTTTCAGCCTGATATTCACGCGCTCACCAACAGCTATTTGTGTGGCTTCGCTCACCATGCCGCCCCCCCTGTCTGTCAGCACCGCATATCCTCGGGCAAGAACCGAGAGAGGAGAGAGCGCTTCAAGTCGGGCGGCCGTTAACGAAACACGTTCGAGGAGCGTGGCAATCCGCCGCTCCTGCGCCACCGCGAGCCGCTCGGACAATCCGTCAAGCTCAATTCTTGGGTTATCGGTAAGGGTTTTGGGATTTGTCAATATCCGAGAGGACGCAAGCCGCGCAAGCGTTTTCCTCCTCTCGGAAACCAGCCTCGGAAGCGACGCCGTCACCCGGCCATGCAGCATATTTATTCTTGCTTTAAACTCGGATATGTCGGGAACCGCCAGCTCGGCCGCGGCCGAGGGTGTCGGAGCGCGAAGGTCTGCGGCAAAGTCACAGATGGTAAAATCTGTCTCGTGACCGACGGCCGAAATCACTGGGATTGACGATGCGGCAACGGCTCGCGCTAAATTTTCATTGTTAAAAGCCCACAAATCCTCAAGCGAGCCGCCGCCCCGTCCGATTATCAGTGTGTCAACCTCCATCCGCTCATTGAAATATCTAATCCCCGCCGAAATCTGCCCGGGAGCCGCAGCTCCCTGCACCTGCGCCGGGTATATATACACCTCGGCCAGCGGCCAGCGCCGTCCGAGAATATTAATCATGTCACGCAGCGCAGCGCCGGTGGGCGAGGTCACTATCCCGATTTTTTTCGGAAACCGAGGCACCGCCCGCTTTCGCGAAGGCTCGAAAAGTCCTTCTTCCTCAAGCTTCTTTTTGAGCTGCTCAAATGCGTAATAAAGCGCGCCAACCCCGTCAGGCTGTATATCGTCTACATATATCTGATAAACCCCGTCACGCGGGAAAACCGAAAGCCGCCCATGCACAATAACCTTCATCCCGTCCTCGGGAATAAAGTCAAGCTTCTGTGCCTCCGAGCGGAACATAACAGCCCGCAGCGCTCCCTTCTCGTCCTTAAGCGTGAAATAGAAATGCCCCGAATAGTGATTTTTAAAATTTGAAATCTCCCCGCGCACATAAAGCCCCGAAAAGAGAGGAACGCTCTCAAAAACGGCCTTTACATACTCATTGAGCATAGAGACCGTGACAATATTCTTGTTATCAGGCATTCTCTCCCCTCCCGTATAGATATTCTGCGCGGCAGAGCAGCGCCACTCCCGCCGCATTGTCCGAGGAGAACTCGGGCTCGGAAAAATAAACCCCTCCAACTCCTGCAAGCATTGATTTAATAATCGAGTTTCCCATAACCCCGCCGGCATAGAGCAGGGGCAGGTTTGGATATTGGGCGCGGAGATTCCGGGTAAGCTCAAGCAGGGTCTGGCCGACAAAAGAGAGGACAAACGCGGCCGTAAGGCTCGGGTCGTTGGTCGAGGAATAGAGCGAGTGCGCGAGATTCTCAAGCCCCGAGAGATTGCATTCAAGCCCGCAAACCGATATTCGCGGCCTTGGAATCTTTTGCTTGTTCTCAAGCGCAAGCTGCTCAAGCTGAGGGCCGCAGGGGAAGGAAAGCCCCATCGCCGTTCCCGCTCGGTCTATCGCTTGCCCGGCGTTAAGATCCTTTGTTCCGCCGATTTTTTTTATGTCAAATCCGCCCCGCCGGGGTGTTACATGAAGGATTTCGGTCGTTCCGCCCGAGACATGGAAGGCGCAGTGAGGAGCCGCTATCAGGGTGTCGAGTGCGCCCGACGAATATGCCGCCGCCATTATATGACCGGACTGGTGCGAAAAATCAAAAACCCGAATGCCTCCCGCCGCCGCAAAAGCGTGAGCCGCCGCTCGCCCCGCAAGAAAGCAGGGCATATAAGAGTTTTCGGCGTCTCTCGGAGTGACAGAGACGCCGACCGCCGCGGCGGTGTGTCGCCCTATCGCCTCGCGCAGTCTCCCCATGACGGCAGGCAGATTCTTTATATGCGCGAAAAGGGCATCGCTCTGGCGCAGCCCCACCTCGCCCGCTCTCACCGGCAGCGGCTCTTTTATATTTGCGACAACCACCCCATCATTATCGCAAAGCGCTGCCGATGTGGTGTAGTTGCTCGTGTCAATTCCGACAAACAAAGGCACGCTCATTTAACAGAATCGCCCTTGCTGGCGTCGGTCTTATCTATCGCATCCTTCACAGCGTTAAGCAGGCCGTTGACAAAGGGGCGCGCGCGCGGGTCGTCGAATTTTTTAACCAGCTCAACGGCCTCATTTATCGAGACATTATGCGGAATGCTATCGCAATAAAGCATTTCCCAGACAGCAAGCCGAATAGCTGAGCGGGATATTCCCGACATCCGGTGGGTTTTCCAGCCATGCGAATGCTCGCCAATCAGTGCGTCTATCTCCTCTATGTGTTCGGCAACGCCGAAATAAGCGTCTCTCACATAGCTGTCCTCCTCGATTTCTCTTACCTCGGAGGACACACCAAATATATTCTCAACCCCGTCCTCAGGGTGAAAATCCATCTCAAAGAGAAGTCCAAACACGGCCTCTCTTGCTTCTCGTCTTGTCATCTGTCATAGAATCCTTTCGCATCTCGGCTTTTTTGCATACTTGCCCATTATATGTCATTATACAATCATCCCCCCTAAAAGTCAAGCATAATATGAATATTTCCTCCGAATGAATGAATATTATTCTCATGTCCATTCATTATTAATCTATATTGACAAGTGCGCCGACCGTAATATTAGCCGGTGTTCCCGGCATAAACTTATACAGTATGATTTATGCGAGGTACTGCCCGGCATGAAAAGAATTTTGCTTATTTTTTTGGTATTTGCCCTTGCAGTGGCGCCGCTCGGCGCCTGCCGCACAGGAGTTACCGCAGACACACTCCCCGCAGACGGGGATTATATTAAATATATAGATTTTAATGTTACCTACCCCGCCCTCCGTGATACACTTGACGCCGACATAAAGAGCCGCTCCACCCCGAATCATACCGGGTGGGTTGAACTTCTTGCCCTGCTCGCATCTAAGAACGGCGGTAATTTTTCGTCCTATAAATCCTCTGATTTGAAGAAATTAACCGACAAGCTCTCGGACGGCAGCGATGCTGCCGCGCTCGCAAGCAATAAGAAACTGTATAATTTTTATCTTGAGGCCTATGGCGCGGTGCTTGGCGGTATGGTCGGAGACTACACCGAGGTCAAGGTTTCACAGGATGGCAGCGAAACTCTGGCCGAGAAATACGGCCTTCGAGCCTTCTCGCCTATCGCAGCCGGATATTACTACAACAACTTCGATGATTTCGGTGCCTCGCGCTCATACGGATATCGCCGCCCACACCTCGGGCATGACCTGATGGGCAGCATCGGAACCCCCATTATTGCGGTCGAGAGCGGATATGTCGAGGCCTGCGGCTGGAATCAATATGGCGGCTGGAGAATCGGCATCCGATCTTTTGACGGCAAAAGATATTACTACTATGCCCACCTGCGAAAAAACCACCCCTACAATGATATGTACGAGGGCAAAATCGTCAATGCCGGCGAGGTTATCGGCTACCTCGGAATGACCGGATACAGCTCAAAGGAAAACACCAACAACATCAACACCCCCCACCTGCACTATGGCCTCCAAATCATATTCCACCCCTCTCAAAAGGAAGGCTGGAATCAAATCTGGATAAATATGTACCACCTAACCCGCCTCTTAACCGCCAACCGCTCCCAAACCTTCAAGAAAAACAATGAGTCTTACTCAAGAATATATTACATATATCCCGAAACGCCTGATTGATAGTTTTCATCTCATCAAGGCTTTCTATCAATTATTCGCGTCTCATCGCTCATGCTAATCCATCACGGCAGGGCGGGGTTTTGGCGAATTCCCCTCAGATCACAGCGCTGCTCACGGCAAAGCGCAAATTCAGAAGATATTAAGGCATATAGTGCAGGATTATATATAGCGATTCAAGATTAATCTCTTCACAGAAATCCCCAAAAGCATATTGCATAAAACCCAATATTATGTTAATATATAATATACAAAACATAAGGATAAAAACCAAAATGAAAGACTTCATAAAACGAATTCTCGTGCGGGCAAGCCTCTGCTTCACCGCTCTAACCTTCTCATACGCACTGATAATTTTCCTTATTTACGGCGGAACCGAGGATGGCGGCCTCCTTTCCTCGCTGCGAACGGTTATGTTCTTCTTCTTCTCCGGCCTGCTCGCCGCCTCGGCAGAGCTGCTCCGCGCACCCGAACGGAGAGGTCTTATGCTCCTTCTCCACGCAATAATCACCGGTGCCGGGTTTTATCTTTTTATGATTCTCCCCGCCGGAATACGGGGGACCGCCTCGCTTTCGGGCATTTTTATATATTATTTGGTTTATGCCGCCCTTATTTCAATCTTTCTCTCGATAAGGGCACGAACCGAAAAAAAGCAAAACCGAGACAAAGAATACCACTCAATCTTCAAAGAAGACTGATTATCCGCATTCAAACAGTATTTTGAGGTCAATAATAAGAGCAGCAACTCTCGGGAAGAAAGGAAATTAAAAATAAATAATGCAAAGGGAATATATCAAAAAAAGCGGCCGCCGCAAGAATCGAGCACAAACCGCCGCAGCAGCAGCCATAGTTATAATTCTGCTCCTGCTTTTGGTATGCATAGTCGAGCTGATCGTGCTCGCGTTGCTCAACGCTAAATTGCGGGCAGCCGAAAAGGACAAGCTCGAGGGTATCGAAAATGTTGAATCTTCTGCTTTAGACGATTCCACAGCAGCGCCCGTGAACACCGAAATTAAAAACCCCGCCTATCTCGCCGAAACCGACGACTACGGGCAGGATTATATTGATAAAATCATCTTTATTGGCGACAGCACAACATATCACCTGATATACCATGGGGTGCTGTCGGGCGGCCGCGACACAAAGCAGGTATGGGTGCCGGTTTTTGAGGTTGATGGCGGCAAGCTTCCCACTCTTTCGCTCGACATAGATGTAGCGCAGGCACAGATAACCTACCCGCGAACCGGCGCTAAAATGACAATACCCGAGGCCGCCGGGGCCGAGAAACCCGAGTACATGGTAATAACACTCGGCATCAACAACGGCGTTCCGAGCCTTAGCGAAGACAAATTCAAACAGTGCTACCGCAAACTGCTCGATGCCCTATTGGCAGCCTCACCCGACACCAAAATAATTCTCCAGTCGATTTTCCCGGTGACATCGGCTTACTCCGAGAGGGTAAAATCAATCACAAATGAGAAAATCAATGCCGCCAATGTCTGGATTTCCGAGCTTGCGGAGGAATACAATTTTAAATATCTCGACACAAATTCAATCCTAAAGGATACCGACGGAAACCTTAACCGAAGCTACGAAAACGGAGACGGAATACACCTGAACAAATCGGGTTACGAGGCAGTTCTTTACTATATAAGAACGCATGGATACCCAAAATCATAAGAAATCATAAAAAGAGGGAATATATATGAAAATTACTAAAATTATATGCGCTCTCTCTATCCTTTTACTGCTCATCCCGCTCGGCACGTCTTGCGGCGATAAGGAGAAGGCGTCCTACAGTAACGAGATTGACGTTAAGACTGTGGCAGACAAAATAGAGAGCTGCGTTCAGCTTGCCGACGGCTACTACACCACCGACTCCGATTATCTCGATTTTTATTTCGAGGGAGCCAACCCTCTTGTCGATTCTTATGAAATCCGCATAGCAAATGTAAGCACCAATATAAACCAATTCGGAGTTTTCAAAGTCAAAGAGGGCAGCGCCGAGGCAATGAAGACTCTTTGCGAGGGATATCTTGAGCTGAAAATGGCAAATTGGCTGGTGCAGGCAGATTATATCGAGTCGGAGCATCCTAAGATGGTTAATTCCGAGGCGAGAGTTTTCGGGAATTATGTGATTTATACGATTTTGTCAAAGGATGATAGGGAGGTTGTGTTCGCGGAGGTTGAAGATCTCTTGGCGCAGAAATAACCTTTTATTTAATATTTAATAGTCACTTATCAGAGCGCACGGGTGCGCGCTCTGATGAATTCCGGGGGAAACTTCTAAAGAAGTTTCCCCCGCGATATATTCTTATACCACTACCTCATTATAACATTGAACTAACACCAGATTGCCTCACCCCGACCCCGGCTAGGGATGTGGGACTCGGCCGGGGTCGGCGCATCATATTCTGAATTAAGCTGTGCCAAATGCCCCAAAAGTTTTTATGGAGGTCTGGGGAACTTTTTGAAAAAAGTTCCCCCAGCGTATCCCTCATTAGCTTAATATTATAATCGGTGTTTAGTATTAGATATATTCACCTGCTCAATTTTCGGTACTCTTAGCCCCGAGCGTGATTGAATAGCCCGCGGGCATTCTTGCGATTTCCTCGTCGAGCGTGTTGCCATGATCGTCAAGAGGCGGGTAGAATGAAAGAGGCGGAATCCTGGCGGGACTTGAACCCGGACGGCTCTCGGTCACAGGGCATCTGTCACTTTTTATATAGGCATCGAGCAGGTCTTTAAGCTCGGCGACGCGCGGGTTTGTTATATCGTATTTATCCTTTTCCTCCGGGAAGGAATCGAAGTAGAAATAGCGATCACCTATCGCCGAATAAACTAATTTGTCCTGCCCTGAGGCAACCATATATGTGCCGAGCGTTCCGTTTGAATACTGCGAATAGACAACATCGTGTGACTCTTCAAAAAGATTCACGCCGTCATATTCAGCTCGATCGTAGTCTATACCGCAGAGCGAGAGCAGGGTTGGTGCGATATCGACAAGAGAGGCCGGATCCCTGCGTCTTTGGTGTTCTCTACCCGGAACGCGAAGGAGGAAGGGGATGTTCGACGCAGAGTCGAGCATTGTCCGCTTGCCCATTGAGCGGTAGTCTCCCATCAGGTCGCCGTGGTCTGAGGTAAAGACTATCACAGTGTCGTCATACATCCCGCGCCTTTTAAGCGCGTCGGTTATCCGCCCAATCTGATAATCTACAAAGGATATGCAGGCATAATAGTGCTGCCACAGCAGCTCAAGGCGGCGGGGCGAAATCCCGAGCGAGTCGAGTGTATATTTATTCCGGAGCAGATCCTCATATGAATCTCGATCCTCGGGCATAAAGGACCGGTTAATCGGCTTTCTGTACATCTTGTTCCAGGGTGCGGGCGGCGCGAAGGGCGGGTGGGGATGAATGAAGGAGGCAACAAGGAAAACCGGCTCTTCCTCGGGATTGCAATCTTCAAGAAATTCAACGCAGCGATCGCCCACCCACTGGGTCGGGTGCGCCTCAGCGGGCAGGGGCGAGATTTGCGGTATGTAATAAAGCTCGGCGCGCTGGCCGTGATAGTCAAAAACATTTTTATAGGGAGAGGCTTTGAGCCATTTGGTGTAGTCGTCGTGCTCGGGGTTTGCCTTTTCCTCTTGAGTCAGGCGCTTGCGAAAGCCCATCGAACCGTAAAGATCTTTTTTATGGTGCATTTTGCCAACGCAAAAGCTGTTATACCCCGCTTTTGTGAATTCCGAGAAAAAGCCCTCTCCTGTATAGACTAAGGAATCGTCGTTTGTGTTGTTTCCGGTTCTGTTGCAATACTGCCCTGAAAACATCGAATACCTTGCCGGCACGCAGACCGGTGAGGGGGTAAAGCAGCGGTCGAAAACAACGGCTTCACCCGCGACCTCGTCGAGCGCCGGAGTGACTATATCGTCATTTCCGAGCGCATGAATCGTGTCGCGCCGCTGCTGGTCGGTGAAAATTAAAAGAACGTGCTTCTTCTTCATTAATTGATACCCCTTTATTAATAGTAAAATTATATTTATGCATCCTCGGAGTATCGGCAATAAAATCCGCTCTCCTCGGAAAATAGACAGGCTTTATTTTGGTTTCTTTTTTGCCGTTGCACATCTATAATTATACTATAAATTAATAATATTTCAACACCGAAAAGGAATTTTATCGCCTTCTTTAATAAAGTCAGAAAAATAGTCGGCGACGACACTCGTGCCGGCACCGACCGATAATAATCCTTATCTAAATTTTATGGCTGCCGCATATGCGGCAGCCATACTACTCATCATATAAATCTATAATCAAAACGGCAGAGCCGTTATTGATACCTGTGGGGTTTTATGTTAATTCTATATTATCCCTTAGGGGAAAAGATTATTATTATGAGTTCGACTACGTTGCGTAGTCTATAGCGCGGCTTTCTCGAATCAGATTTATCTTAATCTGTCCGGGATATTTAACCTCGTCTTTAATCTTGCCGGCCATCTCTCGCGCTATAACCTTCATGCCTTCGTCGTTTACCTCCTCGGGCTTAACCATAACACGTATTTCTCGTCCGGCTTGAATCGCAAATGCCTTATCGACACCGTCGAACGCCATCGCGATTTCCTCAAGCTTCTCAAGACGCTTGATATAATTTTGCAAATCCTCGCGCCGGGCTCCCGGTCTTGCGGCCGAGATAGCGTCGGCGGCTTGAACAATAACCGCAACAATCGTCTGCGGCTCAACGTCGTTGTGGTGAGCCTCTATGGCGTGAATCACCTCGCGGCTTTCTTTGAATTTCTTGGCGGCGTTTACGCCGATTTGAATATGCGAGCCTTCAACGTCGTGCGGGAAGGCCTTGCCTATATCGTGCAGCAGACCGGCTCGCCTTGCTGTTGTGCTGTCTACCCCCAATTCGTCGGCAATGATTCCCGAGATAAACGCAACCTCTATTGAGTGTTTGAGTACATTCTGCCCGTAACTTGTTCTGTACTTGAGCCTGCCGAGCAACCTTACAAGCTCATGATTGAGTCCGTGGATACCCACCTCAAAGACCGCTCTTTCGCCCGCCTGTTTAACAGCGATGTCTACCTCGCGCTTTGCCTTCTCAACCATCTCCTCGATGCGAGCCGGGTGAATTCTTCCGTCTGCAATCAGCTTTTCGAGCGAAAGCCTTGCCACCTCGCGGCGAACCGGATCAAATCCCGACAAGGTTATCGCCTCAGGGGTATCGTCGATTATAAGTTCAACGCCGGTAAGCGTTTCGAGCTTTTGAATGTTTCTTCCCTCGCGTCCTATGATGCGACCCTTCATATCCTCGCTTGGCAGCGGAACCAGCGATATTACTGTTTCAGCAACCTGATCTGCCG
>JBNRMS010000080.1:0-36925 GCA_050309735.1 Eubacteriales bacterium
CCCCTCCCCCAAAGATTTGAAAGAAATCCTAAAGTTAAGCGCAGCTCTCCCCGCCGCCTTTGTCTTTATCTCGGGAACACCGCAGAGGCACGGCCGAAACAAAGCAATCTTTGCGGGGATTGCGCTCGGCGCGGCTCTGCTCACCCTTCTCGCCCTTCAATCTCTCCTTATTTTCGAGGAGAGCTATCTTGCCACACTCTCCTATCCCTATCTCTCCTCTGTTGCAATCCTCTCGTCCGATGATCTTTTTCTTCGCATGGACAGCCTTGTTTATCTGATATTCTACACCTCGTGCCTTATAAGAACCTCGGCCACTCTTTACGCTGTCCGTCGGCTTTTCGGGGAGATTTGGCAAGCTGCCGCCGGCACCTTCCCCGATGAGAAAATGACCGCAATCCTCCTCCCCTCGGTCTGCGGTCTTTTGATTCTTATATTTAATTGGTTTTGCAAAATCGGCTGATTTACCGAGCCTTCAAATCTCCCTCATCAGCTGGAAGGACTGCAGCAGATTAAGCACCCCATATCCCCACTGTTCATTGGGATATGTCCGCGCTTCGCTTCGGCTGCATCCCCTTATGAGATAGGCGCGTATCTGATAGGTACTCATGGCCGGATCGTTCTTCTCAACAATTCCCCACTGCAGCATGAGCGCGGCCGCTCCCGTCGTGATAGCGGCTGCAACGCTTGTTCCATCCATAGTGCCGCGGCCATACGGATAGTAGCCCATAACTCCTACACCCGGTGCCACAAGGTCGGGAACACTGTCTCCGGTGCGGCTCGGGCCCCAGGAAGACAGCGCATAAAGACTGTTGGTAATTGTGCTGTATGCTCCGCAGGTTATGGCCCCGTCCATAGTCGAGGGAACGGTGACTGTATAATAAGGATTAGCGGCAAGATACTCAACGCTCGGGTGTACAAATCCTGTAAGCGGCAGCCATGAGTGGAAGATTCCGTTTAGTATCAGGTCGCCATAGACTGTTATCGTCCAGATACCCGGCGTGGCATTTATCAGTTTTATCGCGGTAAGCTGCCCCCCCGTACCCTCAACCGGGAAATAATAGGAAACCTGCACCGAGGCGTCCTCAAGGACAAGATTGGCTATCGTCTGCTGGCCGGGCTTGGCGGGTATCCTTCCGACAAGCTCTCCGGTCGGCGAGCTTACCGACACAGACAGCCTGTCGGAAACGCTGCTCCAGACAGAGATAAAAATATCCCCCACATTCTCTCCGGCCTTAACGTCTATATTATACGTGCCTCCGGTAGTCGGGATAAAGCCCTGTGTGTGGTGCCGAGCCTGGCTCTCGTTTCCGGCAGCAATACAGAGCGAAACTCCGACAAGATTTGCCACGCCGCTCAGATATTCTTCAAAGATTGAGAAGGCATCGTGGCTTCCGAAATTCGAGCCGAGCCCGAGGCATATTGCAACCGGGCGATTGAGCCGGCGCGCGCGGTCAAGTATGTATTCGACCCCGAGCATAACGGCGCTCGACTCATACGCGTGCTCCTGATCCTCGGGAACCGAGAAAAGCCGCAGATAATAGGGTCTTGCGCGGCGGAGTTTTACGACTATCAGCTCTGCATCTGGCGCGGCGCCGATAAAATCGCCCACCTCGCGCCCCGCGGCTATCGAAGCGAGGAAGGTTCCATGCCCCGATGTATCAACCTCGGGCACAATATCATACGGATTTTCGCTGCGCAGGGCGGCATTAATCTGCTCGTTGGTATATTCGGTGCCGACATAGAAGCCTTCGGGGGGAGGCCCCTCTACCGTTTGGTCAAAAATATACTGTATCTTACTGGTTCCGTCCTCATATCTGAAGGTGTCAAGCGTGTAGTCTATTCCGGTGTCGACAATGCCGACTATAACCCCGCGCCCGCGAAGTTCAAGATAGGGCTGCTCGTGAACCTGCAGTATTCCCGAGGACTGCATACTTGCCCTGTCAAGCAGCCCGAGCACTATCGAGCCGATACTAATAAGACCGGAGCCAAAGCTTGCCGCAATATTTTTAAATGCGGCCTCGCGGGCATAGGCAATCGCATATCTTCCGGCCAATATGCGGGCAACGGCTATATCGGGATTGTTTAATATAAGCTCGTTAAAATATTCGGTTCTGCGAATTACAAAGTCCACGGTGTCAGGGTCATAGAGTATTTCCTCAAGAAGTCGCTGGTTCTCGGCCTCGTTTATAATATCGCTGTTCATTTTATGACCATTCCTTTCTGAGAGCTGTGAGGATGCCGGTTCGGCAATATGCCCAAGGTCTACATAGCCTGCTGAGCCAAAGGCACAAAGCCCACCGCATAAAAAATTTATCTCTCTCCCGCTCCCGTGCCGCGCAGAGCGGCGAGTATAGATTAATCGCTTTTATTGCCTGAAAAATACCATGTCGTCAATTGTGTTGCAGAGATTGAGAGCGCCGTATCCCCAAATGGAGTTTGGATATGTAATCGGGAAAAAGCGCTCGGCATTGCGGCAGAGAAATGCTTTGACGCGCTGCCCATACAGAAAAAGATCGTTATTCTGGACTATCCCCCACTCCATCATAAGAGCGGCCGAGCCGGCAATAAAGGGGGCGGCCATGCTGGTGCCGGTAAAGCTGTCATAGCCTCCACCGGTTTTAGTCGAAACGATATTGACGGCCGGGGCGACAATATCGGGCTTTTGTCCAAATGTTCCATAGGGCAGGCCGCGCCCCGAGAATTCTGCGCTTGTTCGCAAAATGAAGTTATATCCGCCAACACCTATAACGCGGCTTGAGGTGGCGGGGATAGTCAGCGTGTTCTCAACGCTCGGAAGCAGGAAGGCTGTTGAGCCGGTCGGCGTGTCGACAAGGGGCAGCCAGATATTGAAGCGTCCGTCGATTATGCTCTCGCCCGTAATAACCAGGCGCCAGATTTCCTGGCTTATGGGCGCTGTTGTGCTTATAAATTGAATGAATATTTCCTGATCGAAATTATAATGGTTGGGCTGGCCGTTTAGTACCAGTATCTGCACTCCGTCAAGCACAACCCGGGTAACGCGCTGGTGTTCATATATAATTCCTGTTGAGCGCCCCGAGGGAGCTATCACCTCAAAATGAATTGTGTCCGAGAAGTTTTTCCACATACTTAAATAAAGTTCCCTATAGTTAGCTCCGATAGCTACGGCTACAGATTCGGTCTCTCCCTGTTCTATAACTCCGGCATAATGGTGACCCGCGCTTCCCTCGTTTCCGGCAGCCACAGAGATAACATTTTTCCAGCGCTCAGCCTCTGAGTCAAGATAGGTCTCAAAGAGAGAGTTGCCCGAATGTGACCCGTCGTTTGTTCCATAGCTGATATTGATAGATATCGGCTGCTCAAGCGCAATGGCCATATCGACCGCAAACTTAACCCCGCGCATAATCGCCGTACTTTTTGAAAATCCTTCAACCCCGAACTCAAGCAGCTTAACTATCAAAAGGTCTGCCTCGGGCGCTGCCCCGCGCTCAACTCCGCCGCTTGACTCACCATTCCCCGCGGCAATGCCGGCAACGGCGGTTCCATGTCCGATAAAATCCTGTTCGGGAACAATCGATAGAGGGTTAGCGCTCATAAGGGCTCGGTCGATATCCTCCTTGGTGTATAAATGCCCGTCGCGAAAGCCTTCGGGCGGGCTGCCTGTCGCGGTCTGATCCCAGAGGTAGAGAATGCGGCTGCTTCCGTCGGGGTTGCGGAAGTCGGGGTGTGTGTAGTCTATGCCCGAATCTATCACCGCAATAATCACTCCCCGCCCTGTCAGTCCGTATCCGCTCACTTCCTGCACCGGATAAACGCAGGAATTTGTCATCGCCCGCCTCATCTGAAAGGTGACGGTCTTAGGCAGCTCATAATAATCTACATTGGGTATAAGAAAAAGATTCGGAACACGAAAGGCCGCCATAGTTAAAATAGCGTAGTTTTCGTTTAGCCGCTCGGCAACGGCGCCAAGCTGCTGCGCTATATCCTCAAGACTGCCGTGATATTTTATTATCAGCTCTACCTCTTCCTCCGGGTTATACTCGGGATAGATCCTTATTATGCGGTTCTGTATGTTCATTATGAAGTCCTCTGTTTGCTCATTATAAAGTCCTCTCTGTATGCTTGTGAACAAAATTATGGGCTATTTGTGTGGTAAGTGCAAAGGGTCTTACATAAAATTTTATTATAGATTATCACAAAATATTATTTTTGTGCTTTATAATGGAGGCAATATGAATCAGTTAAACGAAAACTTCCTTGACACCGGTTTTTTAAATGTCGAGGTTAGGGCAGTTCGGAATGCGGCGCCCATCCCCGAGGCAAGGGTGACTGTCTTAAGAAGCGAAGCAACGATTGAAGAGCTGAGTACCGACGCTGCCGGGCAGACGGTTACCATCGAGCTTGCAACCCCGCCTATTGACTATTCACTTCAAGTGGAGGGCGGAAAGCCCTATTCTGAATACAATCTCCGCATCGACGCCGAAGGCTTTCGCAGCATTATTGTAGAGGGCGCGCAGATTCTGCCCGAGAGCACCGCCATTCAGCGCATTCGGATGTCGCCCGAGGTCAGTGTCGGAGGGAGCGAGCCACAGGTCATAATCGTCCCGCCTAACAGACTCTGGGGAGATTTCCCGCCGAAAATTCCCGAGGAGGAGGTAAAACCGCTGCCGACCGGAAACGGATTTATTGTGCTCCCCGAACCGGTAATACCCGAATTTATGGTTGTTCACCTCGGAGCTCCCGAGGATACGACGGCCGAGAATGTCTGGATACCCTTCCGCGATTATATCACCAATGTCGCCTGCTCGGAAATATATTCCACCTGGCCGCCCGAGACTATCCGCGCCAATGTGCTTGCGATAATCTCTTTTGCGCTCAACCGGGTTTACACCGAATGGTATCGCAGCCGCGGTTTTGACTTCACTATAACCAACAGCACCGCCTTTGACATGATGTTCTCCTACGGACGGAATATTTTCGGAAACGTGCTTAACATAGTCAACGAAATCTTCACAACCTACATAACAAAGCCGGGAATCCGCCAGCCCCTTTTCGCGCAGTTCTGCGACGGCTCGCGCGTGAGCTGCGCGGGGATGTCACAGTGGGGCTCTTTGAATCTGGGCGAGCAAGGGAGTGACGCGCTCACCATACTGCGAAACTACTACGGGACAAACGTTTATCTCACCCAGGCTCAAAGGGTTCAGGGTGTTCCGCTCTCCTTCCCGGGAGAGGTGCTGCAAATCGGATCAACCGGGCTTGACGTCCGCACGATTCAAGCACAGCTCAACAGCATCTCCGACAGCTATCCGATGATTCCAAAAATAAGGGTTGACGGGATATACGGCCCCCAAACCGCTCAGGCGGTGAGAACCTTCCAGCAGATATTCTTCATGCCGGTGACCGGGGTGGTCGATTTTGCCACATGGTATGAAATTTCAAAGATATATGTGGCGGTCAACCGGCTCTCCGAGTTTGGATGATTCCCCGCTAAGACATCGCCCGTCCCCGCCGCTCGGCAAGGATAATTGAGTGGTCTATCGAACTTTGGTCCAAGAGATCAATCCATTGATTCTGCGGCATATATTCGGGATGCCGCACACAGACACAGAACATTCGCGGATGAATATCGTATCCTTCGCCAAAGGTGTGTGTGAGCGGCAGCTCGACGGGGATTATTCGCCCCGTATGGTCTGTTTTGCCACGATAGACAAGCATTCGCCGCCCGCCCGCCCCCTCAAAGACGGTGACCTCAGCTCCCGAAACCGGGGTGCCATTCTTATTATTGCCGGCCAAAACGTCGACATTAAGTCTGCACGATCCCGTCCTTCCCTCGGGATAGTGCTGGAAAAACCTAACTCTGCCGCTATCCTGCCGCTCGTCGGCGCGGTCGCCCGACTGCGTCAGTGCAATAACACCATTTGCGATGCCCAGAGCAAACTGCTCGGGGTGTTCGGTGAGCATTCTTGCGTCACCCTCATTGGTCGAGTATCCCATGCCAACGCTCACAGCAGGCATATCTGCCCGTCCGAGTGCATAGATGTCGGGGCGGATATTGACGCCGCGGTTTTGCAGCATTGTCACAAGGTGAAGGCGCTCAAGAATTGATTCGGCCAAGGGCTTGGCTTTTGAGTTTCGGCGGCATATCGAGGCGTCCGAGCCGGTCGTGAAAGGATCGCGCGAGCTGTTAAGAAGCAGCATTATGTAGTAGTCGGCTTGCCAGGCATTTGCCTCGCTTATCCGCGCAGCTGCCGTGTTTGAGCGTCCGGGAGAACTTCGCGCGCCGTGCACCGGACTTGATACAAGAGCATCATACCCGTTTGCCCTGAGGATTTCTGCCAGCTCCTCTCCTATTCCCCTGACAAGGCCCTCCTCGTCGTCAATAAAGCTATCGGCAGGGGCTCTCCGGTTTTCTGTGTAATATCCGGGATCTATATATATTTTCATCTCGCTTGGTTGCCTCCTTCTTTTATTTCAATAATAGAGTATATGGTAAAAGAGGCTGATATGTCAAAGTGCGGGATTTAATATTGACTTGCGGGATTTTATATGATAGAATATCCATATAATTGATAACAAGGGGGATTACTATGGCGAATTACAAAAGCGACTACTTCGACCTGAGCTACATAGTCAGCCTTATTCTTGCGATAATTCCGATAACTTCGGTGATTTGCGGCATTGTCACTCGCTTTCTTGAGGGGAATACTGCGGCAGGGGTTGTTCTTATAATTATCGCCATCACCGGCATAGGCTTGTTCATTCTCTGGATTTGCGACCTTGTTTCGATAATACTCAAAAAAAGTATCCTTCGCGTTCTTTAATTTAGTTTAAGAACCCTTGGCGGGGTGTTCGAGCGTGCACCGCTCCGAACACCCCGCCGCAAAATAAAAACAAATGAATCGAGGCATTATTATGACAGAAACAGCCACCTACCCAATTAAATGGAACGACTATAAGTCCGCAGACAGCCTGAGGCTAATCAAAGAGGTGGGATTTGAGGCAATCTGCATTAAAATGGACATATTCTCGGATTCTCCGAGTATAAAAATAGATGAATATTACAACTCGGGCCTCAGAATTGAAAACGCCCATCTCGACTCAAGGGGGACAAGCAAAATTTGGACACCGGGCGTGGCCGGCGAGGAGATAGCTCAAAAATATATCGATCAATTCAAGCGCTGCCGGGAATACGGAATTAAAATAGGCATCGCCCATGTAACCTGGGGCGAGCGAGCCGTTCATCCAACCTCGCCGGTCGGTCTTGAGCGCTTCCGCCGGATAATCGACGCCGCCGAGAAAAACGACGTCAAGGTGGCGTTTGAAAATTCGGTCTATCCCGGGCATCTTAGATACGTGCTTGACAATATCGACAGCCCATATGCCGGCTTTTGCTTTGACAGCGGCCACAGAAACGCCTTCTCGCCCGATGAGGATTATTTCGCCGACTACTCCGAAAGGCTCTACGCCATGCATATGCAGGACAACGACGGCAGGCGCGACCTGCACCTTATCCCCTTCGACGGCTGCGCCGACTGGCCGTCAATCATCAGCGACATCAGCAAAACAGAGCTTTATAAAAGATGTGTCATACTTGAGACAAGCGGCTTTCCAAAGCGCGAATGCCCCGGAATGAGCGCCGAGGAGATACGCCGCGATCTATCGCGGGTTGCTATAGTTGACGACAGCCATCTTACCGAGATAAGAGACGGATATTTTGCCTTCTATCAAAATCTTTCGTTTGAGGAGTATATAGAGCGCATCCATAATGCAGCGATGAGAATCGCCGGGAGGGTGTGAGCCGATCATTAAATCAAAAAACTGTCATAAAAGTATCAGGCTCTTGACACAGTGTAAATTTATAGTATAATCAGTTATAATATTTTTGATTTGCATCCGAAATATAAGGAGGGCGAGCCTTTGATTGAAGTTAGAAATCTGACTAAAAAATATGGCGATATTATCGCGGTCGACAACATCAGCTTTACAATCGAACCCGGGAAAATATATGGTCTTCTCGGGCCTAACGGAGCCGGAAAATCAACCACTATGAATATTATCACCGGCTGCCTTGCCGCAACCGACGGAGTGGTAAAGGTTTGTGGTCACGACATCTTCGAGGAGCCAATAATGGCAAAAAGGCATATAGGATATCTGCCCGAAATCCCGCCCCTGTACCCCGAAATGACACCCATCGAATATTTGGTCTTTGTGGCCGAGGCAAAGGGGGTTGAATATGAGGCGGTGTATCGGCAGGTTCGCGAGGTTATCGAGCTGACTCAGCTTGAAGACGTCAAGGACAGATTGATAAAAAACCTCTCGAAGGGCTACCGACAGCGCGTCGGCATAGCTCAGGCAATGCTCGGAAACCCTGATATTATAATATTTGACGAGCCGACGGTAGGGCTTGACCCGAAACAAATAATCGAAATTCGCGACCTTATCCGGCAGCTTGGAGAGATTAAAACGGTTATCCTCAGCAGCCATATCCTAGCCGAAATTTCGGAGGTCTGCGAGCGGGTGATAATCATAAGTCACGGAAAAATCGTTGCCGACGACACGCTCCAGAATCTCAAGGGCGCAGCAGGCTCGAGTGAGGCGCTTATCATATCGGTAAGGGGCGAGCGCGATACTGTTACCTCTGTGCTCTCGTCTATCGAGGGGATTATTGAATTCGAGGAGCAGCCCGCACCCGAGGGCGGCGATGTTTCGCGCTTCCGCATTGCGGTCGAAAAGGGCGCCGACCTGCGCGACTCAATCTTCTTTGCAATGGCCGACCGCCGCTGCGCCGTTATCGCCATGGAAACACAAAAATCCTCGCTTGAGAGCATATTCCTCTCTCTCACCGAGGACACCGCCGGTCTGCCCGATTCAAACGATACAGCCGACACAGACAGCGATGAAAACCACGTCGACGATAACGATGACGATTCAATTAATAACAGCAATGATAACGGTGACGATACCGACGTTGACAGCAATGATGACACCAATAACGACAGCGCCGAGGGCGGCGCGAAAGGAGAATAAAATATATGTTCGCGATATACAAAAGAGAATTTACCTCATATATGAACAATATGACCGGCCATGTTTTTATCTCTTTCCTGCTCCTCTTTTTCGGAGTTTGCGTAACAATATATAATCTCATTCTCGGCCGCTCATCCTTCCAATTTGCCGTAAGCCTCTGCGGCATCGCCTTTCTTGTCGTTATCCCGATAATAACCATGCGTGCGCTGACCGAGGATCGCGCAAACCGCACCGATAATCTGCTCTTCTCGCTTCCCGTCAAGGTCTCGGAGATAATCCTCGGTAAATTTTTCGCAATCGCCACCGTTTTCAGTATCCCGGTACTCGTGATGCTGGTATACCCCGTAATACTCTCGGCCTTCGGCACAATGTATTACGCCGCAAGCTACAGCGCCATTCTCGCGCTCTTTCTTCTCGGAATCTCGCTGATCTCGATATGTATGTATATCTCATCGCTCACCGAGAGCCCGGTTATCTCGGCGGTGATAAGCTTTGGCACACTTCTCTTTCTGCTTGTGCTGCCCATTGTCTCGGCTCTTATCCCCAAAAGTGCGCTTGTCTCCTTTATCTGCCTTGCGCTCACATCGGTCTTGCTTGCCGCCATCGTCTGGCGGCTCACCTCAAGCTCAAACGCCGGTCTTGTCACCGCCGCCCTTCTGATTGTTCCGCTGTGCGGGGTGTACTACTTCAAGAAGGCTCTTTTCGAGGGGCTTTTCCATAAGCTGCTCGGCGCGCTGTCGCTTTACGACCGCTTCTACAGTCTGAACTCGGGTGTTTTCGACATCTCGGGCGTAGTATATTTTATATCTGTCACAGTGTTCTTTCTTTTCCTCGGCGTGCAATCTCTTGAAAAGCGCCGCTGGAGCTGATAGGAGGGTGGATAAATGACCGACAAAAAAACAACCGGCAAGCAAAAACCTAAATTCTCTCTCTCCCGTCGAGAGAGGATTGGTAGCTATACCTTTATTCTCACTCTGATACTCCTTGCGGTTCTTGTGGTTATAAACCTGCTCGTATCAGCGCTGCCCAAATCATTATTGTTTGTTGACACAAGCGCAAATAAGCTCTATTCGATTTCGGCAGGAACAAAGACCTTTCTCGGGCGCCTTGACCGAGAGGTTACAATCAACTGGATCTGCCAGAACGGCGAGGAGGACGCGCAGCTCTCGCTTTATCTTAATAAATACACCGATCTTAGCAGCCGCCTCAAGCTCAATATTCTTGACCCGATAAAAAACCCCGCCGTACTTGATAAATACACCGCAGGGATGAGCGCCGCACCTTCGAATTTCAGCCTGATAATCGAGAGCGAGCGCAGATACACGCTTATAAACTTTGAGAATCTCTTCTACTATTATAATGAATACCTCGCTGAAAATTACGGGATTTCCGAGCCGGTTCCCTTTGATTTTTACGAATATTATTATCAGTATTTCTACACCGCCGAATACAGCGGCTACGCGACAGAGACCTATTTTTATGGCGAGGACAGAATAACAAAGGCGATCGAATATGTCGCCCTTGAAAAAATCCCGCATATTTATATCACAGAGGGGCTTGGAGGCTATAATTTCTCGGAAACTATGCTTGCCTTCCTCTCGGGAAACAATGTCGAATATGAAGGCCTTCGACTTTCCTCGGTCGACACCGTGCCCTCCGACGCCTCCTGCGTTGTGCTCTACGCGCCAGAAAACGACCTCACCGCGGCCGAGACGCGAATGCTGCGCGACTATCTTGACACCGGAGGAAATCTTCTTCTTATTACCTCTCCCGATAACGTTGGAATGGCAAACCTCATGAGCCTTGTCACGCCTTATGGGGTCATGGCTGCTCCGGGAATTGTCTACGACGAAAATACGGGATACTATAAAACCAATCAGTATAATCTCAAGCCCGGCATCAATTCCGAACACCCAATTACCTACGCCCCGTCAAGCAACCGATTGGGAATGACAATGCCCGCCTCTCACGGTATTAAAATTGGAGAAAACACCTCGGGAGCTGAGATAACAGCCCTGCTCACCACATCAAGCTCTGCATATTCACTCGCGGGAGAGGATAAGTCGGAGGCTGGGGAGCTTGCGCTTGGCGTTGCTATAACCTATCAAGCAAATGGAGGCGAGGCGCGGATTGCCTGGTATTCCTCGGCCGAGGCCTTCACCGACGCGACAATACAAGCAAACGATTACGGGAACTATTACTATCTGTTCTACTCCCTTTATTGGATGAATGAAACCTATGATTCGGCGCTTTCGGATATCGTCGGAATCCCGACCGCCGAGCCCCTGCTTGATGGCTTGACACAAACCTCAGTCCTCATTTGGGGAACGGCTTTCGCGGGGGTGATTCCGATTGTCGTCATTGTCTCGGGGCTTGTGGTGTGGATCCGTCGCCGCCGGCGCTGACAAAAATTTCTGAAAGGCTGCCAGCATGAATATGAAAAGGACAAAGACTCTCCTTATCATGTGCGGAGTACTTGTCATCCTCGCTCTTGCGTATCTAATAATCGTAACTCTCACTGAAAAAAACAACAATAATACCCCCCCGGACACCGACACACCTATTAACACCTCCTACACCGCCGCAAAAATCTCAATCTCAACCCTTTACTCAATTAATTACAATCTTGGCGACGATAAATATTCCTTCTCGCTCAACGACACCGAGTCGGCGTGGCTCTGGGATGACTCGCCCGAGCTGCCGCTCGACAATCACTTCTTTGCCTCAATGGCCTCATCGCTCGAATCGGTTAGCTCAACAGTCAAGCTAACCGGACAGCAGGCAAGGCTCTCGGAATACGGGCTTGATGCCCCATGGCTGACAGTTTCTGTTTCGGACGAGGTTAACGGCGCTCAGACCTTTATGTTCGGCAGCCTTAACAATTTTAACGGCCGCTATTACTTTATGAACAGCGCAGCGCCCGGCGTTGTCTATATGGTTGACAGCGTCGTCGCTCACAGTTTTGAATATACCCCTTATGAAATGGTCAAGCACGACACTCTGCCCGAAATCCTGCCTGAAAATATAAGGAGCGTTTCGTTCAGCTCGGCCGGGAGCGAACGGGTCTACACCTGTGACCCAAAAGAGGGGGGCGGCATCTGGCATCTCTCCGAGAACGGCGGCGAGGCGAGTGCGCTTGACGCCGAGATGGCAGACAGTATCCCCGAGGCGATAAGCGCCATCGCCTTCACCGATATCGCCGGATATTCGGCGGCAGACCAGAAAAGGCTCGGGCTCGACGCCCCCACCGTAATGACGGTTCACTATATCACCGAAACAAGTGTCACAAATGAGGGGGGCTCGCCGGTTAAGGTCAGTGTTGAGAGCACGCTCACGCTCAACCTCGGTTACGCCGACGGAAACGGGAAGATTTACGCCGGCCTGCCCGGCTCAATCCTCTCCTATCGCGTTGAAGGAACACAGCTCGCCGAGCTTTATAGTGCTATAACCCTGCCTCTGTCAAACGGTTGACAAGGCGAATATCTAACCCGCCCGGGTAATCTCCGGGCGGGTTTTTGAGTGCAAAGTAAACTCACCCGAACGAGATGTCGATTTAATTTAAATATTGACTGAGCGGCTTGCGTGTGCTATACTTGTATAAAATCCGGGGTAAACTGGAAAATATATATCGGGAGGGGTGATTCGTTGCGATCAATTAAAACACTCATCATCGTAGCTATGCTCTCCTGCACAATTTTATCGGTTATGATAGTGGGTTTTATTTCGATAAAAACCGCAAACGACATTCTAAATTCAAATTCTTCAACATATCTTGAGCTTATTTGCCAGGATTCAGCGGATGACCTTGAAGATATGTTTGGCGGAATTGAGAATTCTGTGGCTCTGCTAAGCCGATATACCGTTTTGAGTCTTGAACAATACGGATATGAGCGCTTTAAATCGAGCCGTGAGAATGTTGTCGAATATGCCGACAGCATCCTGCCAATGTTCGAGTCGTTCGCTGACACAACAAGCGGCCTTATGTCGGTTTACCTTCACTTCAACCCTGAACTGACCTATCCGACAGCCGGGATTTTCATCCTGCAAAACGACAGCACCGGCATCTTCGAGCCTGCCGAGCCGCTCGATCTCTCGGCATACGGCCCCGACGACCATAACCATGCCGACTGGTACTACATTCCCGCAAAAACAGGCAAGCCCGCGTGGATTTTGCCATATCAACATCTTGGTGTTAATAAGATGACCATGTCATATGTCGTTCCGATATACTTTGAAGATGAGCTGCTGGGTGTGGCCGGCATGGATGTCAGCTATAATGAAATCGCCCAAATTGTCAACGATATCTCGATTTATTCGACCGGCTATGCCTTCCTCCTTGACGAGAACGACAGGATAATAGTCCACCGCACGCTCGAAATGTACACACATGTGGGCAGGGTTGACGCAAATCTTGTCAGAATGCTGATTGAAACCGGCGAGAGAGGGGTCAAGGGGCGAAAGTATATCTATGACGGGGTTGAGAAATCGATGTCAGCAACCCGGCTTTCAAACGGAATGACGCTTGTGCTCGCGGCGCCGGTCAGCGAAATTCTGCGCGACTCAACCGAGCTGTCAATGAAGATTATAGCCGTCGCCATTATATCAGGCATTACGGTGATAATTGTCACCGCAATTCTTGCCACCCGCCTGCTCAAACCCGCCTCAATTGACGCGCTGACCGGACTTGCCAACCGTTTTGCCTTCACTCACACGGTAAAGGAGAGGCTGTCTGCCGCGAGGAGTTCGTATTTTGCGCTCGTAATGCTCGATATCGACCGATTTAAATCGGTCAACGACACATACGGCCATGCCACAGGCGATGATGCCCTACGGCAAACGGCCTATTACCTAAACTATATCTTCTCGCCCGAGCATCTTGTCGCCCGTTTCGGCGGCGACGAATTCCTCATCTTCCTCCAGGATGTTGACCGGAACACGGTGATGAATATGCTCGACCGTTTCATGGGGCTTATGGCGCTTGGCGGAGAGCTGTATAAAAACAAGCTCACCTGCAGTATGGGCGTGGTCTACTCCACCGGTCATAAAGAAGGAACCGACCCCGAAAAGCTTATAAAAAGGGCCGACGACGCTCTATATACCGCCAAATTTCAAGGGCGCAACCGCTATGTTTTCAGAGATGAGAGCGGTGTTAAAGAAAGAGCTTCAAGAAGATAACAACAATCCCCCTCCCGCCTGCGACCGCTGCAATAAATTGTCGTATGCTGTTGACAAAAGCATTGTACGTGCTGTATAATGTAATTTGAATGTTTATTCCGGCTAAGAGCCGGCGGGAGGTAAAAAAAGAATGTCAGCGAGAAAAAAAATAGCAATTATAACAAGCGGCGGTGACTGCCAGGCAATGAACGCCGCCATTCGGTCGGTCGTGCTTGCCGCGAGAAAATATGACATTGAGGTTGTCGGGATTAAAGACGGCTTTTATGGAATGACAAAAAAACGCCCGGGTGACTACCGCGTGCTTCACGCCGAGGATGTTGAAAACATTATAAACCGAGGCGGAACAGTGCTCAATTCGGCAAGGTTTGACGATTTTCGCGATGATAACGTGATTAAAATTGCCGCTAAAAATATGATAGATGAGGGAATAGAGGCACTGGTGGTCGCCGGAGGCGACGGAAGCTTCCGCGGCGGACTTGACCTGCTTAAATTCTCGGGCATCCCCTGCATAGGCATCCCCTCAACTATAGACAACGACATAACCTCAACCGAATATACACTCGGATTTGACACCGCGCTTCGCAACACAATAAATATGGTCGACGCTCTTCGCGACACCTGCAATTCGCACAAGCGCTGCAATGTGGTCGAAGTTATGGGGCGGAATTGCGGCCAGATAGCGCTTATCACAGCGATAGCGGCCGGAGCTTCGGGCGTTGCGATTCCCGAATCCCCCGAAGCATTTAACCCGGATGAGACGATTGACCGAATGATTGCCGCGAGAAAAGCCGGCAAGCGCAGCTTTATTGTCGTGTTCGCCGAGGGAGCGATTAACCGCGCCGAAACAGAGGAGAATAAGAAGTCTGCTCTCGCCGCCGCCGTTGAGGACTACAAATCGGGAAAAATCGGCGAGCGCGAGCTTTCGGCAGTGGCCAACGATAATTATGTTTCCTCATTCGGAGAGCAGTTTCGCTCGCTTATTGAGCGCCGCTCAAGCGAGGAGTTTGCCAAATATTACGAACAGACCGGCGACCCTGAATTCAAAGGCGAGATAATCGAGACTAAATTTGCCCGCTTCGCACACGTTGCTCGGGGCGGCGCTCCAACGGCATACGACCGCCTCATTGCCTCCCAGATGGGCGAGCTTGCAATCGAGCTGATTGCACAGGGCGCGGACAGCAGTTGCGTCTGCGTCCAGGATGGACAGGTTGTTCCGATGGATATGCTCGAAGCAATAGGCGTTGACAAGGTTTACCGCGAATATCTCAAAACACATACCGAAGATCCAGAGGCGCTGGCAAAGCTCACCCCGCAGCAGAGAAAAATGTATGACTTCCGCTTTAAGTCAAACGAAAAGCTTCTCAAAGCCGCCGCCACACTCGCGGAGATATAATTATAAGTCATCTTATCCGGCAAAGCGGCGGGAACCAATCGGGCTCCAAATCCCAACCGGTTCTCGCCGCTTTTAGTTTCTCTATCTTTTGCGCGCCTCTGAGATATAATACACACGTTGGCAACTTTTGCAAAAAGCTGCGATGTCGCAACAGCGAGTGAGCGCACGGGAGAAATTCACTTGCGACTATGATATAACAACAAACCCCCCCCCCGAAAGGAGCGCCCAAAAATGAATTTCACCATCATCCCCCCACAGGCTCTGACGGCGATCAATATCCTTCGGAGCCGAGGTCATGAGGCATACCTTGTCGGCGGCTGTGTGCGCGACATGATTCGCGGCGCCGCTCCGCACGACTTCGATATCACCACCTCGGCAAGTCCCGACGAGATGAAGGAATGCTTCTCCGGGCTGAGGACGCTTGAAACCGGGATAAAACACGGCACTCTTTCTGTCTTTATCGACGGCCGAATCTTTGAGATAACCACATACCGGGTTGACGGAAAATACGAGGACAACCGCCGCCCCGCCGAGGTCTTTTTCACCCGTAGGCTTGAAGACGACCTCTCGCGCCGCGACTTTACGGTCAACGCGATGGCATACAACAAAAACAGGGGGCTTGTGGATATTTTCGGCGGGCAGGAGGATATAGAGAACAGGATAATACGCTGCGTTGGCGACCCTGACAGAAGGTTTAACGAAGACGGCCTGCGCATTCTTCGCGCACTTCGCTTCGCTTCAACGCTTGATTTTGAAATTGACGGAGACACCGCCGGAAGCATAAGAAAAAACCGAGGATTGCTTGCTAATATATCGGCGGAGCGGATTCGCGACGAGTTTTTCAAGCTCGTAATGGGAGAGGGCGCTGCGAGGATTTTGCTCGCATACCCGGAGGTGATAGCTGAATTTATCCCCGAAATATCGGCGGCGGTCGGGTTTGACCAAAAAAACCGTTATCACGCCTTTGATGTATATACCCATTCCATAAAGGCTATGGCGTCGGTCGAGGGAGATCTTTACGTTAAATTGTCTCTCTTTTTCCACGATATCGGTAAACCTGCAAGTTTCACCGAGGATTCAGAGGGCGGGCATTTTTACGGGCATCAGGAGATCAGCGCCGAGCTGACCTCGAAAATCCTGTGCCGCCTCGCGGCCGGAAATGAGATAACATCGTCGGTTACGCGGCTGGTGAGAGAACACCATAGGGATATACACAAGACCGAAAAATCTGTTCGGCGCCTTGTCGCGTCGCTGGGCGAAAAAAACGCCCGCCGGCTTCTCGCACTGCGACGGGGAGACAATTCGGCGCTCATCCCCGAGCTGAAAGCACCGCGTCTGGCCGAGCTTGACGAGATTGAGACTATACTTGAGGCCGAGCTTAAAAAAGATTGCTGCCTCTCGCTGCGCGACCTAAAAATAAACGGAGACGATCTGAAGTCGCTCGGAATGAGGCCGGGGCGCGCGATAGGAAAGCTGCTTTCGGGGCTTCTTGATTGCGTGATCGACGGCAGTCTGCCAAACGAGCGCGAGGCTCTGCTGTCTGAGGCAAAAAAGAGAATCGGCAGGTAGCCGAATTCCCTTTCGCAACAAATTTTTTAACAAATTAAAACATTAAGGCAACGAGGGATACGCTGGGGGAAACTTCTTGAAAGAAGTTTCCCCCAGACCCCCTTCAAGAACTTTGGGATCGTTTGGCACAGCTAAATTTGAAGCATGCCGGGCCGCCCCCGGCCGGGCCCCACATCCCATCCGGGGTCGGGGTGAAGCAATCTGGCGTTAAGTTCAATGCTAAAATGAAATAATAGTATCAAATAATATTTTCGTAAGCCCCCCGCATCATGGTCGTGAGGTTTTTAGCCTCTTCTATACCGCAGCCGGGAAGGATTTTACTCGTCAAAAACTGAATTATTGGCGATTCCCCTGCAGAGCTTAGCTCAACGCGCACCTCTCCCCCCGTATCCTTAGTCGATTTTGTAACGCCGCCCTCGCGACCTCCGACAAACTTCAAAAATCCCCGCTCGCCGCCAATTTCAAGTGTCATCGGATAGGCGCTTGACACAAATCCGGTTTCATTCACCGCGATAAGGCCGTCGGGGTAACTCATAATCGTCACAGCGTTGTCCTCAACCTCACTGCCGCGGCAGTGGGTGAAAATCGAGGAATATTTCTCGGGCAAACCAAAAAACCAGTCTATAAGATACATTCCGTGCGCACCAAGGTCCATCATAGCGCCCCCTCCGCACTCCTCTTTATTATAAAAATGCGCGGGCAACCAATTGTCAACGCTCCCGGCGTGGCAGTTTCGGAATCGCAGGTAATTAATTCTGCCAAGTTCGCCGCTCTCGACAATTTCTTTCACAGTTATCGGCCCCGGGTTATATTTCTGCGGCAGTGAAATGACAAAATTCACGCCGCTCTTTTGTATCGCTTGCTCAATCAAGAGACAGTCTTCATTCGACAGAGCCAAAACTTTTTCGGTGAAGATATGCTTCCCTGCCTCGGCAATTTTCGGAATCATATGTACATGATCGCTTGTTGCGGCACAGACTATAACACCGTCGGCGTCGCTTTTGAGAAGGTCGTCGAAGGTCTTGAACTCGGGAACGCCGTATTTGGCGCAGAAGGCCTTGCGCCACGTATCATTAGCCTCATATACCCCCGAGATCTCGCAATGGCTCATAGCCTTCTCAAAATACCCCGAAGCATGGACATGCCATGTGCCGCATAACGCTATTTTCATTTGTGTTGCCACCTTCCTTAATTACTTAAGGATAATTATACCATCGCGCCCTCGCCTTGTCAATAAAGAGCCTCTGAATTATAGCCGCGTATTATCGCGGCAAATAAAAACAATCGGCTCTTTTCACAAGTTTTTTATTAAATCGACCTATTGACAATAGCTAAATGATGTTATATAATATTATAGGTTGTTCGATGGGCTTGTAGCTCAGCTGGGAGAGCGCCGCGTTCGCAACGCGGAGGTCAAGGGTTCGAATCCCTCCAGGTCCACCAGCGGCAAGTTGCCGCTCCCGAAAATCGGGGAGTGCTTGCGCGAGTCCGATGCTCATCACACGATGGGAGAGTTCGTACAATGCGCTTCTTGCTCCACCAGCGGGCAGTGCCCGCCCACAAAAATTGGGTGGCGCTCGGCAATTAACAATAAAGAATGATGAATGAGGTTACGAATATCGTCAACCGGCACTTTTGTGTTTATCATTCATCATTTTTCATTTGTCTATCGAGCGGTGCAATATCAAAAACCAAAATCGGAGACGACAAATGAACAAATTTGCCTTCTACACAACCGAGCTTGGAATCATCAAAATCGGTTACAACGACCGCGCAATAACATATCTTGCCCGCGCTGACAGCATCGACGCCCCCGACCAACCCTCTCCCCTGTCTGGCCGCGCATTTGCCGAGCTTGCCGAATATCTGGCGGGAGATAGGCGGAAGTTTGATATCCCATATGAATTCCACGGAACAGCTTTTCAGGAGAAGGTCTGGCGCGCCCTTATTGAGATACCCTACGGGCAAACACGCTCATACCGCCAGATAGCCGAGGCAATAGGCAGTCCGAAGGCTTGCCGCGCGGTTGGGATGGCGAATAACAAAAACCCGATTTCGATAATTATCCCCTGCCACAGGGTTATCGGCAAAAACGGCGCTCTGGTTGGCTATGGTGGTGGGATTGATATGAAATCGGCTCTGCTTCTGCTTGAGCGGCAAGTGTCAGGCCTATCATAAGCCGCATATATATTGAAAGAGAACTGCTATTTTAACCGAGCGATTGTGTTGGCGCAATATAACAAAATCGCAAAAAGAAAATATCATAAAAGTATTGACAAAACAATTGAGTTATGATATAATTATTTCCGTTGCCGGCGTTAAGAAAAGCCGGATAATCAGATGGGAGCATAGCTCAGTTGGGAGAGCACCTGCCTTACAAGCAGGGGGTCGTAGGTTCGAGCCCTGCTGTTCCCACCATCCCGATATTTGGCCCGGTAGTTCAGTTGGTTAGAACGCTAGCCTGTCACGCTAGAGGTCGTGGGTTCGAGTCCCATCCGGGTCGCCATAATTACAGCACCCTTGCTGTTATGCCTCTGTAGCTCAGTTGGTAGAGCAGGGGACTGAAAATCCCCGTGTCGTTGGTTCAATTCCGATCGGAGGCACCATGTGCGGATTTAGCTCATTTGGTAGAGCGCGACCTTGCCAAGGTCGAGGTGGCGGGTTCGAGCCCCGTAATCCGCTCCAAATAACGGGTACGACACAATCGTACCCGTTTATACACTCTGGCGCCATAGCCAAGCGGTAAGGCAGAGGTCTGCAAAACCTTCATCCCCGGTCCGATTCCGGGTGGCGCCTCCAAAAAGAAAAGCACTTCGTGAGAAGTGCTTTTCTTTTTGGAAATGAAGCGCGCTGATGCGCATGAAGCGAGTTGCGAAGCAACTCATGAAGCAAGGCTTCGCCCTATGAAGCGAGCCTTCGGCTCACGGAGAAGTAACACGCGCTTCGCTTCACGGCGCAACGCGCCGCTTCATAGAAGCCGTAAGGCTTCTGCTTCATATCGACGAAGTCGATGCTTCATTGACAAAGCAATGAATTTATGATATTTTTTATTCAAAGGACGGTGATAATATGGCAAACGATAAGCTTTCCGAGCAATCTATGGATTTTGCTGTTCAAATAATCAATCTCGTTAAGCAATTAAAAGAACAAAGAGAAAGTATCATTTCCAACCAGATCTGCAGAAGCGGAACTTCTATCGGTGCTAATATTCGAGAAGCCAAATATGCACACGGCACAGCGGACTTTATTTCTAAAATGCAGATTGCTCTTAAAGAAGCCAATGAGACGGGCTATTGGTTGGAGCTGCTTTATAAAACCAACTATATCGGAGAAGAACAATATAACTTTCTTGAATCCAAGTGTAAGTCATTAAGAGCTATGCTCGTTTCCTCGATCAACACCGCTAAAAATAATAACAAATAATTTTCAAATATTTATCTGGACTTATGACTTCCTTTCGGTATAATGGTGTTTAATCCAAACCGAAAGGAAGTTTTTTCTTGACAACCTTTTTTAGATATGCTATAATAAAATTGCTAATCGGGGACGGTACCCATAACAAAAAACTACATTAGCGAAAAAGCAAATCAAAAACAAAGGGGGCGACACCCATCGAAAAAAACGTAATTGTTGTTGATGAGCAAGGAAATGAATATGAGGCGACCTACCCGAAAAGGGCAAAAGGTCTTGTAAAGAACGGCAGGGCACGCTTCGTAGATGAAAATAAAATATGCCTTGCGTGTCCTCCGGATAAAATTTTGGAGGAAGAAAAAATGGAAGAAAATAAATTAACCGCAAAAGAAATATTCGTACAGCTTACAATATTACAAAAGCAGCTTACAGAAAACAGCCAAACATCCTTGCATCGTCTTGGAGATGCGCTTTCATCACTCGATGGCGAAGATTGCGAGGCTCGTTTCGAGCAAATCCCCGAAATTTGCGACGTTTTTAAGACGAGAGAGCTGACACTTCTCAGAATGCTTGAGATGTATGAGAAGATGTACGATGATGTTCAAAACGAAGAAACCAAAAAGGTCAATTTGGTGAAATCGGCATTTGATAACAATATGGCAATGATAAAGGAATCCGATATGGAAACCCAAGACAAGTTTGCGGCTCTCGGCTACGTTACCGACAAAATTGCAGAGCTTGTTGAAAAAATCGTTGTCGATAAGTAATTTTTAACATACTTGTGTTGACATCTTTTTTGTCAACACGAGCCATGATTGTGGGTGCAAATAGATATCACCCCAAAAAGTCCAGTAACCCCCCGAGGGTTTCTGGACTTTTTCGTCGAAATACAAATGTCGATTTCAAAAGGTGCCAAATTTTTGTTTTTATCGCAAGCACAATTGTGAAATTAATTTTCTGGATTTCTTAACTTCCATATTCAATAATATAAGGGGAAATATAAAAGATAAAAAAGGCTTAATCGGATTTTTTGATGTCCAGCGACCAACCGCAGTCTCGGTGATAAATCATCTGCCTTGTCATTCCGCCGTCGATGCAGATGTTCTCGCCGGTGATAAACCCTGCCTTGTCCGAGCAGAGATATAAAACCATATTCGCAATATCAAGAGGATTGCCCACTCGCCCCGCAGGATGTTGAATGGCGTCTCGACCCTTGTACAGAGTATAAGCCGTATCTATCCAACCGGGAGAAATAGAATTGACACGTACCCGCCCCGCAAGGCTTACAGCGAGCGAATGCGTGAGCGCGGAAATCGCGCCCTTTGCCGCCGTGTAGCTTTCGGTCTGGGGCTGGCTCATGCGGTCACGCGAAGAGGAAATGTTAATAATAGATGCCCCTTCGGCAAAGTAAGGCATAAAGAGTTTAGCAAGATAAAACGGCGCCGTCACTCCCACCTTTAATGCATATTCAAAATCTTCATATGAAGCATTTGTGATGCCCCGGCTGAGCGGTGCCGCATTGTTGACAAGATAGTCCACATGACCATAGTCGGCGACCACTTTATTAGCGAAACGCTCCAGAGCTTTCTTGTCTGAAAGGTCGCCGACAAAATAGTTATTGTCTTTAATATCGATCACGCAGACGTTTGCGCCCGCCGTCTTAAATTCCTCGCAGATACATTTACCTATACCGCTCGCACCGCCCGTAACTACGGCAACTTTATTTTTAAAATTCATCATATTCACACCATGTTTTAAGTACAAATGGCTTTATCTGCCGGTTTGTTTCAATAGCATCAACTTTAAGTAATATTCATTGCTCAGTGCGCCGTAGTATCTTCGCAGCCAGGATTAAGGATTAAACAATCTACTCCTTAAAAAACAAAGAGGGGGTTATTTATCTATTATTTGATTTCTGCTGCAAATTTAATAAGCTCCATTATATTGTTTACCATTATCATGCGAAAACCAACGTCATACATTTGTTCCCATACGGCTCGGATATCGGTATTATCGGTGATGGTCCAGCCGCCGAGCCGGGTATTCTTATATTTATTTGCATGGGCCTTTATAGCTGTATTTTTACTGGTGTTTTCGGGTTCAAACTGTCCGTTTACAAGAAGCGCACTGTTTGTCAACGAATTCTTTTCAAATGTATTTGCATAAGGCGCCGCCGTTCCCCTTGTCGTCCAGGCTCGCAGATATAGATAGCATTTCTGCCCAGAGTTGTCCATGATGTATTTCTGTATCTGAAGCGCCTGCTCGGCATTTAATGTGTCTGCCTCATCACCGCTTAATGTTCCGTATGAAATAAGAATCGAGGAGAAGTTATCGGTCTTTACCATCAGAGGATATAAATAATTTGGGGCAGATTTTGGCATGATGCCGTCAATTTCGACGTACCTCCAATTTGCCGGTTTATCGAGAACGATAAATAAACGGTCTTTGCAGAAAATCAAAGCTTCTTCAAGGGTTGGTATCCTGTAAGGAGTGATTGCCGCACCACCGCCGCCCTGGCCTTCCTTCAGGCAAAGGTAAGAGAGCTGTTCAAGCGTCCAGTCACCTACATTCGCCGAGTTTGGAAATTTTATTCCATTAACCGTTTTCCCGGCAAAGTCGAGGTAATTAGTCATCCGTGTCAGAGTTGTATCGTGCATAAGAACCAGATGCCCGTCGGATGTCGCCTGCACATCAATCTCGACGGCATCACCACCCATTTTATAGACACTTATAATTGATTCAATCGAGTTTTCAGGATAATAGAAATAATCCCCACGATGGCTGATTGTGAAGACATGAGGATCGGACGGGTCGCACAAGCGCGACAGTTTTTCATCCCACGCAAGCATCCAGTCTGGCGATTGCCACGCCGTGTATGCCCAGTGCATGATAAGGCCGGAGCAGTCGTTGATATATTCGTCTCTTGAAAGTGCTGTGTATGTAAAACTCAGTTCACTATATGGGGTATTTGTGTTTATCTTTTTTAATAAAAGATCGGCAGCATTATAAAAAGCATACTTGTTTCCGGCATTAATAAATATACTGTTCCCGGTTGTGAATATTTTAAAGTCGTCATAACCTATTGAGACTGCCGCCAAAGCAGTGCCACCGATAACGATTTGATAGTTATCATCCGAGGCCTCATCACCCGACACTGTGAGGCTAACGCCGAATTCATCAGAAATATTTTTTCTCAGCAGGTAAGCATAGTCTATTGAATTTCTGTTATATGAAGAATATACAATTGTATATTTTGAAATTGTATCACTATTCAAGTATTCTTCGATTATAGGTTCCGCTATGCTTTCAGTGGAGGCAATAGATGTGCTTCCCTGTTCTTCGGTTTGAATTGTCTGATTTGGTGTGTCGGCTTTGCATGCACTAAGAGGCGTTAATATCATCAAAGCCCAGAGAATAAATATCGCGAACCTTTTGATTCCGACCATAACGATCTCCTGTATCAGCTCTACACATCATCACAAATCCTATTGAGGTGAAATGCAGCTGCATTTTTAATTAGTAGTACTAAAGACACCTTAATGTGTCACGCACATCAATCCCTAAAATAGAGATACCTTGTGCACCCCCTTATCCAGTACGTCGGATATACCTTCATTTCGTCTGTTCGCAATTATCGCATCAGAAAGCTTGAACTCTCAGAGTCATGTATCACCCAAATTTTTAAGAACCGAACAGCGTTTGTAATGGTTGAAGCCTTTTCACCGGCTAAGATTTATTAATGTTCGAGCATGAAATCTATTGCATTCACAACCCACTTATTCCAGAAATCCCAGTTATGGATTCCGTCCCCCTCCTCATATTTAAAATCAAAGCCTTTTTCCTGTCCGACTGTATACATATAATCACGAAACGTAATGTTGTCATTGTAAAGTGAGTCCTGTCGCCCGCATGCCGAATAAATACGCGGCCTTGGAGCTGTCTCTGGGAAGGATTTTATAAGCCATAAGAGATCTGCATCACTGCCGGCAAGCTCAGCCTTAAAATTATCTCCCCATATTGCGGAGGCTTCTCTTGTCCAGCTACAACTCTTAACACGGTTCGCGATATCAAGAACGCCTGAAAGCGATGCCGCGGCTGCATACTGCTCGGGCTTTTTCAGCGCTGTCCGCACAGCACCATATCCGCCCATCGACAGTCCGCAAATGAATGTCTTTTCTCGTTTGCGGCTAATCTTAAAAATCCGGCGTGTGTAGTCGACCAGCTCATCGGCCAAATAGGTGTAAAAATCCTTTCCATACTTCATGTCGGTATAATATGAGTTTTCGCCGTCAGGCATGATAACGGCAATCTTTCTGTCATTCGCATACTGCTCTATGCGCGATTTACGGACCCAGTGGGAATGGTTGCCATGCATTCCGTGAAGCAAATAAAGTGTAGGAATATCTTCCTCCGAGCAGCTCTCCGGAAGAATAACATTAAAACAAGTGTCCATATTAAGTGAGCTTGAGCGGAATGTCGCTTTAAGTAGTGCCATAATAAAAATCCCTTTCGTTGAAATATTTATATAATCATTATTATTCAGTAATACTCGTATAGTCCTGATTATTTACTTTCATAATACCGCATAACTCTTATTTTGTCAACAAACAGAATGAAATAACGCCTGTAGTTTTATCCTTGCCGTCCTATATTAAATAAGCGGGCGCAACAGATAAAACCACGGGCGTTACTCTATTCAATGCACTACAAAGTTCCTGCGCTGCTGCTGATATTCTCACATGCGTAGTAGTCAGGTACGGGGATTCGTAAATGCCGGAAAACCCAAAAACAAACCGTTCAAAACACAGAATCATCAGAGGTGCCGCAGGACAAGCGATCCGGAATAGAAAAGTACATCGTCTATACCAGCCGTCAAATCAAATGATTTTTCCTCGCGAAAACATAAACCCCTATCCCGGCCGCCACGGCAAGATTAAAAGAATCAACCCTCTCGGACAGCGGGATTCTAACGCTTGTTCCAAGCGTCGAAAAGCGCTCGTCAAGCCCTGAGGCCTCGTTCCCGAAAATCAGCGAGAAGAGAGCGGCGGGCGGTGCGTCCTCGGGCGGTATTTCGCCCTTTAGCATAAAGGGAAAGAGAGCGTGATCTGGATAGCGCTCGCGGTAGTCCTCAAAGCTTTGATACCGCTCGGTTCTTATATGAAAAAACGCGCCCATGCTCGCCCTGACTGCCTTAGGATTCCAAACATCGGCCGCCGGTTCGATTATCGCAAGGTCGCCGATATTCATTCCGGCTATCGTACGAATGATTGTTCCGAGGTTTCCCATGTCGGAAGGATTTACAAGTACAATATGAGGGCGGTCGGGCATAAGATTCTCGCTGTATTTGTGAAACACACCCAGGACGTAGCTGTTTTCCTTTTGGTTGAGAACGCGGAATATCCTATCAGACTCAACACACCGAATCCCCGCCTTCTCGCACATCGCCCCAATGTCGGCACCGCCGCGGTACGATGAGTGGATATAAACACACTCGACAATCCCAGGGCGACCTCGCAGCAGTTCGATAGTAGAGGAGGCTCCGGTGGTATAGGAATAATCAAATTCTTTTTTATAGGCTTTTATTTTAACCGACACGGCACTTCTCCTTCGATTTTTAAACAATCACAGCTTTCTTTGAAAGCTGCCAATATTCATAATTATATCATAAACACTCGATTCTTACAACTTATTCCTATATAAAAACCTCCCCTTGGGGAGGCTAAATCTTAATGCTGTTGTTATGCTTCCCGGGCTTTCGCAGGGCGTGCCGAGACGGCACGCCCTAATTCAGGTGTAACTCCGCACGACCCGCAACCACCCGGCCGTCCTCTCAATTCACATCAAATCCGTGCATAAACCCGGTCATGTCTGCCGAGCAGATGTCGCCGCCGATTACCTTGCCGCGATATACAAGAACATTTGCAAGCACCTTGCCGCTGTAATCTGAGTAGTTGGTCAGCTCAAATGTATAGCGTGTGACGGTTTTATGGCGGTATTTATGGAGATCAAGCCCCTGCTGCTTCTGGATTTCGTTATAGCTGGTGAAGATTCGGTCGAATTCGGAGGGGATCATAACGTCGACCTCCTCAACGGGATTTGCCTTCACCGTCCATCCGAATTGTCCCAAAAATCCGGCGACATCCGAAGCGCTTTTTATCTTATCATACCTTATAGACTGCGAACCGGAACTAATCGCCCCGGCACTCGCTTTCTCAACAGAATCGTCAAGCGTCGGAACAAAGGTGATAAGCGTGATAAGGGTCACCAGCGCGACGCAGAGCACCCCGAAAAAACGCAGGGTAGAGGCACGCACCGAATAAATGAACATATATAAAATCCTCCCGCAAAGATAATTGCGCTATTACTGTTGCAATTATATTAGTGCGGGAGGATAAATATTCGCAATTAGAAATATTCGTGGTCTATATAGAGGCGATTTTTATGCACCGCCACGCTCTGAACAATTCCGGTGGTTATGTATATGGCAAGAACCGAGGATCCCCCGTAGCTCATGTAAGGAAGCGTGATGCCGACAACCGGAAGCATACCAAGACACATACCGATATTTTCAACCGTTTGAACAATAATCATTCCGGCAAATCCGGCAGCTATGAATGTTCCGCAGTCGCCTCGCGATAATTTCGAGAGTTTCACGACGCGGACGACAATAAAAACCATAAGTGCGATAAGGAGAAGCGCGCCGACAAAGCCAAATTTCTCGCTGTACGTGGCGAACATAAAATCGGTGTGCGCCGCCGGGAGCTTGATATGCACGCTCCCGCCAAACGGTCCTTTGCCGAAAAAGCCGCCGTTTGCAACGGCCGAACGCGAGATAATAGGCTGAAAGCCTTTATTAATCGGGTCAAGGTCGGGGTTGAATCCGACAAGAATGCGAAGCTTCTGATCCTCTCGCAGCAGTCCCCAGAGAAAGGGCGAGGCGGCAGCCGTCGCCAAAAGACCGCCGAGAAAATACCAATAGCTAAGGCCGGCGCAAAAGAGCATCACGGCTATAATCCCGATGTAAACAAGCGCCACACCAAGGTCGCCCGACAGCAGAATCAGACCAACCGGCACACCGGCATGTACAAGAAGGGTCAAGAGGACAAGCGGCGAATTTATCCGCCGCCTTGCCTTATATAGATGATATGAAAAGGTGAGAAAGAAAACCGCCTTGACAAATTCGGAGGGCTGAATAAGAAAGGGCAGGCCGGGAATATCGAGCCAACTGCGGTTCTCGCCCTCGCTCGTTCCGAAAAGCAGCGTCACAATCAGAATCAGAGCGGCGCCGCCGTAAAGCAGGAGGCCGAGTTTCTCGGATATCGTCCGATAATCGAGCGCGGCGATGAGAAACATCAGCACCATTCCCACCGCTGTGGCACCAAACTGCATAAGCGCCCTCTTGACGCCAAACACCGAATGTCCGCCGACAAGAGTGAGGATGCTCAAAATCGACAGCGCACTTGTTGCGCCCAGAAGCCAGAAGTCCATCCGTTTTATCGTGGCTAAAAATTCGCCGGCAATATCTCGGAACTTATTCATCTTCCCTCCCCCGGCTCTCGGATTTCTCTGCTTTAATTTAATACTGCCTTCCCCAGACAACCATATGCTCGGCTCTCTCGCCGCAACAGACGCAGTTATCGGACAGGCGCTCCTCCCTGAAGGGTATGCAGCGCGATTTAACCCCGCCGGTCGCGTCTTTTATCTTATCCTCGCATTCGGATCTGCCGCACCACATGGCGCGGATGAAACCCGGGGAATTAGCGGCGATATCAAGGAATTCCTCATAGCTGCGAGCGTCGAAGGTTTTTTCGCGAAGATTTCGGCCGGCTCTTTCAAGGAGATCATCGTGAACCTTCAAGAGAGCCTCTCTCACCGCCTCCTCAATATTATCAAGCGAAACCACTGTTTTCTCGCGGCTCACGCGGCTGACCAGCACGCAGGAGCCCGACTCGATATCGCGCGGGCCTATCTCAAGGCGGAGCGGAACTCCCTTCATCTCATATTCACTGAACTTCCAGCCTGTCGAGTTCTCGCTGTCGTCAAGTTTGACGCGGAATTTCTCTGCAAGAGTGTCGCGAATATGTGCAGCGGCCGAAAGCACCCCGGCCTTATGCTGAGCAACCGGAATAATCGCAACCTGTATCGGTGCGACGCCCGGAGGCAGAATCAAGCCCGAATCATCACCATGCGTCATAATAAGTGCGCCTATCATGCGGGTTGAAACCCCCCACGAGGTCTGGTGCGGGTATTTTATCTGATTATCGCGATCGGTATAGGTGATGTCGAAGGCGCGGGAGAAACCGTCTCCGAAATAGTGCGAGGTGCCGCCCTGTAGTGCTACTCCGTTGTGCATCATCGGCTCTATAGTGTAGGTTTCAATAGCCCCGGCAAACTTCTCCTTCTCGGTTTTAAGTCCGGTAACAGCCGGGATGGCAAGAGTCTCGCGGTAAAAGTCCTCGTAGCAATTGAGCATTCGAATTGTCTCGGCGCGAGCTTCCTCCTCAGTTTCGTGCATTGTATGCCCCTCCTGCCAGAGAAATTCCGAGGTGCGAAGAAACGGGCGAGTGGTCTTTTCCCAGCGAACGACCGAGCACCACTGGTTATAGAGCTTTGGAAGGTCGCGATATGAGTGAATTATATCGCGGTAATGTTCGCAAAAAAGCGTCTCGGAGGTAGGCCTTATGCAGAGCCGCTCTGCGAGCTGTGTCTGCCCTCCGACTGTCACCCATGCGCACTCGGGCGCAAACCCTTCAACGTGATCCTTTTCCTTCTGCAACAGGCTCTCGGGGATGAACATAGGCATATAAACATTCTCGTGACCGAGGCGCTTGAATCGCGCATCAAGATCCTTTTGCATATTCTCCCAAATAGCATAGCCATAAGGGCGGATAACCATGCAGCCCTTAACCCCCGAGTAAGCGGCCAGCTCGGCCTTTTTGACTATATCTGTGTACCACTGAGCGAAATCGGTATCCATCGAAGTGATGGCCTCGACCAGTTTTTTATCCTTTGCCATAATGCAATTCCTTTCGCGGACTGACGTGTCTGATAGAATTTACTATATCGTCGCAGGCAAGTTTCCCCGATATGAGGCGCACCGATGCGACATTTCAGTTTTCTTTAAAAGCTGACAATATATATATTATATCTAAAAACGGTATTATTGTCAAGCAAAAAGTAAATAATGGGAGGGGATACATAAGATTAGAACAGGGGGGTTGGCGCATGGCCGGGAAAGACGAATGTGTTATAATTCATGGAGTGCGGCTCAACAGGCTCGGGCGCGATTCGGCTCTCGAGCGGGTTTCACTGACACTATTGAGCGAGGATGACAATTCGGCTTTGCCCCTGACTATTTTTACACCAAACGCCGAGATAATATACCGCTGCTCAAAAGATGACCGCCTCTTGTCGCTTATAAATTCGGGCGGCCTCAATATTCCCGACGGTGCCGGAGTGGTTTGGGCGGCGCGAGCCCTCGGCTCCCCGCTTCCGAGCCGGATTCCCGGAATTGAGCTTGCCGAGGATCTTCTCGGCAGGTGCGCACAATATCGACTGCGCGTGTATCTGCTTGGAGGCAGGTTGGGTGTTGCCGAACAGGCGGCTGCGAAGCTGTCTTCGCGCTTTCCGGGAATTGTTGTCACCGGTACACATCACGGCTATTTCAAGACGCACGGCTCGGAGAACGGTGATGTAATCGCAAAAATCAAAGCCGCCGCGCCCTCGTTTCTCGTTGTCTGTCTCGGTTTTCCGCGCCAGGAGGAATGGATTGCAGACAACCGCTCGGCACTGAGAGGAGTTCGCGTGATGATGGCGCTCGGCGGCTCGCTTGATGTCTGGTCGGGGCGGGTTCGCCGCGCTCCGCGAATCTTTCGCAGGGCGCGGCTTGAGTGGCTTTGGCGAATCTGCCGGCACCCCTCTCGCCTCGGGCGCGCCGCAGCGCTACCCGCATTCGTGCGGCTGACGGTGAGGGAGGGGCGAAAGGTAAAAAAGCTTGCAAAAGCCGAGAAAAACAACAGATAATTATGCAGAGTTTTTTGGAAAACAGATTGAAAACGATGGGGCAACTGTGGTATAATATATGCACTGGCAGCTTTTACAAAACCTGCGATGTCTCAACGGCGAGGTAGCGCATGGGGAGAAATTCACTTGCAGATACGATATAATATGCACATTGGCAGGTTTTGCAAAAACCTGCGATGTCTCAACGGCGAGGTAGCGCATGGGGAGAAATTCACTTGCAGATACGGTATAGTATGCACATTGGCAGGTTTTGAAAAAACCTGCGATGTCGCAACGGCAATGTAACGCATGGGGAGAAATTCACTTGCAGATACGGTATAGTATGTACATTGGCAGGTTTTGCAAAAACCTGCGATGTCGCAACGGCAATGTAACGCATGGGGAGAAATTCACTTGCGACTAAATATATGTTCGGAGGAATGGTTAATGTTATATTCGGTAAGCTCATATTCCTTTTCCCAGCTCATTCGGGCGGGCAAGATGACTCAGCTCGACGTGGTCGGGAAAGCACGCGAGATGGGTTTCGATGCGGTCGAGTTCACAGACCTGCGGCCGTCTGAAAATCCGACCATTGAGGAGATAAAAGATTATGCACACCGCATAAAAGAAGCGGCCGATCACCAACAAATCGCGGTTTCTTCTCATGCCGTCGGCGCGGTTATGTACCAGCCCGACCCGTCGCTCGCCGACGCTGAGGTCGCTCGTTTGTCTTCTTTGGTAGACGTCACAGCCATAATGGGCGCCAAAATCCTGCGACACGACGTCTGCTACCGCCTCGGAAAGACCGGAAACGCCCGTAGCTTTGACCTTATGCTGCCCAATATGGCAGAAAACATACGCCGAGTGACCGAATATGCCGCCGGTGTCGGGGTTAAAACCTGCGTTGAAAACCACGGATACATAGCGCAGGACAGCGACCGCATGGAGCGCCTCTTTTGCGCGGTCAATCACGATAATTTCGGACTTTTAGTTGACATTGGCAATTTTGTCTGTGTTGACGAAGATCCGATAATTGCCGTCTCAAGGCTCGCGCCCTACGCGATACACGTCCACATTAAAGACATGATAGTCTCCTCGGGAAGTTCGCACGACCCCGGAACCTCAAGCACGCGCGGCTGCAATTATTTCAGGGGAACGGTCGTCGGTCAAGGGAGTGTACCGGTCAAGCAGTGTATCAGGATTTTGAAGCGCGCCGGGTACGACGGATACCTGACCATCGAATTTGAGGGCGCTGAAGACTGTCTTCACGGAATTACAAAGGGGCTTGCAAATCTAAAAAAATACGTCGAAGAATAAAAAACGCAGGGGAGCTTCTCAAAGGAAGTTCCCCTTCATATATTCGATTGTTGCGCTTATATTATTCAGCTGCCGGTTGCGATAATACAACTTTTCCAAAGCCTTCGAGTGCTTACACTATACTTTGATTTCAACCTTTATCCCAAGCTCCTCCCGGTTAGCCTCGAGCACAGGGGCAACAAAATCATGGAGAAATTCGGAGGTCTGTTCGGAGGCGCGCCCTGTAAAGGAGCTGTTATTAATTATTTTATCGAGTTCCGAGCCGGTCAGATTGAAGACCGGATCATTTTTTATGCGGTCGAGCAAGTCGTTATCGGCGCCTTCAAGCTTTATACGCTTGGCAGTATCCACAGAATGGCGGCGGATTGCCTCGTGCAGCTCCTGTCTGTCGCCCCCCCGCTCGACACAGTACATAAGAATATTTTCGGTCATCATGAAGGGCATTTCCTCATCAAGATGGCGCTTCATCATATTCGGATAAAGGCTGCCGCCCGAAATTATATTGAAATAAAGCGAGAGTATCGCGTCTGTTGCGAGGAAGGCCTCAGGGATCGAGATGCGACGATTGGCCGAGTCGTCGAGAGTGCGCTCAAACCATTGAGCCGAAGCCGTTATCGCCGGATTCAGAACACCAACCATAACGTGCCGGGCAAGCGATGCTATGCGCTCACTCCTCATCGGATTGCGCTTGTAAGCCATCGCAGAGGAACCGACCTGACCCGGCTCGAAGGGCTCGTCAAACTCCTTGAGGTGCGAGAGCAGTCTTATATCGTTTGAAAATTTAGACGCGCTCTGAGCGATGCCGCCGAGCACCGAGATGATGTTATAGTCAACCTTTCGAGAGTATGTCTGCCCCGAAATCGGAACAGTATCCTCAAATCCCAGCTTATCGGCAATAAGTCTGTCAAGCTTCTTAACCTTTTCGTGGTCGCCGCCGAAAAGCTCAAGAAAACTTGCGGCGGTTCCGGTTGTTCCCTTGCATCCGAGCAGCTTTAGCGAGGACAGCTCAAAGTCAATTCTCTCAAGGTCGTCCAGAAGGTCTGATATCCAAAGGGTCGCGCGCTTGCCCGCAGTTGTCGGCTGCGCGGCCTGAAAATGCGTGTAGGCAAGGGTCGGCGTGTCCTTATATTTTTCTGCAAACTCGGCTGTTTTGGCAATACAGTTTAGCAGCTTTTTGCGTATGATTCGAAGGGCGCCGCGCATGACGATGATGTCGGTATTGTCTCCGACATAGCAGGAGGTTGCCCCAAGGTGAATTATGCCGCCCGCGCTCGGACACAAGTCAGCATATGCGCGTATATGTGCCATAACGTCGTGGCGCAACTGCAATTCGTATTTGGCGGCTGCCTCGTAGTCTATATCCTCGGCGTGTTGTTTCAGCTCGGCAATTTGCTCCTCTGTAATCGGCAGACCAAGCTCACGCTCTGCCTCGGCAAGCGCAATCCAAAGTCTGCGCCAGGTTCTAAACTTAACATCAGCCGAGAAAATTCGCTTCATTTCCTCGCCCGCATAACGGACGCACAGCGGGTTTTCATATATATCGTTCATCAGCGTCTCCTCTTTGTTTCAAGATACTCGGCAATTCGCTTCACCGCCTCCTCAAGGTGCAGCAAGTCAGACAGATAAACTATCCGGAAGTGATCGGGCTCGGGCCAATTGAAGCCGGTGCCACGGGTGATAAGCACCTTCTTTTTGCGGAGAAGGTCAAAGGCGAATTCACCGTCGCTGGTGATATTATAGTAGTTCAGGTCGATTTTCGGGAAAATATAGAAGGCCGCCTCGGGCTTTACTGCACTCAGACCCGGAATTGAGTTAATAGCGTTATAAATATACTCGCGCTGATCATAAATGCGGCCGCCCGGCTTCAGAAGTTCATCGGCAGACTGGTATCCGCCGAGCGCCGTCTGAATTATACTCTGCCCCGGAACATTTGAACACAGGCGCATCGAGGCAAGCAGATTAATCCCCTCGATATAGCCCCGGGCATGACTCTTGTCGCCTGCAAGGCACATCCAACCGCTGCGGAAACCCGCTACACGGTGCGATTTTGAAAGCCCGTTGAAGGAAACGGTGAGAAGGTCGGGAGCTAGCGAGGCAAGCGCTATATGCGTTTTGCCGTCCATGACAAGGCGGTCGTAAATTTCGTCGGCGAAAAGAATAAGCCCATGCTCGCGCGCAACGTCGACTATGCCCTGGAGGATTTCCTTCGGATAAAGCGCGCCGGTCGGGTTATTCGGGTTAATAACGACAATTCCCTTTGTCCTTGGCGTAACCTTGGCGCGAAGGTCATCTATATCGGGATACCAACCGTTTGACTCATCGCACATATAATACACCGGCCTGCCCCCCGAGAGCGAGACTGCGGCCGTCCATAGAGGGTAATCAGGAACGGGGATAAGGACTTCGTCTCCCTGATCAAGCAAGCCCTGCATCGACAGAGTGATAAGCTCGCTAACCCCGTTTCCGGTATAGATATCATCAAGGCCGACATTCGGGATTTTCTTTATCTGGCAATACTGCATGATAGCCTTGCGGGCAGAAAATATCCCCTTCGATTCGGAGTATCCCTCGGCGCCTCGCAAATTATATATCATGTCTACGATGATTTCATCAGGCGCCATGAGACCATGGGGCGCCGGGTTGCCTATATTCAGCTTTATTATGTTTATGCCGTCGGCCTCCATGCGGGCGGCTTCTTCAACCTCTTTTCCTCGTATGTCATAACATACGTTTTCAAGTTTTTTTGATTTTTCGTAGATGTTCATGGCGTCTCCTTTCGTAGAATTGGATGTTTTATTGCTTTTTTCGCACAAGAATGCGGCACTAATTCTTTGCTCCTGCAAAGAATTAAAGAAACCCGCTCCGTAACTCTTACTGCTTTTCGTTATACTCTATCGCATTCCTTATCAAACCCATGAAAAGCGGGTGGGGTCTGTTGGGGCGGCTCTTGAATTCGGGGTGGTACTGCACTCCAAGGAAGAAGGGGTGGTTCCTCAGCTCAATAGTTTCGACAAGACGCCCGTCAGGCGAGGTTCCGCTGATCACCATTCCGGCCTCGGTCATGGTATCGCGGTAGGAGTTATTAAACTCATAGCGGTGACGGTGGCGCTCGGAGATTTCTTTTTTGGCGTAGCAGGCCTCCATTATCGTACCGGGGGTGATGACGCAGGGATAAGCGCCGAGCCTGAGAGTGCCGCCCTTGTCGATATCGTCATTCTGGCCGGGCATATAGTCTATCACCTTATGTTCGGATTGCTCGTCAAACTCGCTTGAGTTTGCGCACTTCCATCCGAGAACGTTGCGGGCAAACTCGATAACTGCAACCTGCATTCCAAGGCAGATTCCAAGATAGGGGATTTTATTGGTTCGCGCGTATTCGGCTGCGATGATTTTGCCCTCGATTCCCCTGTTGCCAAATCCTCCGGGAACGAGAATTCCGTCAACATCTGAAAAAATCTGTTCGCAGTCCTCTTCCGTAACAGTTTCTGAGTCTATCCATTTTATGCTGACCTTACAGCTATATTCATATCCCGCATGGTTCAGCGCCTCGGCGACCGAAAGATAGGCGTCGTGGAGCTGCACGTACTTGCCGACAAGGCCGACAGTAACGTGTTTTTTGCGGTTGTTTATTTTCTCAACAAGGGCGCACCACTCAGAAAGATCGGGTTCGGGCGCGCATATATGCAGCTCGCGGCAGACGACATCTGAAAAATGCTCTTTTTCGAGCATCAGCGGCGCCTCGTAGAGCACTGGGATGGTGACGTTTTCAACGACGCAGTCGTGCTTAACATTGCAGAAATCGGCGATTTTGTGGAAAATACTGTGGTCTTCGATAGGCTCGTCGCAGCGCAGGACAATAATGTTAGGAGAAATTCCCATGCCCTGCAGCTCCTTTACCGAGTGCTGGGTGGGCTTTGACTTATGCTCGCCCGATGCCTTGAGATAAGGCACAAGTGTGACATGAATATAGAGCGAATTCTCGCGCCCCACCTCAAGTCCGACCTGACGTATTGCCTCAAGATAGGTCTGGCTCTCGATGTCACCGGTCGTGCCGCCGATCTCGGTTATCACGATATCGGCGCCGGTTTTGCGGCCGACGCGGTAGATAAAATTCTTTATTTCATTTGTCACATGGGGAATAAACTGCACCGTGCTGCCCAGATACTCGCCCCTACGCTCCTTTGCCAGAACGTTTGAGAAAACCTTGCCGGTGGTGAGATTTGAATATTTATTGAGATTCTCGTCGATAAATCTCTCATAGTGGCCAAGGTCAAGGTCTGTCTCGGCGCCGTCCTCGGTTACATAAACCTCACCGTGCTGATAAGGGCTCATGGTTCCCGGGTCAACGTTGATATATGGGTCGAGCTTCTGCGCAGCCACCTTTAGCCCGCGAGCCTTCAGCAGGCGCCCGAGCGACGCCGCCGTTATTCCTTTGCCAAGACCCGACACAACACCGCCGGTCACGAAAATATATTTTGTCATTTATATACGTCCTCACATCGCTTGTATTATATATGCATAAGGGGGCCCGGGACTGCATAACAAACCCCGGGCATATCCCCGTTCCCAGCGCTCTTGCGCGGATTTTGTGCCGTCAGTTTAAATCAATGATTTTGGCGACGATACCCTTAAGATTGTTTAAATCCTCTAACAATTGTTCTACTTCCTCTTTTGTGCCGCAGGGCTGGAGTACAATCAGCCCGTCGTTCGCGCAATATTCCTCGCTTGTTTCGTGCAGGCCTAAGCGCGTTTTGATTTTACAGCCGTTTTTGGTAAGCGTCTCCTGAAACGCTATTGCGTTGTTTACTCTGTTATCCATTCGGATGCCGATAAGATAATAACAAGACATTCTGCTACCTCCTGTTTATAAATTTTATCAGCCCGGCCAAGGGCCTATTTTATTATAGGAGAGATTTCGGCGCTTTACTCCCACTCGATAACAGCACCTTATCTCGGGCTGTTTTGGGTTATTTCTCTTGATTTTTTCTGTCTGTATTGCCTGTATTATTTTCTCTATTTCTGTCCTCCGAAAATTCCGGTACGATTTTGGAA
>JBNRMS010000081.1:0-10692 GCA_050309735.1 Eubacteriales bacterium
CGGTCGAGACGGCGACGGTGGGGGATATAGTGGCCTCCTCGGGGGCTGAGAATATCTCGATAGGCGACACTGTTACAAGTGTCGGCAACCCCGAGCCGATTGAGTTTGTCAAGGTCAGCGAGCCGACAATCGAGATGACCTTCTCGGTTAACGACAGTCCCTTTGCCGGACGGGAGGGCAAATATGTCACCTCGCGTCAGCTTCGTGAACGGCTCTATCGCGAGCTGCTCAAGGATGTGTCTCTGCGTATTACAGACGGCGCGACGACCGACGAATTTAAGGTTGCCGGGCGGGGCGAGATGCATCTTGCAATCCTGATTGAGAATATGCGCCGCGAGGGCTATGAGCTTGCCTGCTCAAATCCGCGCGTGCTATACCGCGAGATAGACGGCGAAAAATACGAGCCCTTCGAGAGGGTTACAATCGACGTGCCCGAGCAGTATGTCGGGGCGGTGGTTGCCAAGCTCGGTCAGCGCAAGGGAGACCTGCTTGAGATGACGCCTATGGGAAGTCGTATGCGTATATTTTATTCGATACCCGCGCGCTGCCTTTTCGGTTACCGCTCCGAATTTTTGACAGATACGCACGGTGAGGGTGTGTTAAATACCAATTTTGAGGACTATAAGCCCTGGCGCGGCGAGATCACTATGCGATTCACCGGCTCGCTTGTCGCCTCGGAGACCGGCGAGACCACGCGCTATGGGCTCTACAGTGTGCAGGAGCGCGGGCGTCTTTTTGTCGGCCCTCAGACTGCGGTCTATGAGGGGATGGTAATCGGTGAGAACCCGAAAAATGATGATATTGCCGTCAATCCCTGTAAAACCAAACATTTGACCTCAATCCGCTCAACGGGTGCTGATGAAAAGCTCCTGCTTACCCCGCCCGTCGTCTTCTCGCTCGAGGAGGCAATCGAATTCATCAAGGACGACGAGCTGATAGAAGTCACTCCCAAAAGCATCCGATTGCGTAAAACAATACTCAACAACGACCTGCGCATTAAAACGGTGATGAGAGCCAGAAGAGCGGGGCAGTAATAGAATATTTTTTGGGGGAGCTTTCATTGAAGGCTCCCCCAAAATTATATGGTAAAAAGAAATGCGTTTTTCAAAAAAATGTTTCGGCAGGCAGAACTGCCGGGAGAGAACCCGGCATATTGCACCGCGCAACTGCGCCGCCGATAACGCTAAGTTTGAAAACAGTATAATTAAAGTAAAAGGTACCGATTTCGTGGTCTGTTGACAGGCAAAACCACTAGGTCCTTAGGTTTTCCCTCAGCACTGCCCAAAGGTGAACCTATAGAATGTTTTTGTTAAACTGCAACACATTTGTTTATGCTTTAGCTGCATATGATAGAGGTGTTGTACAAGTAAGTTGTAAACTAATTGTAAACCATTGGCAAGCGTTGTTGACTTTTTATGGGAAGCGAGTATCATTGAAATTAGTAAGGATTTGAAGCTAAAATTGAAACACGCATAAATACAGGAGTTGTGAAAATCAAAGCTGCCGGCCACAGCTTTATATAAGATGTAAAATAAATCCGAAGCAAGCGAAAACCGGTTGTAGCTGCTTAGGGTGGATGCAGAGGAGGAGAGTCCGATGGGCTATTGAAACATTATTCCTAAAGGGCGGCTTGTTCGTCGTGTGGGAAATCAATCTGTGATTGGATTGCTTTTTCTCGCAGCTCTGATGCTATATGCCGGGTGGCGCAGGGCTATTTATCCGGCAAAAAGAAAGGAATATGAAAATGAAGAAACATTTAAGAAAGATTATTTCAATCGTATGCGCTTTTGTATTGACATTAAGCAGCGTTATGATTTAGCATACGGTGTTGAACAGTAACTATGACCACAAAAAAAATACTAACATTTGTAATGTCAATTTGTTTGTTATTTTGCATCTGTTCCTGCGAGATGAGGAGCGCAAAATTTGATTTTGATGTTAAGGACGGTGTTATAAAATCATATGACGGACGTATCGATTATGCACTTCTTACTGTAACAACGACCTGCACATCCGGCAGATATTACTTTGTAAGCAGATATGAGCGCAAACACGGAGGAAGGCCGACTATTGTTCTGATAGACGGAACAGAGATAAAAGCGACCGGTTTTCCCTCCACAGGCATAACAAAGGCGGTACATGTACGCCGCGGAGATGTAATTGAACGAACATGGGAATTCTGGGATCTGCCGGATGGCTTTGAGCCGGGTGAATATACTGTTAAAGTATCATGGAACAAGTCCGAGGAATCCTTTTATAATGTGAGTTTCACGCGTAAATCATAAGCCAAAATGACCGCTCGGTTCTGAAAAGTATTGAACGGTCGTTACTTTTTCAAAACAAAAATGTCAGAGGAATTCTGTGTAAATAGTATCAACATAAGTATGTTTGTTACAATGCAAAAAACAAAATTATATACCTCTCACCTTCACAGGCGGGAGGAATTTTCGTCTTAATACTAACCCTCAATTAAAACATTTAATAATCCAATCTCGCCCTGTAATGCTTTGAACAACACTGTTTGATAAAGAACAAATAACCTCGCAAAGCCGGTCAACAACTTTTTCGAGGGTTTGAAATACTTCGTTGCGGAAACCGCGTTTGCGGATTTCCTTCCAGATCTGCTCGATCGGATTCATTTCCGGCGTGGCGGGCGGCAACCCGCGCCTAACCCTTATCGGCGCGGCCGCCCCCTCCGGCAAGCTCGCGCCGACTACCTCACCGCTTCCTCGGCCGCCACCATTCCGGCAAGCTCGCGGCGGCTCAGAGCCCCCGAGGCGCGGCCTACTATTTTGCCGTTTTTCAGAGCGATAAAGGTGGGAACGCTTTTGATATTGTATTCGCGAACGAATCCCGGATTTTTATCGGTGTTGACGGTGAAAATATCGATATCGTCTCGTTCCTCGGCGACGCGCTCAAGTGTCTGGCGCATCGCGCGGCAGGTCGGGCACCAGTCGGTGTAAAATTCGATAAGAACTGTTTTCCCTGGCTGGTCGACAGCGCCCGATTCTTTGTCGTGAAGCTCAACAATTGGCATGATAACACCTCAATTCTTAATATTTTTATAAGTATGCCCGAGCGTGGGCGAGAAAAACCGGGAATTTGTGAGATTGAAGAGCTGCGCATTGCCAGATAAATCAAAAGCCCGGCGGGCTGCGCTAAGAGCGCAATATACCGCCGGGGCTTTTTTTATTCTTGCTTAGATTCGACGGCCTCTATTTCCTCGTCGTCTTCGTCGTCCTCATCCTCGTTGTCCTCGTCGTCAAAACACTCGGAAAGCTCCTTGCCGCAGGCAGGGCAGACAATCTCCTCGTGCTCCTCGCCGCAGTTAAAGCAAATAACCTCATGGCAGGTCGGGCATTCTATCTCGCAGCAGCAGTCGCACTCGTCGTCGTGACACCCGCAATCGTCGTCGTGGCAGCAGTAGAATTCGTCGTCCTCATCCTCGTCGTCACCGTAAATGTCTTGCTCAACGGCGCCGAGGTCCTCGTCGATCTCCTCGATATAGTCGTTGAGATATTGCAGTTCGTCCTCTGTTTCCTCAATTGATTTTGCCATGTCGCCCACAAGATCGATAAGGGCTTCGATAAGCCTGCCCTCGGCCGAGGCTTTGTCGAAATTCAGGCCGTCGGCCAGTCCCTTGAGATATACCGCTTTTTCGTTGATAGTCATCTTAAAATCCTTTCCGCGGCCGACTGTTTTATTTCAGATTCGGCGCTGCCCGGACAATTTAGCCGGGTGTTAAGTTTATTTTTTCGCATTTATGCGCGCGAGAGATATTCACCGTTTCTGGTGTCGATTTTGATAACGTCGTCGACATTGATAAAGAGCGGCACTTTTATATGGGCGCCCGTTTCAAGCGTTGCGGGCTTGAGTGTGTTTGTTGCGGTGTTTCCGGCAAAACCCGGCTCGGTATCGGTTACCTTCAGTTCTACAAATGTGGGCGGCTCGATTCCAAAGACATTGCCCTTGTATGAGATAATCTTGCAGATCATCTCCTCCTTGACAAACTTAAAGCTGTCGGGCAGCTTGTCGCTGTTAAGGGGGAGTTGTTCGTAGGTTTCAAGATCCATAAAATAATAAAGGTCTCCGTCGGTGTAGGAATACTGCATATCCTTGCGCTCAATGTATGCGTTTTCAAATTTATCTGTGGGTGAAAAACTCTTTTCCACCACTGCGCCTGAAATCACATTTTTAATTTTGGTGCGCACAAAGGCCGCGCCCTTGCCGGGTTTTACATGCTGAAACTCGATTATCTGGAACACACTTCCGTCCATCTCAAAGGTCAGCCCATTCCTGAAATCGCTTGCTGATACCATAATATACCTCCAAACAGTGTTGCTTATACATTCTCAAGCGGAAAGCTCTTTGCTCCGCATCTGCACAATTATAGTTTATTTTACTACAAACGCGGCTCATTTGCAATAGGTTTTCACTAAATTATGCCCAGATAACGCTATTTTTTTGCGCGAGAAGGCTCAAAGATTAATTTATCTGCAAATATTGAAAAAAATAAAGATGTATGATATACTCATTTAAGTAACAAAATTTGTATGCGCGGAGGCTTTTTGCTGAATAATGTTATCGACGATTCATGGCGCAGGGCTTTTTGGGATTGACGGTTTTATAGTCACTTCCGAGTGCGACGCCTGCGAGCGGCTTCCCGATTTTGAGATTGTCGGGCTGCCCGACGCAGCGGTTAAGGAGGCCAAAGAGCGGGTGCGCACGGCCTGCGGGAACAGCGGCTGGCCTTTCCCCGACATGGCGCTCACGGTCAATCTCGCCCCCGCCGACCGGCGCAAAGAGGGCTCGGGCTTTGATCTGCCGATACTGCTCGGCGTTCTCTCGTGTGCCGGGGTGGTGCGTCAGGACATCGACCTCTCACGCCGATGCTTTGTCGGCGAGCTATCACTCTCGGGGGGCGTGCGCGGCGTTCGGGGAGTGCTCTCGATGTGCTCTGCGGCAAAAGAAGCCGGAATGCTTGAGTTTTACGCGCCCGAGCAGAATGCCGCCGAGGCGGCCGCGGTTGCGGGGATTGATGTTTTTGCGGTGAAAAGCGTTTCCGGGCTGGTGGCTCACCTCAACGGTGATGCCCCGCTTGCGCCCGTGCGCCCGACAAATATCTCGGGCATTGCGCCGGGCGAGGCGGGCGAGCTTGATTTTTCCGACGTGCGTGGCCAGCTAATGGCAAAGCGCGCAATCGAGATAGCCGCCGCCGGAGGGCATAATATACTGCTTATCGGCCCGCCGGGAACCGGAAAATCAATGATAGCAAAGCGTTTGCCGGGCATTCTGCCCCCGCTTTCCTTCGAAGAGGCTATCGAGACCACCAAAATCCATTCTGTTGCCGGAACTCTGCCCGAGCGAGTGTCGCTGCTCGGCGCCCGCCCCTTCCGCTCGCCCCATCATACAATGTCCTCGGTTAGTCTTGTCGGAGGAGGGATTTATCCTATGCCAGGTGAGGTTTCGCTCGCGCATAACGGCGTTCTCTTTCTTGACGAGCTGCCCGAGTTTCCAAAGCAGGTCACCGATGCTCTGCGCCAGCCTCTTGAGGATCACAAAGTGACAATAACCCGCGCCAACGGTCGGGTGACCTATCCCTGCTCCTTCATGCTCGTCGGCGCTATGAACCCCTGTCGCTGCGGATATTTCGGGCATCAGACCCGGAAATGCGTCTGCCGCCCTGACGACGTAAAGCGTTATATATCAAGGATAAGCGGCCCACTGCTTGACCGAATGGATATACAAATAGAGATGCCCTCGCTCTCCTATGACGAGATATCAACCCCCGTCACCTCACCCGAGCGCTCGGCCGATATACGAGCCCGGGTTATCGCTGCCCGTGAGTTTGCAAAAGAGCGCATGGGGCAGGGGAGGTTTTCCTGCAACGCGCAGCTAACTCCCGCCGGAATCCATAAATACTGCCGCCCCGACCCCGCCGCAGCCTCGCTCCTGCGAGCGGCCTACGATAATCTCGGACTTTCAGCCCGCGGATACGACCGCATAATGCGCGTTTCACGCACAATAGCCGATCTTGACAGAAGCGCGACAATCCGCGAACACCACATCGCCGAGGCGATACAACTCAGAAGCCTTGACAGAAAGTATTGGGGATAGCAGCCGACAACAGATTATTGGCAAAAAAGCAAACAAAATAATGAATACATAAAAGATAAAACAACGAAAAATCATCCCCAAAGGAGGCCGGAAGTGCTCTTCTCATCGCTCGAATTTCTCTATCTTTTCATGCCGGTCACATTAATAATATACTTCCTCTCGCCGGTGCGCTGGCGAAATCTCGCTCTCCTTCTGGTCAGCCTTGTTTTCTATGGCTGGGGCGAGCCAACTTATGTTTTTTTGATGGTCTTCACTATTATATTAGACTACATCTTGGGCTGGCTGATTGACATTCATCTTGACAATCGGCGCCGGGCGCGCGCGATTCTGATTTTGACCATTATAATAAATCTTGCAATTCTCGGGTTTTTCAAATATGCTGGTTTTATTGTTTCAAATCTGCGGCTCATTCCGGGGCTTGGGGATCTCTCGGTGCCCGAAATTTCGCTTCCCATCGGGATTTCGTTCTATACCTTCCAGGCGCTCTCATATGTTATAGATGTATATCGGGGCGAATGCTGCGCGCAGCGGAATATATTCAGCTTTGGCGCTTATGTGTCGCTTTTTCCCCAGCTTGTCGCAGGGCCTATTGTCAGATATCGCGATATCGACGCGCAGCTCACCGAGCGGCGCCATTCGCTCAGTCTTGCCGCCTCGGGAATCAGAACATTTACTGTGGGACTTGCTAAGAAGGTTCTTCTGGCAAACACTGCCGGCCAGATGTGGAAATACTTCTCGGCGCTGCCATCTGGAGAGCTTACTATTGCCGGAGCATGGCTCGGCATTATTTTTTACGCCTTTCAGATATATTTCGACTTCTCGGGCTATTCGGACATGGCAATAGGCCTTGGTCGGATTTTCGGCTTTGGTTTTCTTGAGAACTTCAACTATCCCTATATATCCAAAAGCATAACCGAGTTTTGGCGGCGCTGGCATATCTCGCTCTCCTCGTGGTTTCGCGAATATGTGTATTTTCCGCTTGGGGGAAGCCGGCGGGGAGCGGCGCGAACCTATTTGAATCTCCTTGCCGTCTGGCTACTGACCGGGCTTTGGCACGGCGCGAGCTGGAATTTTGTGATTTGGGGACTTTACTATTTTGTGCTGCTCTTTATTGAAAAGGCCTTCCTTGGCAAACTGCTTGAGAAACTTCCCGCCCTCTTCCGGCACGCCTATGTCCTCTTTTTCGTGCTCATCGGCTGGCTGGTTTTCGTGTTCGACGGTACAGATGGCCTCACGCTCGCGCGAGGCTTCTCCTATCTTTCGGTTATGTTCGGCGCGGGCGGGGCTGGGCTTATCAATCAGGCCGATATATTTGACATTGCACGCAGCACGCTTCTTCTTGTCGTGATGGTTGTGGCAAGCACGCCGCTCTCCCGCCGCTCCTTCTGGGGGGCATACGAAAAAAAGAGCTGGCTGCCCTATGCCGCCGGCGCGGTGTCGGTTTTGGCGCTTGTCATCTGCACAGCCTATCTGGTCGACTCAACCTTCAACCCCTTCCTGTATTTCAGGTTCTGACGGTGCCGGTGAGGGTATAATTGCCAATATCGAATTAATATTAATGACGGGGGAACCCTGCCGGTTTCCATAAGGGAGAATAGAGCTGCTCATGAGAAAAATACCGAATAACGATAAAAGAGAGACTTGCTCGGCCGAGCGCCGGGTCTCGGGCATGACGGCGGCTGTTGTTGGGATTGTTCTTAACTGCCTGCTCTTCGCGGGAAAATTTACAGTCGGCTCTATTTCGGGCGCAATTTCAATCACTGCCGACGCTTTCAACAACCTCTCGGACGCCGGCTCTCAGATAGTGTCGCTGATTTCCTTTCGGATTTCGGCAAAGCCGGCCGACCGCAACCACCCCTTCGGACACGCGCGGATTGAGTATGTCGCATCAATGATAGTTTCCTTCCTTGTTTTGCTTGTCGGGTGGGAGCTTTTTGGCAGCTCGCTCGGAAAGCTGATACGACCCGAGCCCCCCTCGCGCGAGAGGTGGGTTCTCACTCTTTCGGTGCTCGCCGCGTCTGTTGCGGCTAAGCTCTGGCTCGGGCTTTATAACCGGCGTCTCGGAAAAAGGCTCGACTCCTCGGTGATGTTTGCCACGGCGGCCGACTCCTTCTCCGACGCCCTCTCGACCCTTGCTGTCATGGTCGGGATGGTGCTCTATCTCATTTTTGGTTGGGTGCGGGTAGACTCGATTGTGGGAATGGCCGTCTCGGTTGTGATTTTCGTAGCCGGAGTAAAGATTCTCAGCGACACGAAGAATTCTATACTTGGCTGCCCCCCGTCGGACGAGATAGTAAGGGGGATAAGCCGGGTGGTTGACGAATATCCCGGTGCTCTCGGCATACACGACATGGTAATTCACAACTATGGCCCCGGTCGGGCTCTCGCCTCGCTACATATTGAAGTTGACGGCAAGGGCGATATTTTCGAGATTCACGAGATGATAGACGATATTGAGAAAAAAATAAACTCAGAGCTTCAAATAGAGGCGACAATTCACATGGACCCGATAGTTACCGATGACGAGCGGGTCGACAGGATGAGGGAGGAGGCTGACCGGGCCGTAAGTCGGGTTGACGAGCGCCTTCGGATACACGATTTCAGATGTGTCATCGGGAAAGCGCACACCAATCTGATTTTCGACGTTTCCGCCCCTTATGAGCTGAAACTGACCGACGATGAGCTGCGCGCTGCCGTTGCCGCGGCAATACGCGAGATAAACCCGAGCAGCAACGCCGTTGTTACGGTTGATAGAGAATAAAGAAGCGCCCGCCGCGAAAATGACGCGGCGGGCGCGGTAATATGCGGGGGATCAATCGGTATAGTGGCGTCCCTTTCTTTTTTGCATTGTTTAGCGAGTTTAAATACCGCCGCTCGTCTGTAAGGGGAGCCTTAAGACTTTGTGTAGAGACGCAATAGAAATAAAACAAATGAATTTTTAAAAATAATACTTGCAATATTGCTGCCGTGGTGGTATAATAATGGCTACTATTTCGGTCTTGGAGAGTAGATTAAATGCAATATCATAATGATAATATTTCACAGGGCGACAGCAAGCAGGTCGTCAAAGGACTTTTAGATAAATTCGTCGGTGCGGCGCGGGATGCGTATGTCGTTCCCGAACAGGCCTTCGACAACTACCGGGTCAAGCGCGGTTTGCGCGAGCCCGACGGCACCGGAGTTACCGCAGGGGTTACAAAGATTGGCAACGCGCACGGATATATTGTCAGCGAGGGCGAGCGCGTCCCACAGGACGGTGTGCTTGAGTACCGCGGATACAATATGATTGACCTTGTCGAGAGCTATGCGCGCGAGGGCAGATATGGCTTTGAGGAGTGCGCATACCTCCTCTTTTTCGGCGAGCTTCCCACAAAATCAGAGCTTGCCGACTTCAACGGGTTGCTCGACGCCTACCGCCGCCTGCCCCCCCGTTACACCGAGGACATAACCATGAAGGCGCCCTGCCGCTCGCTGATGAACAAGATAGCGACAGGCGTTCTGTCGCTCTATGCTTATGATGAGGATCCCGACACAACAAGTCTTGAGAATATGATCCGCCAGAGCGTTGAGATTATCGCCCGTCTGCCGGTTATCGCCGCGCATTCTTATGCGGTTTTCAAAAATTGTTTTTGCGACCGCAGTTTGCACCTGCACAACCCCCGCCCCGAGCTTTCAACCGCTCAGAATTTTCTGCGTGTGCTGCGTTCGGATAAGTCGTTCACCGAGGAGGAGGCGCACCTGCTCGACCTCTGCCTTGTGATACACGCCGAACACGGCGGCGGAAACAACTCGACCTTTGCCTGCCGCGTTCTCTCCTCCTCGGGAACCGACACATACTCGGCAATCTCGGCCGCTATCGGCTCGCTAAAGGGGCCGCGGCACGGCGGCGCAAATATCGAGGTTCAGGGGATGTTTGACAACATAAAAGAAAATGTTACCAATATAAAGGACGACGGCGCACTCTCAGACTACCTGCTTAAAATCCTCAAGGGCGAGGCATACGACGGCTCGGGACTTATCTACGGCATGGGGCATCCGATATACACCCTGTCCGATCCGCGCACCGTTATGCTCAAGCGCTATGCAAGAAGCCTTGCCGAGGCAAAGGGGTTCTCGGATGATTTCGAGCTGCTTGAGCGCATCGAACTCCTCACCCCGCAGGTTTTCAATAATTATAAGAACACTAACCGGGTAATGTGCGGCAATGTCGACCTTTATTCGGGTCTTGTCTACCGCATGCTCGGCATACCCGTCGAGATGTATACCCCCCTGTTCGCCATAGCGCGAATTGCCGGATGGTGCGCTCACCGGATGGAGGAGTATATTACGGCTCACAAAATAATCCGCCCGGGTTATAAGTGCATAGAGCGCCAGAGAGAGTATCTTCCGCTCGGCGAGAGGGGATAGTTTCTGCCCCCCCCCCTCTCTGATAAAATTTCAAAATTAAAAGTAACTATTCACCCCTTAGCAAATCCCACAATCGGGATGGCCTGATAGCGCATTGCGGATAGCAGAAAAGGCATCAAATGAATGCTTTCGTGCGGTAGCAACATAAGACATGATAAGGGCGAAGAT
>JBNRMS010000082.1:0-8745 GCA_050309735.1 Eubacteriales bacterium
CTATAATTTGATATTATCACAAAAATGTGATAATATCAATAGTAGAGAACAATTTAATGTAAGCGAAAGGAATAACACATAAAATGAGTCACGTCAAAAAATACTTTTCAGGCATTGCGCTTTCAGGAGGAATCGCTATTATTGCTTATATAATTAGTTTATTTCTCCCTGCAGGTATTCTCGGGGGAACTTTGATTGCGCTGGTGTTAGGAATGCTGCTCAATCCGCTGGTTTGCCGCAATGAGGCTTATGATCCGGGAATCAACTGGACTTCCAAAAAAATTCTGCGTGCGGGAATTATCCTTGCCGGAATAACGCTAAGCTTTTCACAGGTGATCAAAGCCGGGAAATATGCGCTGATACTAATGGCATTTACCCTTGCGACATCTTTTGGGGTGGGATATATATGTAAGAAAGTTTTCAAAATAAACTGGAAGCTGGCCAGCCTTCTCTCGGTGAGCACTGCGATTTGCGGAGGAACGGCGGTTGCGACGGTCGGCCCTACCATTCGGGCGAAGAATCGAGATATAGCTTACGCAATATCCGCAACCTTTATTTTTGACATTATAACTGTGATTGCCTTCCCCTGGATAGGTCAACTTCTGGGTCTTTCTGATACCGGATACGGACTTTGGATTGGTACTTCGGTTAACGATACTTCGTCGGTTGTTGCGGCGGGGTATGCTTTTTCAGATGCTGCAGGCTCGCTTGCAACAATTGTCAAGCTTACAAGAACTCTTTTTATCGTACCAATTGTGCTTGTCTTTTCATGGGTATACGCAAAAAAGGAAACACCGTCAGAGGCAGCCTCAAAGGTTAGTATACGCAAAATATTCCCTTGGTTTATCCTTGGGTTCCTTGCCGTGGTGGGGATAAGAAGCACAGGGCTTGTGCCGGCTGGCATGGTTGACGGGACGGCATTTCTTTCAAAATTCTTTTTGTCAATGGCCCTTGCTGCAATCGGACTGAAAACCAGCCTTAAAGAAGTTAAAGGGGTAGGATTAAAGCCGATGATTGCGGGGGTTATCATAGACACCTCGGTGGTTATTGTATCTTTATTCGCTCAGGCGGGGATACTGCACTACATAACATAAATGCCTTTTATTATTTAAATCTTATGCGTCGGCATAACAATATTCGCCAAAAAGACTGCACTAAAGGATTTGTCCTTTAGTGCAGTCTTTGCAATACCTTTCCCGTCTATAAAGTGCAATCAAAGTCTGTATCATTGGGATTTTTGCGAATTTTTTTAGCTTTTTTATATCCGCTCATAATATCGGCAATCTTCACCGTTTCAATCGCTTCGGTTGGGCAGGCGGCTCGGCAATCTCCGCAGCGTACGCAGTCGGCGCTGTTTGGCTTTTTCCATGTCGGAATATCAAGCCCGCAGGCTGCCTGACATCTGCCGCACGAGATGCATTTCTCGCCGTCAACCCTGAAGCGATAGAACGAAAACTTATTAAACATCCCGTAAATCGCACCGAGTGGGCAGATATAGCGGCAGAAGGGGCGCCATATTAAGACCGAGAGAAAAACTATAACCGCCAGTATAGCCAGCTTCCACGCGTAAAGAAAACCAACCGCCGCGCGCAGACCCTCATTCGCCAGCACAAGCGGGATACCGCCCTCGAGTGTTCCCGCCGGGCAGATATATTTGCAGAACCACGGCTCGCCAAGGCCTGTTATGTCGGCCACGATCATCGGCAGGATTATAACAAAGAGCAGAAGAATCGGATATCTCAGCCGGCGCAGAAGCCTCTCGCCCGGCAGCTTCTTTAGCTTTTTTACAAAAGGAATTTTATAAATCAGGTCCTCAAAAAGGCCGAAGGGGCAGAGAAATCCGCAGATAAAGCGCCCAAAAACAGCCCCGAAGATCATCAGAAATCCGAGGACATAGAAGGCAAACCTGTAACTCCTGCCCCCGAGCGTCGCCTGAAGCGAGCCTATCGGGCAGGAGCCGAGCGCGCCGGGGCAGGAGTAGCAGTTAAGCCCCGGGACGCAGACATATTTGGATTTTCCCCTAAATATCCTTCCCTCGGCAAAACCGCGGAGATAACCGTTTGAGAGGGCGGCGGCTCCGGCCTGTATAAACAGCCGGCGACGCCCGCTTAGTTTTCGCTTAGCCAATTCCGATACACTCCAGACAGATATTTATCGCCTTGCGCAGCACGTCTGCCGCCTCGCCGCGGATTATTCCGATTACAAGGAAGATAGTGCCGAGCAAGAGGGCGCCGAGCGCCGCGAGGCTTTTATATGATTCTCGCATATCCTACCCCACTTCTTCAAGGAGCTGCTCGATTATTGCTGCCCATGCCGCCTTAGACCTCGCGCCGATATAAGACTTGCCCACCTGATTTCCGTATTCATCTACGAATATCGTCTCGGGGACCGAACTAACGCGGCTGATTTTCGCTGCATAAAGGCTCAAGGACGGCACTATATGCAGATAATCTGCCTTTGTAATATTAATAATTTCGATTGCTTCTTTAAGCAAGCTTTGTGATATCTCGCCTTTTTTGTTTGCGATGTCGGCCGGAATGCCAATTATCTGGAATCCCTTGTCGGCGTATTCCTTATGAAGCTCACCAAGGTCTGGCATTTCACGAATGCAGGGCGAGCAGAAGGTGGCCCATATATTGACCATTGTCAGCTTGTAACCGCTAAGGACAGACTGATCGACCTGGTTTCCGGCAAGGTCCTCTGAGGTGAAGGAGGAGAGGACACCGTCTGCCGCTGCTTCTATTCCTTTGCAGGAAGAGATGAGGAGAAGGGTTGCGAGGAGCAAGGGAAGCAGGGTGAACAATTTTTTCATTAGTTACCTCCGTGTTTACACAATTTATTTAGTGTAATTATAGCCGGTGTTTTGGCAAGGGGTATGTGATGTTGTTACTTACATGAGCGGGCATCGGGCACACAAACAATCTTTTATTGCAAGCCGCACCGGCCGGCGGTGGGGCTTGCGGCTCCGGTTGCTAAGAATTCACCGCTCCCTCATCTTCCCCCTCCTCGTACTCCTGTGCGTATTGCTTAATCCCCTCAAGTCGTCCGAACGAACGGAAGCCCGAGATCTCGCCGCGCGTCATAGCGCCGAAGATTCGGTAGCGCAGGCCTTTGTTTTGACGTTCGAGAGAGGAGAGGAGAGCTTTCATCTCGGTTCTCTCGGTTTTGCCGTTGGTGGGGCAGGGTGACTCGATTATCGGGAGTTTTGCTTTTGCGGAAAAGTATCGAATATCCTTTTCGGGCATATATATAAGGGGGCGGATAAGGTGGATATCCCGGCGCGAGAGATAGGTTACGGGCTGAAAGCAGCCGATGCGGCCTTCAAAAAAGAGATTGAGCATAAAGGTTTCAACGGCGTCGTCAAAATGATGCCCGAGGGCGACCTTGTTGTAGCCAAGCTCAACCGCCGCGGCGTGCAACGCTCCCCGGCGCATTTTGGCGCAAAGCGAGCAGGGGTTTGGTTCTTTGCGTATATCAAATATTACCTTTGCTATCTGCGACCGAATTATATGAAGTTCGACCCGAAGGCTCCGGCAAAATTCGGATAGGGAGGTGAAATCGGCTCCCTCAAAGCCCATATCGACGGTTATTGCGACAAGGTCAAATTTTTTCGGATAGAAGCGGCGCAGCTCGGCCAGAGCAGTGAGAAGGGTTAGCGAGTCTTTGCCGCCCGAGACGCCGACGGCAATCCTGTCACCATCCTCAATCATTGCATAGTCATCGACGGCGCGGCGCGTGTAACTGAGCACACGTTTTATATTTTCCATGTTTGGTTAGTTCCTTTTAATTATAGCATACAGGTTTGGTAAACCTCAGCCGCGCGGTCGGTGTATACCCGAGGCTCAAGCTCGGGGCCGTCGCGGTAGAGGATCAGGGGCGGGGTTAATTTGAGCGAGGGGGCTCCTCCCAAACGTGACTCGACCAGCACTATCGAGGGTGGAGATAACGGATCGGGGTGGACAAAGGTCATCCTTTTTGGTTCGAGCCGGTGTGCGCGCAGCGCCGCCATCAGATCTGCAAGGCGGTCAGGGCGAAAGACGGTGTAGAATTTCCCACCGTATTTGAGCAGACGCGAGGCTGTGGCGCAGAAGTCGTAGATAGTTCCGTTTTCCTCATGCCGGGCAATGCTTTTCATGTCATGAGCGCAGCGCTTTCCGTGCCCGGCGCAAAGATACGGGGGATTGGCGAGCACCACGTCAAGCTCGCCGCCTGTCTCCTCGGGGCGTATGTCGCGTATGTCGGCGCAGAGCTGTGTTATCCTATCCGTAAAGCCGTTTGCGGCGATATTGCGCAGGCCAAGATCGGCAAACTCTGGCTGTATTTCAATTGCGTATATATGGCAAAGTTTTTCTTTTGCGACGCAGAGCAGCGAGACGATGCCGCTTCCGCTTCCGAGGTCTGCCGCTCTTGAGCGGGGAGAGGGGGTAACAAAGGCGGCGAGCATATAGGCGTCGGTGCCGAAGGTGAGACCGTCTTTTTTCTGAATCAGTCTTATCTTTTCGTTAACCTCGTCAATGCGTTCGCCGCTTTTGAGTTGCGTGAGTGTAATGCTTTTGTCCATATCTGATTCTATCGCCTCCTAACTAAAACGAACGGAGCGGCCATATGGCGCTCCGTTCGCACTCGGGTTATCAGCCGCGCGGGTAGTATGTAACAGGGTTTATTCGGCTTTGGGCGCGTCGACCGGGCAGGCGTCGGAACAAGCGCCGCAGTCGATGCACTTCTCGGGGTCGATAGTGTACTTTTCGTCACCCGCAATTATAGCCTCGACCGGGCAGCTGTCGGCGCAGGCGCCGCACGCGATGCAGTCGTCATTAATTTTGTATGCCATGTAAGTTTACCTCCGGGTAATTAAATTATTATAAATATATTGTAGCACAGAACGCCGAAATTTGCAATGGTTTTTAAAAAATTAAGGTCGGGATAATCCCCCCTGCGGAGAGCGGGGGATTATTCAATCTCGGCCTCGTTCTTTGACCGGTCACGCTCACCACCCTCTGGGCGGGAGAGAACCTTTACATCATCGCGGTGATAAAGTTTGGGCATAATGTCGGGCTTTCCGGACAGTCTGACCTTTACCGCTCCCGCGAGAGGGTTTATCTCGATTACCGTTCCGTCTCCCTCGACCGTTCTGACAAGAGAGTCGACCGGCGGGGTCTGCCGTATTTCATCGACATAGGTGTCGTGTTCATAGCGCAGGCAGCACATAAGCCGCCCGCAGCTTCCCGAAATTTTATTTGAGTTTAGCGAAAGATTTTGCTCCTTAGCCATCTTTATTGAAACCTGCATAAAGTCTGAGAGGAAGGTTGAGCAGCAGAGCGCGCGGCCGCAGGCACCAAGGCCGCCGAGCAGCTTTGCCTCATCTCGTATGCCAATTTGCCGCAGCTCAATTCGCGTGCGGAAAACCGACGCAAGATCTTTGACAAGCTCACGGAAATCAACCCGACCGGCAGAGGTAAAGTAGAAGAGCAGCTTTGAATTGTCAAAGGCGTATTGCGCTTCAACCAGCTTCATGTCAAGGCCGTGTTTTGCAATTTTCTCAAGGCAGATAGCAAATGCCTCTTTTTCTTTTTTTCGGTTCTGCTCGTGGTGCTCCGAGTCTTCTTTTGTCGCAATCCGGATAAGAGGGCGCAGCGGGAGCACAATATCTTTGCTCGGAACATAGCGATTCGCGAAAAAGACCTCGCCATACTCGGGGCCGCGTGCCGTTTCGACAATGACGGCGTCTTCCCGCGCGACACTGATATCGCCTGGCGCGAAATAATAAACCTTTCCGGTTTGCTTAAATTTCACGCCGATGACTTCAACCGCATCGGGGTCGTCAGCCGACAATTCTTTTAAAGGGGGAGGATCGTCAAACAAAGAAAGGTCGGGGTATTTTTTGTTAGCCCTTGCTCTTATGGTTTGCTGCGGGCTGCCGCTCTCCGGGCTCTGAGCCGGTGCGGACATAGCCGGCTCGCGAAGTGTTACGAGCGTATCGTCCTCACCGTGTCGCCCGGCGAGAATCTCTGCTGTGGCCGGCTTTGCTTGATTTTTGCGCGGGGGGCGCGGAAAGCGCTTTTTCTTGCGCTGGTTAAATCTCCCGCCGCGATTAGGGTTAGGGGGTCTGTTTTTATTGTTGTTGTTTTTGTTCTGTATATTTTCCATTTATGCCGATCTTCCTTTCGGTTTGCGCGGGGGTTATGATATCCCTGCGCCGATAAGATTTATAAGTGTGAGGCGAAGATTTGCATTTCTGCCAAGCAGCTCTATGGCAGAACTTATCCGCTCAGAGAGCGCGAACAGTCGGGGCAGGGTAAATTTGTCTGATATGTCGAGCGCCTCCTCGCTGTCAAAGAAGAAGATGAGAGGTGCGTTTTCGGATTTTTTGAGCACGATAAGGTCGCGCAGAGCATCGGACACAAGCAGCAGCTCTGCAGTGGCTTCCTCGCGTTTTTTCGAGAATAAGGAGAGCGCCGAGAGGCTTGACGGCGACGAAAAGCCGTGAGAAAGAGCCATAATAAAGTCTTTTGCAATGCGGCGGCGCTCTATTACGGGGCGGCGAGCCTTAGCGTCGAGAAGAGCGAGCGCAGCTCCTATTGAGCCGCCCGCCGCGGCGATAAGCTCGGATAGCTCACCGGGTGACTCGGAAGCAAGCTCGGCCGCCCGGCTGTCATGCGCTGTGATATAATCGTGAATCATCTCGGGGGGCAGCGGCTCGGTTCTGAGAATCGGAGCCCGGCTGCGCACCGTTTCGAGCAGCGCTGCAGACGATTGGCAAATAAGAAAAAACATGGCGTATTTTGGGGGATTCTCAAGTGTGAGCAGGAGTGCGTTTTGCGCCTGCGGCGTCATTTTATCGGCGTCCTCAATTATATAGACCTTGTAATCAAAGTCATTGGGAACTGTCATCACGTCGCGCCGCAGGCCTCTTGCCGTCTCGACGCCGATTGTAACCCTGCCGCGCTCGGGTGCGATGTGTATTATATCGGGGGTTTTTGAGTCAAGGATTTTGCGGCAGGCCGGGCAGATAAGACAGGGCAGTTTTCCCTTGTCTTTATTCACGCAGGATAGAGCCGCAGCGGCGTTTTTTGCCAGCGTTTTTCTTCCGCTTCCCTGAATTCCCTCAATAATATAGGCGTGCGGAAATTTTCCCGCCAGTATCTCCTCGGCTAATCGACGCCTAAGCGAGGCGTTTCCGGCAATACTTGTGAAATATTCGGTCATATCCTCACCCCCGTCAGAATCACAACATTATTATATCAAATCGCGCTCGGCGTGTCAATCACCCTCGGAATATCTCCAAAAAAACAGCCCGCCGATTGACAGAGTAAAGCTATGATGGTATAATATACTTTTAGTAATGTGATATAAATATGATTATCATTAAGATACATAATTAATCGGGAAGGAGGCGGCAAATCTCATGGGCGACACCAAAAAGAACAGGCGGGATGAGCTTGACGAATTCTGGGACATCTCCGCCCTTTTGCCGCAGAGAAAATTTGTTCCCGCCCCTTATCGCAGTTCAACCGAGCCGGTTGAAATAACGGTTGAGCCGAGCTGCCCGGCCGAATCTTTGGGTGAAGAGAACGACCTCGCACCCGCCGACATACCGCTCTCAAAAGCCCGTTCGGCGGGAGGTGATATCGCCTCTCCGAGAGGCGGCGATGAGAGCGGCGCTCCTCTCATAAAAAAGTTTATCCCGCCGCATACGGCCGAGGAAGAAGAATCGCAGCCCCGCCCCGACGACGAATATGAGCCGCGCCACAATCTGATTCACCGCGTCAGGATATTCAACTGGAAAACAAGCTATAATTATTACGAGCAATTCCTGCGGCACGCAAAGAAGATTAAAAATGCCGTCGGAACCGAGTGTCCGCGTGTTCCGTTTTTCTCGTATGTTCCGCAGTTTTCGCAGCTTAATAAATCCCAGCTTGCTTGGTATCTCTGGTGGCGCGAGCGAGCCAAGGCGGGCGAATATCTGAGAACCGACTACAGCTACATCCTCCTTTTTATCTACGAAATAATCAACACCGGGGGGCAGGGCGACCCCGCTTGGGGGCAGAAGCAGCTCTTCGGACTTTGGAGGGCATACCGAGAGGAGTTCCCGAGATTTGACAAGATGCTCGGCGAGTGGATCTGCGATTTTTCGCTTATTCATCATCTCCCGCCCCCCGAATTTGTGCGTGGCGCAATACCTGCCGAGGCGCTTAAAGTGTGTAACCTCAAAGAATTTTATATGTCGGTTGGAGAGGATTATGCCGGCGGATACTGCGATATGCTGCTCACATACTGCTCAAATTACGACTATAGAACCAGTAAATTCGCAAAGGGTGATGCTCTTCCGATATATGACAAACATATCCGCGGCGCGCTCGCCGAAATCATAAAACGCTTTTCGGGCGACGGGGGGCAGCTCTTGTCGGGCGCGGGTCTTGAGGACAGCCGCGTAATACGTGACGCCTTTGCGGGGGCACTCTGCTCGTATGAGGTTAAGCGCAGAATCGAAGTTGACTACTGCTCGTTCTCGCGAACGCACGAGCTGCGTTTTCTTGTGACCGATATAATAAAATATTCAGAGAATAAAATTCGGGCCAGCCTTGGAATAAAGTCGCGCCTTGGAGTTTATGCGCTCGCCCTGCCGATGCGCGAGTGTATCGACGCATACTTCTCAGAGCATCTCCCGAAGAAACCAAAGTCAGTCGAGCCCGAAATCAACGACTATGACATGCTCTATGACACGCCGCCTTCCCCACCCTCGCC